>NZ_AP013294.1:1697404-2013606 GCF_000829195.1 Bacillus sp. OxB-1 | reverse complement strand
TCCATTTAACGTGATCGTCCGTAGGTCTTCCACGAGGAATGGATGATCGGCGGAACCGTCTTTGAGGCTTTTTTCAAAATAGGAAGTGCCAAAACCCGTCACTTCTCCTATCAGATCATCAAGAGCTGCCCCATTCATCTTTTCCCCTGTTTTCTTATGTAGTTTGGTCTGCAGGGCGGCCATTTCTTCCTCTGTGACCGATTCCAGCAGTGTTTGGTACATGGCCTGGGCTTCGGTTGAACCTGTCGGCTTCCCGCTCAAAATGGAAGCTAGCAATTCAGCAAGGGGCGGCCCTGTTGCCGGCAGTTGGAATCGCGCATCGATGCTGCTTGCCATGAAGAGGTCCGTGGCTCGTCCAATATTTTGATTCGGTGTGATGATGAAACGCCCCGAACGGACGACTTGTCCCTCCTGCCCCAGAATAACGGTGGAATGAGGCACCTGTACTTCCTCCAGCGCCGTATCCGCGCTTTCAAAATCGGTCTCCGCTCCACTTTTTCCATAAACGGACAAGCGATTCCCCTTAAATAGTAAAGGTGAATCCTCTCTTTGCCAATAAAGATCTGATACGCTCCCTGCTCCTCGGTAATAGGAATAATCGATATGTTCCATCTCCTTATGCCCGACCCGTTTCAAACCGTTGACCCATAAGCCGCCAATCCCCGTCTCATCCGTCAAATGGAAGCGGGTCGATGACACGATCGCCCCCCGAAGCTCCGCAAAGGTGTTTCGGAATAATGCGGTTCCCTTCATGGTCTGTTCCTTTGGGATCACATAGGAAATGGACTGGACAGGCACCTCCCCCTCCGATAGTCCGGTCAGATTTTCATCCAATCGATCACAGGAAGTTGGATCTTCTAAATGGCAGGAGCGGCTCACACTTTTCTCGGGCCAGACGATTTCGTATCGATCTGGGGATAGATTGCTAAAATGGTGGCGGATGTGAAGGCCATCCGGACGGTTCACCAGCTCAATCTCCTGCTTGACTTCCCGGATGCCCACAGCTTCCACGTCCGTCCCTTCTTTCTGACTGTAGTGCATATAGATAAGCAGCGCATCCACAATCAACAAAACTACAACCGTCCTCACAATAAATTTCAAGTTCTACACCCCGTCGCATGGTATAATGAATACAGTACTCCGTATTCAGAAAGGTAGTGTTCCTTATGATTTTGCATCAGCGATTTATCGAACTCGGCGAAGGGTATGGCGATGTCTATGAACTCTGTGAATTGATCCGTACCAACAGCCAACGTTTACATAACACCTATCTGCTGGTTTCCAACACAGCAACCGGCAAGGCGTTCTCACTGGCCGCTTCGTTCCGGCCGGCCAGCGGCTGCAATTTCATGCCGATCTACATTTGCCGCGAAGGCGTTGCGGACCAGAATTCAAAACGGATCGCCCTGTTCCAAGAAGCGGCGCAGCAAGCTGGAAGCCAACCCGTCACCATTGAATTAAAGAACTCTTCAGAATTTGCCGAGCAGGAACTGTATTATCAATATGTTATCGGCATCTTGCGTCTGAACCATCTTCTGCCTCCGCTGCAGTGAGCTTATAAACCGGCTTTATAATCATATTCTTTCGCTTTGTCAGGCTTGGCATTCGTATATTCCGTCTTAATGAACGGCCGATAGGAAGGCAACACTTTCTTCACGGACGGCAACCGCTCGATCTTGCTGATGACACTATCGATATCCTCCTGATTGCAATAGAGGACCACATATTTCATCTTGCGAGAGATATAATGGACATGACCGTACTTACGGAATGATTTTGCCTGTCTTAAATGATGGAGATATACAATTACTCCTTGTCGATCAACCATAGATTTCCCCTCTTTTCCTAACACATACAATACCATAGGTCCGAAAAGGCCTGCAACCGAACATCATCCAACTTTCGCTCTCAGAAAATCGGAACGGAGCACGGCGAGAAACAGACATTCATCAACCTGGCATAAGTTTTGTGGAGATGGGAGGTTCGTCATCTTCCAATGCACCGTAAGATCGAGACCTTTCCTTCCTACCGACCTCCAGGATTCCAACTGCTTGGTTGCCAAATATGGCTGACAGTATCAATCTTTTATCCTATAATGAAATAAGGATATGTAAATTGAGGAGGTTCCTGAATGGGGAAGAAAACAAAGGTTGCACTTTCAGTTGGGGCTGCCGGCATTGCAGCTTGGGCCGCTTCCAAAGTCGTGGCAAAACCGGTTCCACGGGAAGGAAAGAAAGCGCTCGATTTTGAAAACCCGATCATTCTGGCACACCGGGGCGGTCTTGCGGACACACCAGAACACACTATGGCAGCATTCACAGCATCCGCCGAATTGGGTGTCCATGGATTTGCGATCGATGCCCGGCTGACGAAGGATGAAGAAATCATCCTCTTCCATGATGAAACCGTCGATCGGACAACGGATTTGTCCGGCAATGTGTCTGATTTTACGCTTCAAGAGTTAAAAGCGGCGGATGCCGGTTATGGATTTTCCGATGACAACGGAATTTTTAAATACCGTGACCAAGGGGAGCAAGTCGTCACCTTGCGGGAGATGTTGGAACTGTTCCCCCATATGTTTGTGATGATCAATCTGGTGGATGCACCCGATACATATGAAGGAAGCCTGATGCCATCGAAGCTATGGGGTCTGTTGGACGAAATCGGCGTAGAAGACCGTATTGCAGTAACTAGTCCTTATGACGAGCAGACCGACCGATTCAACTTATATGCACAGCATAAGATTGCCATCGGTGCCGGAGTGAACGAAGTGAAAAAGGCATATGCTGCCTATGCAAGCAGATTCGGCCATCTCTACAACCCACGGGCCGACCTTTTCAGAGTTCCCGATAAAAAGGCCCTTTTCCACTACGGATCCGATAGCTTCGTCCAGTTCCTTTCCAGATTGAACATCCCGATTTATTTCGAGGCGATCACAGATCGGGGAACTTTCACAAGATTATTGAATGCCGGTGCGGCCGGTTTTATTGTCGACAATCCGGAGCTGGCACTGGAAATCGTGCAAGAGCACGGGGGCGAATGAAAGGGAAAGGGCTGTCCGTAGAATCGGACAGCCCTTTCCTTTTCATTCGCCGAAACCCTTGCCAACTCCGAGCATTTCAGTCCAAAAAGAGGGCCGCCGTTAACAGGCAGCCCTCTTCCTTCCTCAAGCCGAACAGGAACAACTTCCACCCGTTCCGCAACCCGTTCCACAGGAGGAATCTGTGAAAAAGGCGTTGCCGGTCGGTACTTTCACTGCCTCGGAAACGGCATGGGCCATGTTCAGCCCGATTTCATCCAACATTTGCTGGATATCATTTTCCGCCAGTCGCAAGGCGGCGACTTGTTCATTCAAATCCAACTCCCGCTTTTGCTGGCGGATCGATTTCATCACTATATTGTAATCCGGGTGGTACCTCCCGAACCGCTGCACTTCTTCATATCGTTCCTTCATCTCGTTGAACTGCCTGATTGACTGGACCAGATCCGCGTCCGAATAGACCCGTTCATGGGCTCGACGGTACCTGGCCACCACTTCCGAATGCAACAGCATGTCAGCAAGTTCATCTATCTGTTCGATGATGGCGAGCCATTCGTCGGTCATCATCATACAATCATCGCCTCCCATCCCGTCCATCATACCAGATTTCAAAGCGCATGTGCACCTATTGCCGACCGGAATTTAGGGACGTTTTCCTTTGTCACCTCGATTCCCTTTCCACTTTCCCTTCATATATTTTTTCCGTGAGGGCCCGTTCCGCCTCGGCGACGTCCGAAAAAGGAAGGACACCGGTTGCGGTCTGCTGGTATTTTTCATGGCCCTTTCCGGCAATCAACACGATGTCTCCAGGAGCAGCCCGGAAGACCGCTTGACGTATGGCGTCTTTCCGATCCAGCACCGCCTCGACCGTCGAACAGTCCCCCCCGAATCCTTCCTTGATATCCCGCACAATGAGTACGGGGTCTTCATTGCGCGGATTATCGGTTGTGATGAAAACAAGGGACGAATAACGGACTGCCAGTTCGCCCATCTCCGCCCGTTTCCCCTTATCCCGCTCCCCCCCACAGCCGAAAACGGTAATGAGCTTTCCGTAGCAACTGGTCGACAATGTCTGAAGGACGGCTTCGAGCGCGTCCGGTGTATGGGCATAGTCGATGAATACCTGGACTCCATCCTGTTCCAAACGCTGCAATCTTCCTTCCGGCAAAGCCAACGCACCGATTTGCTCGGCGACATCGTCGACCGTGTAGCCAAGAGCGATGAGTGTACTTGCGGCTGCAATGGCGTTCATTTTATTATAATGGCCAGGGATTGCAAGTTTTCGAAGGATTGGCTCCGTGGAATAGCCGAGCATGGCAGCAGCGCCGAAATGAAGAGCAGGCGGTTCCGATGCGTCCGCCATTAGACGGCATTGGACATCGTCTTGATTGACGATGGCGGCCTGGGCTAGACGCAGTAACAGTCCTTTGGCGGCAATATAAGATTCCTTGCCTCCATGTTCCTCATAATGATCTTGACCGATATTCAATAGGAGGCCGACGTCGATATCACAATGCGCCAATCGTGAGGTGGCCAAACCGATGGAGGAAGCTTCCAATATGACATGGGTCACCCCCCGGCTTTCGCAATCCGCCAATAAAGGATGCAAATATTCGGCGGGCAGCGTCGTCATTTCCGGGCAGTCATACTCTATTCGTTCTCCCCCGATGAAAACACCAATCGTCCCGATCACGGCACATCGGATGCCCATCCCTTGCAGTAATTGCCCGATAAAATGGGTGACGGTCGTCTTGCCGTTCGTCCCGGTCACGGCCACGACCGTCAACCTATCAGACGGATTGCCTGCTAACCGGGCACTTGCATAGGAAAGAAACTTTCGGCAATCCGGGACTGTGATAATCGGCACATTCAACGGTAGTTCCGACAAGGAAGGACGATCGACGACAATGGCGGATGCACCTTTTTGTATTGCCTCTTCTATATAATTGGCTCCATCTTGCCGCTTTCCTCTTCTTGCGACAAATAGAAACCCCTTCCCGACATTGGCGGCTCTTTCCGTAATGCCTGTAACCTGAATCCTAGGGCGTCCTCCTGTGACCGTACAAGGCCAATCTTTCAGAAGCTCCGTTACATGCAACACCCCTCTCCCCTTCCCGAACATTTTCAAAAAAAACGAATATATTGAGAGCGAACATACTTTATCGTATGAACAAGAAGGTATGAATGTCACGAAGAAAGTTGGGGGTCTATATGATCGTCCAGAAATTTGGCGGAATCGCCATGAGAGATGAACAGATGAGAGCTGCATGCATCGAGCATATAAGGGAAGGGTTGAATAAGTACCATCAAGTATTGGTCGTAGTCTCCGCTATCGGACGGATGAACGACCCCTACTCGACAGATAGCCTATTGCAACTGACGCCTGCTTTTTCATCGGATAAGAAGGCCCGTGATCTGGCAGCGTCCTGTGGGGAGCTGATCGCTGCCGCCGTCCTCTCAGCTGAATTGAAGGATGCCGGCATTTCCAATTTTGTGTTGCATGGGAGGCAGGCTGGGGTGACGACTAGCGGGGATTTCGGCGATGCTGCCATTGAATCGATTGACACATCCACGATTCTTGATGGATTCCAAGAGAGCCGCTGCTTGATCATCCCGGGGTTTCAAGGAGTCAATGACAAAGGCGAAGTGATGACACTCGGCAGGGGGGGCAGCGATTTGACCGCCATTGCACTCGGAGCCGCATTACAGGCACATCATGTGACGTTTTACAAAGATGTACCCGGAGTCATGACAGATGACCCCAAAAAAGTTGCCACAGCATACAAGCTGGATAAAATCTCTTTATCTGATTTCTTGTCCCTGCTCGACTGTGAAAAACCGATCATTCAGAAGCGGGCTGCCTTGCACGCCTTGGACACAAAAATACCCCTTTACATAAGGGGCATTGCCAATCCGGAAGAGGGAACCTGGGTATTGCCGTAATTCATTCCTCTTCCGGCTCTGGTTCCTCCGCCACTCTGCGGATCATATCTTGGGTATAGTACTTTCCATAGGCACCTGTGCCGATATGGGTGAAATCCTTATCGAGCAGTACATTCCGATGGGCTGGGGAATTGAGCCAACCGTGGACGGCTTCAATCGCATCTACATAATTGAAGGCGATGTTCTCTCCCGCTTTCTTATGGACGATGTCAGCCGCCTTAAGCCGATTGGCCAAATTGCCGGTTCCGGGAGATTCATGGGAGAAGTAATTTTCAATGGCCATGTCCTTGCTATGTTCACTCGCCACAACATCGAGCTGCTCATCCCACACGAGTTCGGGGAGATCATGTTTGATCCGATAATGGTTCGTCAATTCGAAAATCTGCAATTCCATTGCGAAATTCACTTCCATCTGGACCGTGGAGGACGGCCGTTCCGCTGTAACCATATTGCCCATATATGCCATGTCATAAGGCTGCTGGATGACTAACATGATGGGGTCAATGAAACGGACCGCCTCCAAGGCACCATCCATTTCATCTATATAGAGCTGTGCATAAACCCCTTCATATGGAACAAGCACACGGTTTTTCATATCTTCACTATTGAGGGTAAATGTATAAATACTATTGTCGACTTGAACATTCACTTCGGATTCCATAATGGTGAACCTGCGAATCTCTTCGACATCCTGACTGATGGTAAACGGGGTGACATCGGCATTCACATCGGCGCTATAAATTTGCGTGACTACGCCATCCTGGACTCCAGCCATCAACCGGTCCGCCCCCCTGTACACCCACCAATGGAAGCCGTAGCCGGATGGCTCCTTCCGATCCGGTTCTCCATAAGCCTCCACCAACGCATCCGCCTTTTTCCCGACATATGTGGAAATCCCTTTCGCCGGGCGGGCTAACGCATCCATCCTCGACTCTTCACCTGATGGAGGGACCGGAATCGGGTTTCCATGGTTGACTGGGGATTCCAATAATTCGTTTTCCAATACCCGGTCATCCATATAATATAGAAAGGCAAGGACTAGGATCAAAAGTACAGCAATTCTCCAAATCACTTTCATAAACGGCGTCCCGCTCCCCTTTTGTAAGATTTTAACGATTCACAGAATCAAATGATTTTCTCAAAATATACTCCGCAGTTGCCTGTAGGATATGACAAAATACAGGATGAAGTAAACCATCAGTATACCTTATTCTCAATTGGACAGTAAATAGTTCAAATTCCAAAATGGCTTTTTTGAGCGAATAATGGCTCTCTTTATTATACTTCGGCATTGCCCGATATAGATTAAATAGTAAATTATTTTTCTCCGTCCAATATTTGCTGACACAATGTTGTCATTGCAACTAGAATCATTTTGTTCTATTATTAATAGGTATAGGGTAACGGCTGGATTATATATAAGGAGGACGAAACAATGTATATCGAAAATACAGATATTGAAAATATTCGTGCAGACGTCAATGTACTGGACGAAATCATGCTCAAACATGATTTGATCCGTGCTGGACAATGGGACTATGAGCGTGTCACATACGATAAAAAATATGTTGTAAAAGAAGGCACATATTATTTACGCGTGTTCGGAGTGGCAACTGAAGGGGATGTAGACATGCGCGATGCGATCATCCAACTGAAAAAACCGGTTATCGGAAAATACTACTACCCATTTGGCGTTGAATATGGGGAAGAGGAACATTTCCCAGCCAGCTTGCTAAAGGATTGTGCAGCTACGTTAAAAGCGGTGAATGCAGATTTGAAACCGTATAATTTGAAAGTGGCAACAGAAGTACAAGAAGCAAAGAAAGACAAGAAGCCTGCATTAACAAAGTAATCCACGTCACCGGAGAGCATCCTGTTCTCCGGTTTTTTATTATATTCCATGTCTTTTAGAATTTCTTGTCTCTTCCTATTCAATTCTTCCCCTTTTGGGTATAATTGAAATAGTTAAGGTTTTTGGGGGAATGACGGTTGGCAAAATGGCTTACGAAACGAAACTTTATTATTCTTATGAGCATCATCTTGGTTATTTTACTATTCGTGTTCATCGTACCGGTGTCCTTACCGATCATCTTTGCACTGATCACGGCTTTACTGATCGATCCTCTTGTCCGGCTCGCGGAAAAAAGAGTTAAATGGAACCGCAAAATTTCCGTCATCTCGGTATTCATCTTCATCCTCGCTATCGTCACTTCCATTCTATATTATACGGTGACTCGCCTCATAGGGAAAATCATCCATTTCACAAAAGAGGCCCCCAATTATTTCAATTCCATGTCGGGGTTATGGATTGATTCACAGAATAAGTTATTTCAATATACGGCAGGTATGCCGGACGACGTAGTGAAGGCAATCCAAAAAGAGTTCAAAAATATTTTTGAATCCATCCGGGATTCGGTATTGGACTTGCTAAGTTACCAACGTATCATGGACCTGATGACTGACATTCCTAATCTCCTCGTCGCTTTGCTCGTGTATTTGATTGCCCTTTTTTTATTCATGCTTGAATTGCCTGAACTTAAAAAGACGCTATTCAGACATTTGACAACATCGACAGCCGAAAAAGTGCGATATATGATCACGAAACTAAACACTGTCATTTTCGGTTTCATGAAAGCCCAGCTTCTCGTCAGTTTCATCATTTTAGCAGTGACATTCATAGGGCTGCTCATCATCGCGCCGAAATACGCCGTTGTCATGTCACTCGTCATCTGGATCATCGACGTCATTCCGATTCTTGGGTCGATTATTATCCTGGTGCCATGGTCGCTGTATCATTACATAAGCGGGGATGTCGCCATGGGCACGAAGTTAGCGATTTTAGCGGCTATTCTCCTTATCATCCGAAGGACGGTAGAGCCAAAGGTGATGGGTTCCCAGATCGGGTTATCACCGCTTCCGACATTAATAGCGATGTTCATCGGATTGAAGCTGTTTGGCTTCCTCGGCTTTTTCCTCGGACCACTTATTGTCATCCTTTTTACAACAGCAAGAGAAGCAGGAATCATCAAACTCAGCTTCAGAATATGATAAAAAACACGCGACCTGTCGTCTGGGTCACGTGTTTTTTTGCTTACAATCCTAATATCGCTTTGAAAACCGACGTCGTCTCCCCGCCTTTATAGAAAATATAAAGAAGGAGATAGACAGCCACCCCTGTAATGGCAGTGAAGAACCAGATGATACTCGTAACAGGGCCGATTTTGCGGTGACGCACCAAATTCTGCTTCAGGCCCGTGTAAAGCGTGATTATGCCGAAAACGGCCCCCGTTGTCGCTAAAAAAATGTGAAAGCTAAGAAATATCGTATAATACACTTTTAAATGTTCCGGTCCGCCAAAAGCGGTATTCCCGACAAACACCGTCCGAGAAAGGTAAATGATGAAAAAGAGGAGCGCCGAAACCGCAGCAGCCAGCATCGTCTTCTTATGCGCTTCAATTTTTTTCTTCCGAATCAAATACCACCCGATTGCAACCAGCACCGCCGACAGAACAATGAAAAAGGTGCTGATTGTAGGAAGCAATGGGACATTCATTCATTTCCCCTCTAATCTTACAATTTTTACCGATTCGGTTGATTATACATGGATAATCTTTGATGTTCGATAAGGGCTTTTTCCGTTATTTCATCTGCATTATCCCGTTCGTTTCTATGCCAAGCTAGGAAAAACTTCCCTAGGAAAATCATGTAGATGATTTCTTGGACAATTTTCATTATGATGCCGCCCAATTGTTGATCATAAATTGTCGACATATTCGAAAACATTTCAGGTCCCGAAATTCCTAAACCGGCAAGCCCTGAGAGCATACCAGCCGGAACACATAGAGCCATCGACTGTAACCAAGCTTCTCCACTCGCATAGGTCAAATACATCGGATTCGGATTAAAAATAATAAGCGCACATGCAGGTGTAATTAAGATCGTACTTAAAATCATAAGACCGATTTTCAACAAACTATGCACGCTTTTCTGATTCGGCATCGTATTAACGAGTGACCACCAAAAGAAAACAGCCGATAGGAAAAGTGTGATTGTAAAAATGGCATGGTATATCAAGCTCAACTTTATCTCGTCCAGCACATCCGGATAATGGTACAAGGAAAACATAAGGGCAAAAATAATGATACTTACTATTGGTTTGGTGAAAATAGTGAATATTTTTCCAATGATTTTGGTATCCAGTACTTTTTGCCACATCCAATTCGGTATCCCCATGATGAATAGTGGAGCTATAAGAAACAGCAAGACTGCCATCTGAATCATATGAACATAAAACAAAATATGCCCAAGTAAATCAACAGGAGAGCCTTTCACAATGTATAGTAATAACATGGCCACTGAAAAATAAATGATTTCTTTTTTCGTAACAGGAACCGCCCCTTCAATACGATCACGCCATTTTACAGTGAGTAAAAAGTACAAAACCATTAGAAGAACCAGCGTTAAAAAAAACCAAGGACTCCATAGCGCTCGGAATCCAAATATACTTAAAGGCATACGCGCTTTCGCTCCTTCGTTATCGTCTCGTTTCATTATAAGTCGAATGTTCGCAGAACGCAATGAACGAACTATGACAAATACTCATTCAAAAAACCTGTAAAAGTCGAATGACTTTTACAGGTTTTTTGATTTATTTACCACCAAACGATTAAAACATAGCCAAGCAGCATTGCAAATCCAAGTATCATACCTACATACATGAATAAGGAAGCAACTCCATGACCTTCCTCATTCATATGCATGAAATAATACAATTGTAAAGTCACTTGAACTGCTGCAAATAACAAAATAATAGGTATGATGAAGTAACTAGAAAATCCCGTTATTTCATTTTGGTAAGCTGTTACAATCGCAAATGATACAAGCGTCAAGAAAATCATCAAGGAAAACATTGTCACTTGTCCACGCATTGACTTTTTTGAACGTCTTTGTGCTAATTCAAGCTCTGCAGATGATTTGTTATAAACTTGAATGTCCGCCATCTTAACCTATCACTCCCATCAAGTAGACTACAGTGAAGATGAATACCCAAACTACGTCAATGAAGTGCCAATACAGTGAGAACGTATAATATTTCGTCGCATTGTACAAGTTCAATCCACGCTTCGCATTACGGAAAATGAGTAGCGTAATCCAAACAAGTCCGACTGCAACGTGGAAACCATGTGTTCCGACAAGTGTATAAAATGCGGAACTGAACGCACTATTGCTGTAAGTGAAACCCAATCCGACATAGTGTGAGAACTCATACACCTCGAGCGCCAAGAAGCCAAGTCCAAGGAATGCTGTGATTGCGAGCCACAATTGCATCTTTTTGAAATTATAGTTTTTCAGATGATACATCGCATAGACACTCGTAAGTGATGACGTCAATAGCAGCATGGTCATTACAAAGACAAGCGGTAATTCATAAAGGTTTTGCGTACTAAACTCAAGTCCGCTTGGTCCTTTATTTTTCAGGGCAAGATAACCACCGAATAGCGTTGCGAAGAGAATGATCTCTCCGGCAAGGAAGATCCAAAAACCTACGAACTTATTTTTCGCCTCATGCGTAGCTCTCTCCGGATGATCCGGCCATGTTTCAGGGGTGAATTTTTGGTTGATATCCATCAGTTAGTCCCCCCTCTGCTTTTCAAATCTCGAAGAACATCTTCCTTCTTCACATAGTAACCAAGGTCATCTTTTGCTGAACGGATGCCCATCGCAATGAAAGTAAGTAGAAGACCAAGGATTAGAACTATTAGGCCCCAACTTGTTTCTGCGCGGTACATTGCACCAAAACCGGCAATGAAAAGACCTAATGACATGAAGAATGGGATGATGGAACCATTTGGCATGTGAATATCCACAACAGGTCCCGCCGGTGTGAATCCAGATTTATTCCCTTCCATCTTTTCAATCCAGACAGTGTCAAGTCCGCGCACAAGCGGTGTCTGTGGAAAGTTATAAAATGGTGGCGGTGATGGGACTGCCCACTCGAGCGAACGTCCATCTTCCCAAGGATCATTAGAGACCCGCACATTTTTAACCGTTGTCACGATGATATTGATGACAAGAACCGTAAATCCAACCGCCATTAGAAGCGCACCAATCGTACTGATATAGTTGGCTGTATTCCAGCCTTGTCCGTCCATGTATGTCCAAACGCGGCGTGGCATACCCCAGAAACCTAACCAGTGCTGGATTAGGAACGTCATATGGAAACCGATGAAGAAGAAAACAAACGTGATTTTACCAAGCTTCTCACTTAGCATCGTACCGAACATTTTTGGCCACCATAGATGTAGACCAGCAAAGATGGCTAATACAACTCCACCAACGATTACATAGTGGAAGTGAGCAACGATGAAATACGAATCGTGCAATTGGTAGTCAAGTGGGGCCGCACCTTGCATAACACCCGTGACTCCCCCCATTACGAACGAAGGGATAAATCCTAGAGCGTACAACATCGGAGTCGTAACTTTGATGCTACCTCCCCAAATTGTGAGCAGCCAGTTAAAGATTTTAACCCCGGTAGGAACCGCAATCGCCATCGTCGCTACTGCGAAGATCGCATTTGCTGTCGGACCGAGTCCGACTGTAAACATATGGTGGGCCCAAACCATGAACCCAAGGAAACCAATCAGGACAGTAGCGAATACCATCGCTGAATAACCGAAAAGGCGTTTCCGTGCAAAGAGAGCAAAGATTTCTGAGAAAATACCGAAAGCCGGTAAAATTAGAACGTACACTTCAGGGTGACCCATAATCCAGAAGATATGCTCCCAGATAATTGTATTCCCACCCATGGTATGATCGAAGAAGTTCGCCCCGAACATACGGTCGAATGTTAACATGAACAATCCGATTGTAAATGGCGGGAATGCAAACAGGATCAAAGTGGATGCAACAAATGTCGTCCATGTGAACATGGGCATACGCATGTAAGTCATCCCAGGTGCACGCATGTTAATGATCGTTACAATGAAGTTAATCCCTGCGATCAATGTACCTCCACCAGCAATCTGAAGACCGATTGCATAAAAGTCCATCCCGTGTCCCTCGGATGCGATCGCTAGTGATGTATAGGAAGTCCACCCTGCATCCGGAACGTGTCCGAAAAACCATGACAAGTTCAAGAATATTCCACCGAAGATGAACATCCATAAACCTAATGAGTTAAGGAATGGGAACGCAACATCGCGTGCCCCGATTTGCAAAGGCATAATATAGTTCATAAATCCGAACAATATAGGCATGGCAGCTAGGAAGATCATCGTCGTACCGTGCATCGTAATGAGCTCGTTAAAAAGCCCCGCACTGACTAGATCATTGTTTGGCGTAAGAAGCTGTAGACGAATGAGCATTGCTTCGATCCCACCGAGGATGAAGAAGAACAAGCCGCCGAAAAGGTACATAATTCCAACCTTCTTATGGTCGACGGATGTCACCCAGTCATATACTGTTGCACCAAAACCTCTTTTTTGAGCAACTGAACTCAATTTGTTTACCTCCTCTTCAAATTCACATCGACAAATTATTTTTCAACGGATAAGCCCATGAGGTACTCGGAAAGTGCATCTAGTTCCGCATCACTCAGTTGAGGGAATGATGGCATTGTGTTGCCAGGTTTGTGTTTTTGTGTATCTGTTATCCATGCTTTCAGATCTTTTTCCGTGTAGTCCATGAATCCGGCAATGCGGTTACGGTCACCGAAAGTTGCAAGGTTCGGCCCTTGCGCACCGGATTCACCTACACCGGAAACTGCGTGACATCCGATACAGCTTTGTTGGAACACATCCTGACCTTGTGGATTTGCAACCACTTGGTTATCCGCAGTCGCCTGCATGGAAGCTACCCATTGGTCAAATTCAGCGCGTGGCAATGTTTTCACTTTGAAATCCATAAGTGCGTGTGATGGTCCGCAAAGTTCAGCACATTTTCCGTAGAATACGCCGTCTTTAAGACCTTTTGATTCTTTTTCGAATACTAAATAAAATTTATTGACGTTTTCAACGTTCGTGTCCAACTTACCACCGACCGCTGGAATCCAGAACGAATGCTTTACATCCGCTGCAATCAGATTGAAGTACACTCTTTCATCAGTCGGGACAACCAATTCCTGAGCCGTCACGATACCAAGATCAGGATATTCGAATTCCCACCAATATAGTTTTGCTGTCACGTCGACAACGAGGTTTTCCGCATTTCCATCTTCATCTACAGCATCCATCGCTGCCACATCCCCGAGCTTGTAGGTGTAATAAACCGTAGGGACAGCTAGGATCAGAACAAGGAGGATCGGAATAATCGTCCATACAAGTTCAAGTGTGTGGCTCCCCTCTACTTGTTCAGGGATATGATCTCCACCCAATTTTGAACGTCGGAAACGAACGAGTGAAATTACGTAGATGACAACGACAACAAAGATAACGAGCAACATAATTGCTGATGACAATAGCAGCAAATTGAATTGGTCTCTTCCGACTTCACCGGCGGGAAGGAGCGTAGATAGCTCTTCTTGTCCACACCCGGCAAGGAACACTGTCAGAACTGTCAAAAGAGAAAAGAGACGCCACTTTTTGAGTCCTTTCATCATCGCTTAATGATACCTCTCTTTCTAAAAAAATGTTTTTTCTAATTTTGAGGACTGATGACCTCTCTATGTGAATTCCTGTGTTAAGAAAGAATTCCGGTTAGATAAAGATAGAAAAGATGATCATCGCTACAAACAGGATTGTCATGTAGTTCAGTGAATAGATGAACATGGAAGTCGCCCATTTCAAATCATCTTCTGCCTTAAAGCCTCTAACGGCAAGGAAAAGCCATCCAAGGTTCAGCAACGTTGCAAGAACTATGAAACCCATTCCCAAAGGCATAAGCAAGAGTGGCAAGGGCAACAGCAAAAGCACCCAGCCAAGCATCGACTTCTTTGTCCTGGCAAATCCTTTAACAACCGGCAGCATCGGAATATTCGCGGCCCGGTACTCCTCCGTCCGACGCATCGCCAACGCGTAGAAATGCGGCGGCTGCCAGATGAACATAATCAGGAACAGCGCCCATGCTCCGGGTCCAAGCGAAGGCTCAACTGCTGCCCAACCGATCAACGGCGGGATTGCACCGGAGATGCTCCCGACAATCGTATTGGCGACGTGCTTCCGCTTCGACCACATCGAGTAGAGAACAACGTAACTGAACACCCCTGCAAGACCCCAAAGGCCTGCTTGCATGGATGCGGAGAACAGAAGTATTTCACCGAGAACTATGAACGTGAGTGCGAGTGCCAAAACAGCCGGTGCTTTAAAGCGGCCTGTCACAGTCGGTCTCGATTTTGTCCTTGACATGATCGGATCGATATCGCGATCAATCAGATTATTCAGCGCCGCAGACCCGGCGATGATCAACCCCGTTCCAGCAATCGCATAGACAAGCAGATCAAGATTGTGCAGAAAGCCTCTGCCAGTAAATCGAAATGCTAGGAATAGTCCGGTGAAAGTCGTAATCAGATTTGAATTGACGATTCCGATTTTGATGAGTGCAAGGAAATCCTTGAAAGCCGATGCCGTTTCCACTTCCGGTTTGACCGCCGTCGAAATAGTTCGACCGTTTGACATATCCCCCCTCCTTTCAAAGTTGTCAGCGAAAACCGCTATACATGCTACTATATCGAAATTTAGGCATGATTTCTATAGATATAATCAAAAATCCCCAACTTCCACGGTACCTCGACAAAAATCAAACAAAGCTTTCTCGAGTTGAATCTGTCAAATTGCTTTTCGCTGCATAAATAGTTTTTTTCAGATAATCCCTCACCCTCCCCTATGATAAAGCATTTCACTAACCCATTTGTGAAGTTAAAGGTTCTTTTTTATGAACAATTTGTGAAATGAAGGGGTGGAATGCCGAATTCCTCTGTTGGACATTGTTTTTTCGTTTTTTTTTCGTTATCATCGACAAAGCAGGGCCATTCTTATCAATGGTCATTACTTATAAAGTAGGTGTTTTATTTTTGCGATATAATAAATATTTAAAATGGTTCGCGGTCGCTTCGACAGTCGGGATGTTGCTGATTCTTCTCGGCGGCGCCCTGGTGACGAAGACGGACAGCGGAATGGGATGCGGACGGCATTGGCCAGGGTGCAACGGCCAACTTATCCCCGATGAAATCACAGCCGAAGTGCTCATCGAGTTTTCCCATCGCCTCGTTACCGGAGCGGTCGGAATTTTAATTGTCGTTTTGGCGGTCTGGTCTTGGAAATCGATCGGCCATATTCGGGAAACCAAATTTTTGGCATTCATGGCTGTTTTCTTCCTGATTTTGCAGGCACTTATCGGAGCAGCTCAAGTGTTATGGGGACAAGGTGACTTCATCCTCGCTCTGCATTTTGGCATCTCGCTCATTTCTTTCGCCTCTGTCCTTCTGTTGACTTTGCTCATTTTCGAGGTGGACCAGAAATTCGATACGGATAAAATCCGTATTGGCAAGACATTGAAATGGCATACAATCGGCGTATCCATCTATTCATATATTGTCATCTATACCGGGGCGCTCGTCCGTCACACAAATTCAGGGCTTGTTTGCGCCGATTGGCCGCTTTGCCACAACGGGCGGTTCGAATTACCGGGCAATATGTATGAATGGGTGCAGATGGGGCATCGTGCCGCCGCAGCTCTCATCTTCATCTGGATCGGTGTCATCGCCATTCATGCATTCCGCCATTACAAGGATCAACGTGCCATCCTATGGGGCTGGTTCATCGCCTTCCTGTTGGTGACGGCGCAAGTGATCACAGGAATGACCGTCATTCTGACCAAGTTGAACCTTTACGTGGCTCTGTTGCATTCCCTGTTCATCTCTTTGCTTTTCGGCCTGTTGACGTATATGGTCCTACTCGTTTCAAGAGCCAAGGACAGCAAACAATAGAAAGTCAATGGCGCACTTCCTTATACTAACCATTAATACGATAAATTAATAAAAGCATCCGGAGTTTCTCCGGATGCTTTTTCTCTGGGCGCCTAATTAGATATCCTGTGCTGGCGAGGACACTCATTCCTTTGTTTGTTACGAATGATCCAGTTCGATGAGCAAGTCACCGGTTGCAATCGATTCCCCGGCACTGACATGAATGTCTTTCACAACTCCATCGAAAGGTGCTTGGATGGTCGTTTCCATCTTCATCGCTTCCGTGATCAACATATGCTCGCCCCGCCTCACTTTCGTTCCTTTGGAAACCGCGACCTTCAGGACAGTTCCTGGCATCGTGGCTGCGATATGCGATTCGTTTTGAGGATCGGCTTTCTGTTTTTTCACCGTATCGGATTCGATGCTCATATCTTCGATGATGACTTCGCGCGGTTGTCCATTCAGTTCGAAGTAAATGACACGAGTTCCATCGGATTGCGGCTCACCGATGGAAACCAGTTTGATGATGAGCGTTTTGCCCTTCTCGATCTCCACTTCGATTTCCTCACCCAGCCGCATCCCATACAAGAATTCCGGCGTACTCAAGACGGAGACATCTCCGAACATTTGATGCGTTGCGCAATATTCCTCGAACACTTTCGGATAAAGCGCGTGCGCCAGCATTTCGTGGCTCGTCACCGGGCGCTCCAGTTTTTCATTCAATTCAGCACGAATCTTGTCGAAGTCTTCTTCTTCGAGCAATTCGCCCGGGCGCACCGTGATCGGTTCCCTGCCTTTCAAGACGACTTCTTGAAGCTCCTTCGGAAATCCGCCGTACGGCTGCCCGATATACCCTTCAAAAAACTCGATGACCGATTCCGGGAAATCGATCGACTTTCCGCGCAGCAAAACAGATTCTTCATCCAGATCATTTTGCACCATGAACAATGCCATGTCCCCGACGACCTTGGAGGATGGAGTCACTTTGACGACATCCCCGAACAACAAGTTGACACGAGAATACATATCTTTCACTTCATCCCAGCGTTCGCCCAATCCGACCGCCTTCGCCTGTTGTTGAAGATTGGAGTACTGGCCGCCTGGCATTTCATGGACATAGATTTCCGAATGAGGGCTCATCATGCCGCTTTCGAAATGCTGATAATATTTCCGGACATCTTCCCAGTAGTACGACAAATCTTCCAACGACTTGACATCAGCCCGGACTTGGCGCTCCCCGCCTTGCAAAGCGTAGTAGAGGGAACTGGCGGACGGTTGGGATGTGAGCCCCGCCATGGCGCCAAGCGCTGTATCGACGATGTCGACTCCCGCTTCGATGGCTCGTGCGTACATGAAAATACCGTTACCGCTCGTATCATGGGTATGCAAATGGATCGGCAACTCGATCGTTTCTTTTAATTCAGAAATCAAACGATAGGCCGCTTCCGGTTTCAGCAATCCTGCCATATCTTTGATAGCTAGAATATGAGCACCCGCTGCTTCCAATTCCTTCGCCATCTCTTTATAGTACCCGACTGTATACTTCGCACGCGAATCATCCAAAATATCACCAGTATAGCAGATGGCCGCTTCGGCAATTTTACCCGAGGCACGTGCCTCATCAATGGCGACTTCCATTCCTTTGATCCAGTTCAGGCTGTCGAAGATGCGGAACACGTCGATTCCCGCTTGCGCCGATGTGGCCACGAACTCGCGGATGACGTTATCCGGATAGTTTTTATAGCCTACTGCGTTCGCTCCCCGAAGCAGCATCTGGAACAATACATTCGGAATTTGTTCCCGCAGCTTCAATAACCGTTCCCACGGGCTTTCTTTCAAGAAACGGTATGCGACATCGAAGGTGGCCCCTCCCCACATTTCATAGGAGAACAGGTCTGGCATCAGGCGGGCCGACTCGGATGCAATCGACGTAATATCAGCAGTCCGGACACGTGTGGCAAGTAAGGATTGGTGCGCATCCCGGAATGTCGTATCCGTCAGCAGAACATCCTCCTGATTCTTGATCCACCGGACGAGTCCTTCAGCACCCTGTTCGTCCAAGATCTGCTTCGTTCCTGCCGGTGCAGGCGTAATCAGATCGACTTTCGGCTTCCTGGCTGGATGGAATAGCGGTTTCGACTGTTTTCCGATTCCCGGAAATCCGTTGATGGTGACGTTACCGATATAGTTGAGCATTTTCGTCCCGCGATCTTTCCGATGAGGAAATAAAAATAGTTCCGGCGTGGAATCGATGAAACCGGTATCATAGTCCCCGGTTAAGAATTTTTCATGTTTGACGACGTTTTCAAGGAACGGAATATTCGTTTTGATTCCACGGATCCGGAATTCCTGCAAATTACGATCCATTTTGCCGGCCGCTTCACGGAATGTCATGCCCCAAGTCGACACCTTCACGAGTAAGGAATCATAATGCGGCGTGATGACAGCCCCTTGGAACCCGTTTCCGGCATCGAGACGAACTCCAAAACCGCCGCCGGAGCGATACACCATCAATTTCCCGGTATCCGGCATGAAATCATTCAAGGGATCTTCCGTCGTCACCCGCGATTGGATGGCGTAGCCGAATAGCGGAATCTGGGCCTGTACTGGAATCGCGGATGGTCCTTCATGGAGGTTCTGTCCATCAGCAATATGAATCTGAGCGTGAACGATATCAATTCCCGTCACCATTTCCGTAATGGTATGTTCCACCTGGATCCGCGGATTGACTTCGATGAAATAGAAATTTCCGTCCGCAACAAGGAACTCGACCGTTCCCGCATTCATATAATTGACGTTCTTCATTAGTTTCACAGCTGCATCACAAATTTGGCTACGCAATCCATCGTCCAACGAAATCGACGGCGCCACTTCGACTACTTTCTGATGGCGGCGCTGGATCGAACAGTCCCGTTCATACAGATGGACAACGTTGCCGAACGAATCACCCAAAATTTGGACTTCGATATGCTTCGGCTTCTTGATGAACTTTTCCACATATACCTCATCCGAACCGAATGCGGACTTCGCTTCCGATCTGGCGCGTTCATACGCCTCGAACACTTCATCGGCGGACTGGACGATCCGCATCCCGCGGCCTCCGCCACCGAGCGAAGCTTTGATGATGATCGGGTAGCCATGCTCCTCCCCGAATTGTGAAACATCCCCCACTGACGTTACAGGGCCATCACTCCCCGGAATGACGGGAATCCCTGCTTGAATTGCCTGTTCCCGTGCTTTGACTTTGTCCCCGAACATGTCCAGATGCTTTGAAGTCGGACCGATGAAAATGATTCCTTCCTCCTCCAAGCGTCGTGCAAACTCCTCATTCTCCGCTAAGAAGCCATAACCCGGATGGACTGCATTCGCCCCGGAATCCTTCGCGATTGCGATGATCCCTTCGATGTCCAAATAGGCATCGATCGGTTTTTTCCCTTTCCCCACAAGGTAGGACTCGTCTGCCTTGTATCGATGAAATGACCCACTATCTTCCGTCGAATAGATGCCGACCGTCGGAATGTTCAATTCCGTACAAGCCCGAAATATGCGGATTGCAATTTCTCCCCGGTTGGCTACAAGAATCTTTTCAATCTTTTCCATCACAAGGCACTCCCTCTTCTTTTCGTTTTTTCATATTTAGTGAATATTGACACATTCATCAATATTCCTAAAGATAAAGATAACAGAATAACAGAGGTTCCGCCATAACTTATAAATGGCAGAGGGACGCCGGTAAGAGGAATCAGCCCTGTCAAGCCCCCTAGGTTGACAAACGTCTGAATGCCGATCACACTGCCGATTCCGGCTGCCAGCATCCGCGCATGTGGGTCTTTCGCCTGTAGGGCAACGTAGAGTGCACGGAGAACGATAAAGCCGAGTCCCCCAATTACAATAAGGGATCCGAACACACCAAGCTCTTCTGAAATGACAGCCATAATGACATCTGTCTGCGGTTCGGGTAAATACCCCATTTTTTGGACAGAATTCCCTAGACCTAGTCCTTTTACCCCTCCTGCACCAATCGCAATATATCCGTTCGCAATTTGATAGCCGGACCCTTGCAAATAATCGAATGGATTCAAGAAAGACAGCAACCGGCCTTTTCTCGAGTCCGTCATGACGAAATCCCATGCAACAAAAATGATCAAAGCAACGGGAATCATGGCCATCGTTACAATTCCACTTAACTTCATGAAAGTCTTTTTCTTGATTCCGCTTGCGGCCAGGACGGAGAGCGAACCGATAATAATAATGAAAGCTGTCCCGATATCCGTCTCAAACATGATCGAGACGATAGCAAGAACGAGAATCAAAATAGGCGGTCCGATCGATTTGTTAATATTATCTATCGTACCGGCTTCATATTTCTTTGCAAAGACACTCGCAAAATAGACGATGATTACAAGCTTCGCCACTTCGGATGGCTGGATATTGCCTAACGGTGTCTTGATCCAGCTATTCGCTCCGACGTGATCCCCCGATCCGATGAAATGGACCGAGAACAGGAGACAGAGCATGCCGATCACGGAAACAATCATCAATTTTTTTCTTTTATAGTTTTTATACGGAAAAAAGGCGGCCATGAAGAAAGCGGGTATCGCGATTGCAAGATTAATGAGCTGTCTCCTGTAATAATGATCTGAAGCATACTCATACCGATTCACAGCAGCTCCCATACTCGCGCTGTAGATCATGACGAGCCCGAACAGGCAAAGGATCAGATAGGTAAAAAACAGAGGAAAATCAAAATGCTTCAATAAGCGCCTTATATATAGTTTCATAGCAATACCTCTTCTTCAATCAATTGGCAAATCTCCCTTGCCGGGAATCTCTTTTTTCAGCTTTACTCGAGATCGACCTTCCCCTACTTTAACGTGTCAGGCTTAACTGGAGTTCCCGAAACGCAGCGTTCTAACCCATTAAGTAAAGTACGAAATTAAACAAAAAACTCAAACTTTGGACGAGTTTGAGTCTTCGGCTTATTTTTTTGTATATAATTCGTGCAGGACCGTCATCTCTTTTTCGAGCAGGGACAGGATTTCATTCCCTTTATGCCTTTCAATGAGCCCGAGTTTCACCGCAAATTCAATTTCACGGGATAGCCCGTACATTTGGGTATCGAGGACTTCTTCATATAAAGGGCACTGCGGCATTGTCAGATGGTCCATTTGCACCTTAATCAGTTGGGCGATCTTATCGGCATCAGCTTGAAGCTGTTTCAAAGCCTTCTCTTGGTATGTCTCTTGCAAATCCGTATCCATGAGGGTCCCCTCACCAACCTTTTTCTAATCGGTTATTATGAATAAATTGTATCTTTTGAGACGTCAAAAAGCAAGTGTTTCCCTTCCGTCAACAATGGATCCCGCCCTAAATGATTGTTCAATCCGGGGTAAAGGCGGTATACTGAGAAGGAATGGACTTTGCTAGGTAGGAGGAAATGAATTTGGAATCTATCATTCCGATCAAGGGAAAGGTGCAGCATGTCATCACGCTGGATCCGACAGTTTGGATTTTTGATGACCGACGGATCGACCTGACAACATATTTTACACAGGAACAGATCAACATTGATGAAATGGAACAATATAAGAAAGACATGGGCAAGCATTGGTCCCGGGAGATCATGGAAGGGGCCACCTTCCCTCCTACATTGAAAACTGAGGCGAAATACGAGAAGACCAAAATGCTGACAGGAACTTTCGGCATCCTGTTGCAACAATTCATTCGAATCGCGGGACCGTCGGAGGATGCCGAGACGATTGTCTTCGAACTGGCCGACGGAAAAGAAGTTTCTGTCCCCCTAGAAGAAGGAGATCGACTGATTTTCAAATTCAGCGATGAGGGAAAACCGCTTCGGGAAGATGGACCGGTCCATCTTCTTTTCACAGACGGTTCCAATCAAAACGACCCCGTCCGCAACATCCGCGCTATCCGAATCGACTGAAGGAGGGATTGCCATGCGCGTCAAATGTGTCATATGCGACGAAATCGGGCAGCTTCCCGATGACCTTCCATTGGCAAAAAAACTGAGGAACCGCCCGATCCATACGTATATGTGTGAACAGTGCAACGACCGGATTGCGGAAAAGACCATTGCCCGCATTGCGACCAGAAACTTTTTCTTCCGGCGCAGCACCCATCCGATTGAAAAAGATTTTTAAGAGCAAAAGCGCAGGGCGCTTGCTCAGGGGCGACAGGCATAAGATGAAGATGCGGCGTGGCGCTTTTTGCCAATCGAACAGCGAAGGGTTGATTTGCCGGATTTCTGCGTACTTTGCAGAAATTAAGGCACGCTACGAGCAGCTTTGGCTTATGACCCCGAGCCAATCAAACAGCAAAGGGTTCGATTTGCCTTGATTTCTGCGTGTTTTGCAGAAATTAAGGCATCCTCCCTCTAGCGCCCGGAGCTGGACGCAAACAAACCCAGTTTTGAAGGTTATCCACATGCCGGGATTTTATAATTTCCTAGACGACTAGAAAAGCATACAGTGCCTGTTCAGCCCCAATAACTGCTGAAAAGCATGCCGGAAAGACTCGTCTTTCCAAAAGGGGCTGAACACAACGATAGAGCCGGGCACCTGCATTTTGACCTGAATTTGAAAAAGACTCCGTCGCATTACGATGCGACGGAGTCTTCTTTGTGTTCATTCAGCCTGCGGACGCGATAGATGATTAAGATAAGCGCCGCGACAATCAGCCCTTCCACGATAGGAAGGAAGAAAGCTAAAAACGTCAAAATGAGGCATCCAAGGAACAGGAAAATATAGATGATCAAGTTTTGAAGCGGTTTGAGCTTCTTTGCAAAGCCAAGATGATAAACGATAGCCGACATGAGGAATACAGAGGCAAACAGAATATAGCCCGCAACTGTGTAGGAAGGCGCCACTTCATAGATAAAATGCGAAATTCCCGACATGCGGTTGAAGACGAACTCTGTCTCCTTAACCGTAGCACTCATTCAACACATCCCTTTCCAATTGCCGCCTTTTGTCCAAGGCTGAGCCATTCCAATGGAACGGCTCTTTCCGAGGCTATCAAGAATCGGCAAGTTTTTTCTTTTTCTGGATCCGTTCGCGTTCGTTTTTATCCAAGATTTTCTTCCGCAGTCTAATGGATTTCGGAGTGACTTCGCAATACTCGTCATCATCCAAGTATTGCAACGCTTCCTCCAGAGACATGATCCTTGGTTTTTTCGTCGTGACGGTCTGGTCCTTTGTAGCGGAGCGCACATTCGTCGCTTGTTTCGCTTTCGTCAAGTTGATAGTCAAATCATTATCCCGCGTATTTTCTCCGACAATCATACCAGCGTAGATTTCCGTTCCCGCTTCCACAAACATCGTGCCGCGATCCTCTAGCTGCATTATACCATAAGGCGTCGCCGTTCCGTTTTCCATTGACACGAGAACGCCATGTCGGCGGCCCCCCACTTTTCCGGACGCCATCGGTTTGTAAGAATCGAAGGTATGGTTCAAAATGCCGTATCCTCTTGTCAATGTAAGGAATTCGGTCGTATAGCCGATCAATCCACGTGCAGGCACAAGGAAGATGAGGCGGACTTGGCCATTGCCGTTATTGATCATATCGAGCATTTCGCCCTTCCGTTCCCCGATGGATTCGATAATTGATCCGGTATGCTCTTCTGGAATATCGATCTGTACCCGTTCGACAGGCTCTGATTTCACTCCGTCAATCTCTCTGACGATCACAGACGGTTTGGAAACTTGCAGCTCGAATCCTTCCCGTCTCATATTTTCAATCAGGATGGATAAATGAAGTTCCCCACGGCCGGAGACTGTCCAAGCATCCGGGGAGTCGGTCGGCTCGACGCGAAGGGAAACATCCGTCTGCAATTGCTGTTCCAATCGCTCTTCGATTTTCCGTGCCGTGACCCATTTCCCTTCTTTCCCGGCAAACGGGCTATTGTTGACAAGGAACGTCATTTGCAGCGTCGGTTCATCGATATGGAGGGATGGAAGAGCTTCCGGATGGTCGACCGGACAGATCGTTTCCCCGACATCGATATCTTCCATCCCGGAAACTGCAACCAAGTCTCCTGCGAAGGCCTCTTGGATTTCAATCCGTTTTAGCCCAAGGAATCCGGACATTTTCGTCACCCGGAAGTTTTTCAATGAGCCGTCCCGTTTCATGACAGACACTTGCTGGCCTACTTTCATCGTTCCCCGGAAAATACGCCCGATACCGATACGGCCGACATAGTCGTTATAATCGAGAAGAGATACTTGAAATTGCAGCGGTTCATCCCGATTGTCGACCGGTGCCGGAATATGTTCGATTATGGCGTCATAGAGTACGCGGAGCGTATCTTCCTGATCAGCCGGGTCCGGGGATAGACTGGCCGTTCCGTTAAATCCAGACGCATAAACAACTGGGAATTCAAGCTGCTCATCATTCGCATCCAATTCGATGAATAATTCCAACACTTCATCGACGACTTCTTCAGGCCTCGCAAATTCACGGTCGATTTTATTGACGACTACGATCGGCTTCAAATTCTCTTCCAACGCCTTCTTCAATACAAAGCGTGTTTGCGGCATGCATCCTTCATACGAGTCGACGACCAAAATGACACCGTCCACCATTTTCAGGATCCGTTCCACCTCTCCCCCGAAATCGGCGTGGCCCGGTGTATCCAAAATATTGATTTTTTTATCTTTATACTCAACAGCTGTCGTTTTCGCCAAAATGGTGATTCCACGTTCCCGTTCAATATCATTCGAGTCCATTGCCCGCTCATCTACATGCTCATTGGAGCGGAAAATCCCGGATTGTTTCAAAAGTTGGTCAACCAATGTCGTTTTTCCGTGGTCAACGTGTGCGATAATTGCTATATTACGTAAATCATTACGTACGTTCGACATAATTTCACTCCATTATTCTTTTTTCAGTCGCATAACTGTGTTAGTATAACATATAGCATACCGATACTAAAACAATTTATCTAATAGATGGAGGTTTTTTTTTGAAAGACATCAAATGGGTCTTTGTCATTTATTCAATTGCAGCCGTGGCTTCCATGTGTGCCATCGGAGTAGCTATCGCCATTCGGAGCCCGCTCGTCGGCATTGCGGCCATCCTTGCACTTGTTTACATAATGGGAAATGGATTCAAAACGAAAAAGAAAATGCGCGAGCAAGGTCTGCTTTAACTTAAAGATGGTTCACTGATCGGTAACACGACCAGCGAACCATCTTTCATTTTAAGTGTATGTAGTTTTTCAATATATCCTCATGCAGCCCTGGTCTGGCGACGATGAAGGTGTCCTGCGACAGCAAGTTCGGCGGCTGGCCTTTCATGGTCGTTGCGATTGCCCCCACTTCCTGTGCGATGACGATGCCACCCGCAATATCCCAAGGCGCCAAACGCATCGACAGATAAGCATCGATCCGCCCGGAGGAGACATAGGCCAATTCGATGGCCGCCGACCCATAGGATCTCGTTCCCCGGCATTGCCGGACCATCCGAATGATCGGTTCATTGTCCATATATCGATTCGGCGCGACCCAGCTCGCATTGATGCCGATGACCGCTTCCTGCAACGGGGTGATTTCAAGCTGCGGCAGCCGTTCATCGTTGAAATAGGCCCCTTCCCCCTTTGCTGCATTATAAAAGTCGTCCCGCATCACATCATAGATATAGCCGAGCATTCCCACTCCGTCTGCATAGATCCCTAATGATATGGCAAAGTTCCGTCGTTGGTGAATGAAATTCATCGTCCCATCGATCGGATCCAATACCCAGATGACCCCATCCAACGAAGTGACCCGATCGCCCGCCCCTTCTTCTCCTAATATACGATGATCCGGAAAATCCCGCTTGATGCGGTCAATGAAAAACTCTTCCACTTCCCGGTCGATGTTCGTCACCAAGTCATTGGCATCCGATTTCGTATCGATGTCAATACGACTGAAAAACGAATTCCGGATCTTATGGCCCGCTTCTTTAATGATGGATTTTGCGTAACGGTCGATACTCCCCCAACTCATAGCTCCGCCCCTCTCAACTAACTGCTTTTTCTTCATTATAACATAAGCATAAAATTACCGGACGTCATATCGCACGGCAACATTGGCACTCTTGTGTCGGATGAAATCCGCCAAAAAACGTATAATACGTCTGATGCGGCTACCAAGTCCTGATGCAAGACAGCGAAAAGGCATCCCTGCACATTTTCTCCGTTTCCGAAGTTCGTGCACGGATGCCTTTTCGAGTCAACCAGCTTACATTAAGCGAAACCATTCAACATCTCCAGCTCCCGATGGATATCTGCGAGGCGCTGCTTACTTTTCTTCTGCTGCTTTTCATCCTTTTCCTCAATCGCGTCAAACAGTGTCGCCAACTCGTAGTCAAGCTCCAGGTTGAGCATCGATACATATTCTTTCTCGAATTCGGCTTTCCTAATTACATGAACGACTTGTTTCATGGTGAACACCCTTTCTTCGGATTAAAATTATGGGAATTTCATTTGTTATCATTAGGATATGCAGCGCTTTCGGTTTCGCTTAGTGGTAAGCCTTGTTATTAAAATTGTTCCCCAAATTCTGTTACGATAAACGTGAATATTGAATTGGAGGAGTCATTATGCACAAGTCCTTTTGGGAAGAAAACGATTTTGATGTATTCGTTATCGATGGACTCGAGAAAAGAATGGAAGCATTACAAGCTCGGATCCAGCCGAAATTCGCATTATTGGGAAGGCAATTTGCAGACCACCTTTCTTCACATGGAACGGATGAATTTTATCCCCACGTCGCAAAACATGCGCGTCGGACTGTCAATCCCCCTTCCGACAGCTGGGTCGCCTTCGCTCCAGCGAAAAGGGGATATAAAGCGTTGCCTCATTTCCAGATTGGCCTATGGAAGACGCATCTATTCATCATTTTGGCCGTCATCTATGAAAATCCAGACAAAAAAGGGATTGCCGAACGCCTATCCGGACAGGTGAGCGTCCTGACCGACCTGCCTACTGACTATATCGTCTCCGGCGATCATATGAAGCCGGAAGCAACTCCAATCGGGGAAGCCGGAATTGAAGGGATCGAATCATTGTTGGATCGGTTGCAAACCGTGAAAAAAGCGGAATTCCTCGTCGGCCGCCACTTGGACCGGGACGTGGCAGTGAAAATGCCGGAAGCCGAATTCTTGGCATACGCCGAAGAAACGTTCAATCGACTCCTGCCTGTATACGACGTCATCATCGGGAGGCAGTGAGTAGTGTCCAAAAGGGTCGTTCGCCATACCACGCAGCGGACGACCCTTTTTGATGGGGAATTTCTTTGGCACGTTGTAATGTCTCCATCACTTTACACGGGGTTTCGAACAGCCTCTCAACAATCTAGAGAAACTCCACTACGTATCAAGACAACCATGAAAAGTTTCACACCAACCTCGAAACATTTCACCTTCACCTCACAACGTTCCGATGCCTCACAACATTTCCGTCAAACCTCGCAACATTTTGGCTGAGCTCCACAACAAATCCAAGCAACCTCGAAACGCTTCACACCAACCTCGAAACGTTTCACACCAACCTCGAAACATTTCACCTCCACCTCACAACGTTCCGATGCCTCACAACATCCTCCCGTAAAAAAAGAAGTACAGCGCTTATCGCTGTACTCCTTTGATCGTTGCCCCTGCCTCTGTACTTTTGGCTTCCTTTATAATTGGGTAGCCCGCATATCCACTCGCCTCTTCGAATTGTTTCAGCAAGGTCTTCTCTTCCGCTTTGGAAGGGACGATTTCCTTGAAGCGACGATAGGCTGCTAGAAGGACTTCCTTCTGCACACCGGATTCGTAGGCATTCTCAACAGCCGTGTAAAATTCAGTTACAGCGATGATTTCATCCGTTGTCCAATCCGTACTGATCGGGTAACTATAGTTCATTTCCAGGCACGCTCCTCTTTTCCATGCTGTTTCCTTTCTCTACATAGTAACATGGATTATTAGTGTTCACCGATTCTCACACTTGTAAACTGGAAGAATGAAAGCATCGTGTTCTTGCTCTCGGGAAGGGCATGGCCAAGCGCTTGCGCTTTCTTTGAATCAAGAAAAACCGCTCATCGGACAACTTTCTGCCCAATAAGCGGTTTGTTAAAGCATTATTTATTTTACAACCATATGGATCGGCTTACCAAGTGCAACTTCCGCTGCTTCCATGGAGATTTCACCTAATGTCGGGTGAGCGTGGATTGTCATAGCGACATCTTCCAACGTCATGCCCGCTTCGATTGCCAATCCAAGCTCTGCAATCATGTCAGAAGCATTCTCGCCTACGATTTGAGCACCGATCAGAAGGCCATCCTCTTTACGAGCCACCAGTTTGACGAACCCTTCTGTCGCGTCCAATGCGAGCGCCCGGCCGTTTGCCGCGAATGGGAATTTCCCTGTTATGACATCATAGCCTTCTTCTTTCGCTTGTGCTTCATTCAACCCGACTGTTGCCAATTCAGGGTCGGTGAAGCAGACTGCAGGGATTGCCAAGTAATCGACTTCCGATTTTTCACCCGAAATCGCTTCAGCAGCCACTTTCGCTTCATAAGAAGCTTTGTGTGCCAACTGTGGGCCTGGCACGATATCCCCGATTGCATAAATGTTCGGAACGCTTGTCCGGCATTGTTTGTCCACTTCGACAAGGCCGCGCTCTGTCAATTTGACGCCCGCCCCTTCCAGACCGATTTCGTCTGTATTCGGACGGCGGCCGACTGTCATAAGAACATAGTCAGCTTCGATTTTCTTCTCTTCGCCATTTACTTCATACGTAACCGTTACGCCATTGTCTGTCTCTTCCACGCCTTTTGCAGACGCTTTGACAACAACCTCGACGCCTTTTTTCTTTAAGCCTTTTTTGACGATTTGTGTCATTTGTTTTTCGAAACCTGCAAGGATATCGTCCATGCCTTCGATGATCGTCACTTCAGATCCCATATTCGCATACGCAGAACCGAGTTCAGTCCCGATGTATCCTCCACCGATGACGACAAGCTTCTTAGGCAGCTCTGCCAGATTCAAAGCACCAGTCGAATTGATGACGCGTTTGGAATATTTGAAATTAGGGATTTCAACCGGACGTGAGCCTGTCGCGATGATCGCATTTTTGAATTTATACGTTTGTGCTGAATTTTCATCCATGATGCGTGCCGTGTTGCCATCGACAAAATAGGCTTCTCCTTGGACGATTTCCACTTTATTCCCTTTCAGAAGTCCTTCGACTCCGCCAGTCAACTTTTTCACGACTCCATCCTTGAACGCTTGAGCTTTCGAGAAGTCCAATTTCACATCAGTCGCCGTGACTCCCATTGCATCGGAATCCTTGGCATGAGCATAGCGATGGCCGACCGCGATCATTGCTTTTGATGGGATACAGCCGACGTTCAGGCATACGCCTCCCAAACTATCTTTTTCAACGATTGTCACTTTTTGTCCGAGTTGTGCTGCACGGATTGCAGCTACATAACCTCCTGGTCCGGATCCTACGACAAGCGTGTCTACTTCGATTGGAAAATCCCCTACTACCATTTTCTTACGCCTCCATTAATAAAAGTTCTGGATTACCGAGTAATTTCTTTAGGTGATTCAGCGCATTTTGCCCTGTTGCACCATCGATAACCCGATGATCGAACACTAAAGATAATGCTAACATAGGTGCCGCTATAATTTCACCATTTTTCACTACTGGTTTCTCAGAAATTCTTCCGATTCCTAAAATCGCCACTTCCGGATGATTGATAATCGGCGTGAACCATTGGCCGCCAGCTGATCCGATATTCGTAATCGAGCAAGAAGCGCCTTTCATTTCTTGAGGAGCCAATTTGCCTTCCCGCGCTTTGCCGGCCAGTTCGTTGATCTCATTTGAAATGGCAAATACCGATTTGCGGTCCGCATGTTTGATGACCGGCACGAGCAGGCCACGTTCCGTATCCGCCGCGATTCCGATGTTGTAATAGTGCTTCTGGATAATTTCTTGTGTTTCATCATCCAATGACGTGTTCAATTCAGGGAACTCACGCAATGTGGAGACGAGCGCCTTGACGACATACGGCAAGTACGTCAATTTGATGCCTTTTTCGGCAGCAATCTCCTTGAATTTTTTGCGATGCGCCACGAGTTCTGTCACATCCACTTCGTCCAATAAAGTGACATGCGGGGCAGTATGTTTGGAATTGACCATCGCCTTGGCGATCGCTTTCCGGATGCCCGACATTTTTTCGCGCGTTTCCGGGAAATCCCCTTCCAAAGCGACAGGCGTGGTTTGTTTCTCAGCTGACGCTGCTTCAGTTTTCCCGCTATCTTCCCCAATCGTCGGTGAAACTTGCTGCGCTTGGTCACCGCTTACGAATGCTTCGATATCCTCTTTCATTACACGGCCATTTTTGCCGGAGCCCGCGACTTGACGGATGTCGACATCTTGCTCTCTTGCAAATTTCCTAACGGACGGCATTGCAATGACCCGTCGATCCGGGTCGACGTCAGCTTGGGCGATATCCCCTGCACCTGTCGTCTCTTTCGGCTCGTCATCTTTCGGCGCTTCCTCTTTATCGATTGGTTGACCGGCCTCGGCAGTGGACTGGACTTGCGCCTCCGTCTCTTCCACCCCTTCCGCTCCCTCACTCGACGTGCTTTCGTAGCCAGGTGCATCGATACGGATCAGTACGTCCCCCACGACAGCGACTGTCCCTTCCGATACTACGATCTCTTCGACCGTCCCCGTCACAGGCGAAGGGATTTCAACTACCGCTTTGTCATTCTGGACTTCGAGAAGCGTATCATCTTCATTGATCGCATCCCCTTTCGCGACGAACCATTTCACGATTTCACCTTCGTGGATCCCTTCCCCGATATCTGGTAAGCGAAACTCAAATGCCACGTAAATTCACCCTTTCCTCTTTGACGATTCATTCAATTAGAACGTCAATACTTTTTTAGCTGTTTCAACAATGTCTTTTGCATTCGGAAGCCATGTATTTTCACCTTGGGCAAACGGATAGATTGTATCCGGTGCAGTGACGCGCAAGACTGGTGCATCCAAGCTCAAGATTGCCCGTTCCGTAATTTCCGAAACGACGTTCGCAGCGATCCCTGCCTGTTTTTGAGCTTCTTGCACGACAATTGCCCGGCTCGTTTTTTCCACCGATGCGATGATCGTTTCAATATCAAGTGGTTGAATGGTACGAAGATCGACCACTTCGACGGAATAGCCTTCCTTCTCCAACTCTTCCGCCGCTTTCAAACTTTCATGCACCATGGCGCCATACGTAATGATGGAAAGGTCAGAACCTTCCCGTTTCACATCCGCTTTCCCTAGAGGAATCGTATATTCCTCTTCAGGCACTTCCTGTCTGAATGAACGGTATAATTTCATATGTTCCAGGAACACGACCGGATCCTCATCGCGAATCGACGAAATCAACAGGCCTTTCGCATCGTAAGGAGTCGACGGGATGACCACTTTCAACCCCGGTTGGGAAGCGACAAGCCCTTCCAAGCTGTCCGCGTGCATTTCAGGCGTTGCTACGCCCCCGCCGAATGGCGAGCGGATTGTCACTGGCGCATTAAATGTCCCCGCACTGCGGAAGCTCATCCGGGCGAGCTGTCCGCTGACGGAGTCCATCACTTCATAGAGGAAACCGAAGAACTGGATCTCCATGACTGGGCGGAAGCCGGTCAAGGACAGGCCGATCGCCAAGCCTCCGATTCCGGACTCTGCTAGCGGCGTATCAAACACGCGTTCCTCTCCGAATTCCTTTTGCAGTCCTTCCGTCGCACGGAAGACTCCCCCGTTGACGCCGACGTCTTCACCGAAGACGAGGACGTTTTCATCATTTTTCAGCTCCGTGCGCATCGCATCGGTAATTGCTTGAATCATCGTCATTTGTGCCATCGGTCAATTCGACTCCTTCTCTGTATAAATGTCGAGCTGTTCCTGGAGGTTGTATGGCAGCTCGCCTCTATTCATGATTTTGATAAAATCGCTCACTTTCTGTTTCGGAGCGGCATCGGCGGCCTTGATCGCTTCTTTGATCTCCTCTTTCGCACGCTCGATGATTTCGTTCTCTTGATCCTCACTCCACAGACCTTTGCCTTCCAAGTATTTTCGGAAGCGGATCAGCGGATCGCGTTTCGCCCACTCATTGTCCGTATCGGATGTACGGTAACGGGTCGGATCGTCTCCGGCCATCGTGTGCGGACCGTAGCGGTAGCAAAGCGTCTCGATTAAAGTCGGGCCTTCCCCGTTGATTGCACGCTCACGCGCATCGCGTGTCACCGCATAGACCGCGAGAGGATCCATGCCATCCACCAAGACACTCGGAATCCCTGCGGCAACCCCTTTTTGGGCCAAAGTTTTTGCCGCTGTCTGAAGTTCACGCGGAGTCGAGATCGCATATTGATTGTTTTGGATAATAAAAATAGCTGGGGAACGGTAAGCGCCGGCGAAGTTGATGCCCTCATAGAAATCACCTTGGGATGTTCCGCCATCCCCTGTATACGTCATTGCAACGGCTTTCGTGCCGCGTTTTTGGAAACCGAGCGCCACACCGGCAGCCTGGATGTATTGTGCGCCGATAATGATTTGCGGAGGAAAAACGTTGAGTCCTTCCGGCAACATCCCGCCTTGAAAATGGCCGCGCGACCAAAGGAACGCCATATGTAACGGCAAGCCATGGAAAATCATTTGAGGCACATCACGGTAGCCCGGCAGGATGAAGTCCTCTTTTTCAAGCGCAAAATGCGAAGCCAACTGGGATGCTTCCTGTCCGGCTGTAGGAGCGTAAAACCCGAGACGCCCTTGTCTGTTCAATGAAATGGAGCGCTGGTCCAAAATTCGGGTATAGACCATCCGTGTCATCAATTCAACAAGATCTTCATCAGATAAATTCGGGTTGGCGTCCTCGTTGACAATTTCGCCCTCCTCGTTCAAAACCTGGAGCATTTCAAACTTTTCTTCAATCGCGTGAAGCGTTTCCACCGGATCGAACTGCTGATTTTTTTTTGCAGCCATTTTGGCAACTCTCCTTCGTAACTGTATTATGTTTATTCAACTAATATACTGATACAACCTTACTCTTTTTCAGTATACTTAAAGTAAATCATTTGGTCAATCATTGACATCAAGGTATTTCTGGCGACAAGAATGTTCCGAAAAGAAAGTCTATACAAATCTGTATTAACACAACAAGATACCTGTAGTATAATAGATTCTATTCTTTCATATCGCTATTTGCACCATCCAAAAAAGAGCAGGAAAACGGGTTCCTGCCCTTCTTTACCTTTATTCTATCAGTTGCAAACGTGACTCCACGGTCCCCCGCAGTTCATTCACTTCACGGGTTGATTCATTGAAAGATTCCACAGCCGATTGGACCTTCTCGTTCTGCTCATTGACGAGCCGGACATGCTCATCCAACTTCTTGAAGTCCGTCCCTTCAGTTGTCAACATCTCATACAGTCCCTTTTGAAGTGCTGCCAGTTCGTTGTATGAAGCGAGAAAGGCATCATGTCGGTCATATCGTCCGTCAATCGCCTGGCGCAAGCTCTCTACATCTTTTTTAACGGAATCCTCCGCTTTTTCCGTAATGGCGGCAAATTCATCCGACAATCTCCTGGCTTTCTCCATCGACTTTTTTTCAACCTCCAAAATGTCAAGCCTTTTGGATTGCCGTTCTACCAGCCGAGCGGCATTCACTTTCAATTCATCGTCCTGTTCCCGCGACAATTTCATCGTTTCAAGGAATAATTGTTGTTCCGACTTTTCAATTTCCGCCAGCTCGACTTGTGCATCGCGGTAATCCCGCTCGGCTTCATTCATCTTCGAAAGGGTTTCAGCCAGCCTTTCCTCAGGGGACGGATCAAAGCTGCATCCCACCAAGAGGAGAAGGGTCCATCCGATGAACAAACCGAGAACCGAATTCCTCATCTCATCACCTCAATTTTCACCAATATAGTATGCGCTATCTGTAAATTCAAGTTTGCGCTAATCTCTTTCACCGTTTTTCCAATTGGACTATACTATAAAGTAGGAAAAGACCTGAAAGGAAGATTTTCAATGATTTTAATGAAAGATATTATACGGGAAGGCCATCCTTCCCTTCGAAAACGTGCGGAAGAAGTAAAATTCCCGCTGACCGATGAAGAACGAAAATTAAGCGAGGAATTGCTCGAATATGTCATCAACAGTCAAAGTCCGGAGTTGAGTGAAAAATACGGCCTGCGACCCGGAATCGGCCTGGCCGCCCCGCAAGTCGATCGACTGAAGAGAATGTTTGCTCTTCATATTAAGGAAGAAGGGCAAGATCCCCTCAGTTTGGTTGCCATCAATCCGAGAATCGTCAGTCATTCCGTCGAGAAGACTTATTTGACGACAGGAGAGGGCTGCCTATCAGTGGACCGGGATGTCGAAGGATTTGTCCCGAGATACGCAAGAATCACTGTGAAAGCGTTCGATCCGGACGGCAAGGAATTCAAAAAACGATTAAAAGGGCTCCCCGCCATTGCATTCCAACATGAATTGGATCATTTGAACGGAATCATGTTCTACGATCATATTGACCCGAAAAATCCGTACCGGGAGATTCCGGATGCGATTCCTTATGAACGGGACTGACCACCCACGCCTTGACAAAAAATTAAGAATGTGATATAATTCCGCCAAGGAGTGATGAAGCCATGTACAAGCGCCTGAAACGAAAACTGTTGAAGCGGCTGAATGGCATCCTTGGCAAAAAAACAATTGCATAGACAATTTGAGCCCACCCTGTACACGGGTGGGCTTTTCTTTATTTTAGGGAATCCGCATGGTAAGATAAAGAGAACGATTTCAAACGAACGTAAAAAAGGAGAGCAAGCGATGATTTACAAAGTGTTTTATCAAGAAAACATGCTCCAAGTACCAGTCCGCGAAAATACGAAGAGCCTTTACATCGAAGCGGAATCGGAAAGACAAGTCCGCGAAAAATTGAAAGATCGGGGATATAATATCGAATATATCCAGGGCCTCGAAGGTTCACACCTTGAGTATGAGCAACAATCACCCGATTTCCAGATTGAGCAGGTCTAATCCATGAAATTTATAAAGAACAATGAAACAGCGGTTTTCGCATTAGGCGGACTAGGCGAAATCGGCAAGAATACGTATGCGGTGCAGTTCCAAGATGAAATCATATTGATCGACGCGGGTATTAAATTCCCGGAGGACGATCTCCTCGGAATCGATTATGTCATTCCGGATTACACTTATTTGGAACGCAACGTGGATAAGATTAAAGGACTTTTCATCACCCATGGTCACGAGGATCACATCGGGGGCATCCCCTACCTATTGCGGAAAGTGAATGTACCAGTATATGGCGGGAAGCTCGCCCTCGGACTGCTCCGCAATAAACTCGAAGAACATGGCCTGATGAGGACGACGAAGATGATACCGATCGATGAAGAGGATATCTTCAAATTCCGTAAGACATCGGTGTCGTTTTTCCGGACAACCCACAGTATTCCGGATGCCTTCGGTGTTGTAGTCAAGACGCCTTCCGGCAATATTGTCCATACCGGGGATTTCAAGTTCGACTTCACCCCTGTCGGAGAACCGGCAAACTTATCGAAGATGGCGAAAATCGGCAGCGAAGGCGTGCTTTGCCTCCTGTCGGATAGTACAAATGCCGAAGTGCCGAATTTCACCATGTCGGAACGGAAAGTCGGGGATAGCCTGAATGATATTTTCCGCAATGTCGATGGCCGGATCATCTTCGCGACTTTCGCATCGAATATCCACAGATTACAACAAGTCATTGAGGCAGCCGAGAAATTCGGCCGTAAAATAGCAGTGTTCGGAAGAAGTATGGATAATGCTATCACGATCGGCCGCGAACTAGGCTATATCAATGCGCCGAAGGAACTCTTCGTGGACACTCAGTCATTGAACCGTTTGCCTGCGAATGAAGTGATGATCTTATGCACGGGTAGCCAAGGTGAACCAATGGCCGCTTTATCCCGGATCGCAAATGGCACACACCGCCAAGTGCAGATCCATCCTGGGGATACGGTCATCTTCTCCTCCTCCCCGATTCCAGGAAATACGCTGAGCGTCAACAAAACGATCAACGCCCTGTTCCGCGCAGGCGCCGAAGTTCTACATGGATCTTTGAACAATATCCACACTTCGGGGCATGGTTCCCAGGAAGAACAGAAATTGATGCTGCGCTTGATCAAACCGAAGTTCTTCATGCCAATCCACGGGGAATATCGGATGTTGAAGATGCACACGGAACTGGCGGTGTCCTGTGACGTACCGAGGGAAAACACTTTTGTCATGAGCAATGGCGATGTCTTAGCGCTGACGCAAGATGAGGCGCGCGTTGCCGGCCGGATCCCTTCCGGGGACGTCTATATTGACGGAAGCGGCATCGGAGATATCGGGAACGTCGTGTTGCGGGACCGTAAAATCCTCTCGGAAGATGGACTGGTCATCGTCGTGGCGACAGTGGACAAAAAACGCAATCGAGTTGTTTCCGGGCCGGATATCATTTCGCGCGGATTTGTCTATATGCGGGAATCCGGCACGATGATCAACGAAGCACAGCAAGTCCTCTCGAGACAGTTGCAAAAGAAACTGGCCGACTCCCCTGCGGACATCGCCGGACTTAAGAGTGAAATCAATGACGTCATCGGACCGTATTTGTACGAGAAAACAAAACGGAGACCTATGGTGCTTCCGGTCATTATGGAAGTGTAACCTTAATAGGAAAACCCGTTACGTCCTAACTTTACCAGCCTGTAGACAAACTCCGGACATTTGGAGTTTGCCTACAGTCTTTTTCTTTTACAATAGAGTAAACGCCAGGAAAAGTTGATTTCCATTGCGGATGGACGCTTTCCGCGGGCACGACCTCAGCCAATCGAACAGCGAAGGGTTCGATTTGCCGTATTTCTGTGTACTTTGCAGAAATTAAGGCATCCTGTGCTGCCAAACGCTACGCTTTTTGGCGCAAAAGCTGTTCTTCGTTACGGCTTTCGCTGCGCTCGGTCCAGGGCCTTCGGCTTGTGCTGTTCCCGCAAGAGTCGCCATCCTCCGCTCTCCGATCAACTGGATACTTGTTACCATTTATTCGAGGTGATCGGAATGATGACGAAAAACCAGATCAATGAACTAGTATGCATCGGCACCTTTAATTTGTGCCGCGTGTCCAGTGAATGGCCGATGCACGCAAAGTAAGAATCAGCAAAAGATCATCCAGCGGCATATCTGGCAGGACTATTTGGATGTGGCTGAGGACTTGCGACACAACCATGATGTCAAGGAAGTATATGGAAAGCGCAAAGAGGCGATTGAGCGCATCATTGCTGATGCAAAAGAAAAGCATGGCATGCGCTGGACAACCCTCAGGGGGCTTAAAAAATGTCCATGCAGGCGATGCTGACTTTTTGCCGCCATAAAATTGAAGAAGCTGGCCAGCTGGACGTGGAAAGCGCCGGCGATGGAGGTTGACATGATGCCCTTGCCTTAGAGGATTCCCAGTTGATTGGAGGGCAGGGCTGCGACCAAAAGCGAAGCGTTGGGAGCATATCCGAGGAGACTGAGGGCAAGCCCCCGGAAACGTCCACCCGGGACGGAAATCAACGTTACTTCAGCCTGCCAACAGTTAAAATGCACATGTTTAGACAAAAGGGGCTGTCCGAAAAGTCCAGGCACAGAGTTGGATACTAGCAAAAAGCAAGGGCGCCGGGAGACTCCTGCGGGAAAGCCGGCCGACGAGACCCCGCACGGCTGTAAGCCGGAGGAGGCTCGTCGGCTGGCCCGCGGAAAGCGACCAGAGCCCTTGCTTTTTGCGTGTTTAACCGGAAAATCCACTTTCTGGACAACCCCTTTTGTCTACAGTCTGCTTTACTTTGACATAGCGGGTTTTTGGTTTTCATTTCAATATAAAGCTTTCCGTTCGAAGCGGTGGATGTCCTCATCTGAGCCGATGACGATCAGAACATCGTCCAATTGAATCTTTTCGATCGCTTGCGGGGAGACGAGAATATGGGTGCCCCGTTTGATGGCGACGATGTTGACCCCGTATCTGGCCCGAATGTCCAAGTCAATAAGGGAAAATCCCGTGATTCTTTCATTCGCCCTGATTTCCGCGATGGAGTATTCCTCCGATAATTCCAAGTAATCGATAATATTATTGGAGACCATATTGTTGGCGATCCGGATGCCCATATCCCGTTCCGGATGCACGACCTGATCGGCCCCGATCTTCCGGAGCACCTTCTCATGGTAGTCGTTTTGGGCCTTCACCGTTATTTTCGGCACTCCGATCTCCTTCAGCATCAAAGTGGTCAAAATACTCGCTTGGATGTTCTCCCCGATGGCCACAATGACATGCTCGAAATTGCGGATGCCCAATGATTTCAGGACGGATTCGTCGGTTGTGTCCGCTGAAACCGCCTGCGTCGCAATCTGCGCATACTCATCCACCCGTTCAGGGGACTTATCGATCGCCATTACATCGGCCCCCAAGTTGATCAATTCCCGTACGATGCTGCCACCGAACCGACCTAACCCGATGACGACAAACTCTTTTTTCATACATTGACTCCCCCATATGAATTCACGATGCAAAAAGTGTAGCATATCCCTTTCGCGCACTCAAGGATGGAACGGATTACGGGCACGAGGGTGCAGGTGTCCAGCAAGCAACCGAACGATAATAATGAAAAAAGCCCTGTCGTGCAAGGCGGGCGCTTCACACAACGGGCATGGGCTCAGACTTTTTTAATTTTCCCCTAGTATGCGGTTGATACGATTCTCCAACACTCTGATGCCGTTTCCACCTGCTTGGAAATGACGAAGCTGCCCCTTTTTGTCGAATACATAGTAAGCCGGGACATATTGATTATCAAATGCGTCCGTCAGCTTCACCGCACTGTCGACGAAAATCGGTTGTGTAATGTCATACTTGGCGGCTACCGCTTTAATCTCCTCCAAGTCCAGGTCATCTTTGGAGCGAGGCATATGAACTGCGATGATATTAATATCGTCTTTGTACCGATCCCTGAAATGGTTGATATCCGACATTACTACTTTGCAGAGATGGCAGCTAATAGACCAAAAATGTATCAATGTCGGTTTTTGACCGATCAGGTCCGATTTTGTCCTTTTCCCGTTCAACCAAGTTGTCGCACCTTCCAACTCCGGCATCTGTTCGCGTAATTTCACAATCAGAACCTCCCGTTTGAAAAAATCCCCACTGCTTATACTATGCGTGAGGATTTGAGTTGATTATAAGGTTATTTGAATGGGTCTCCGGTTTGCCTGACAAAGACAGCCTGCTTGAAGTATACGGAGTATTTCAACATGACACTTTTGTTTTTACGACGTCCGGTTTGATATCAAAGTCCGCCTGCAGGTTTAGGTAAAGAGAACATGCAGCGCATTGCTTCCCTCGTCAATCCATGCACCATATTCGTAAGATGCTGTTTGCTCGTATGAATAGGGCTAGGTTTACCATGTCCGTATTTAAGGAATCAAGAAAGGAGATACCTAATTACACTGAGAAGGTCTATTGGGCCTGGCCAAGCAATATTCGCATTCCGGATCAGCGCAGGACGGTTCGCGCCATTCGTCACAAGTCGGGCAAAAGACGGAGTCGTGCTCATCGTTGTATGCCAATGATTCCAGACAGACCGTGCAAAGATTGGATAATTCCGGCCATTTATGGAGCTTGCCTTGATAAGCTAGGAAAATCCCTTCTATCTCATTTTCGTGCAAAGTTTGTCCAATCGTATCCCAGCTGAGTCCGAGATCTTCCAAGGTCCACTTGCGCTCATCCGGATCTAAGAAAAACACTTTTTTCTTTCCCAATCCCAGTCCCCCCTTTTCGAATAATTGTATCATGTATCGATAATTTATCCTATACGGAAGGGTGAAATCCGATGGCAAAGAAAGTGAATACGACAGAAATAAATATCATTCACTCCCATCTATCTTTTTTTCTTCCATTGAATTACACTCTGTCCCGGTTGGAACGCTTTTCAAAAATCCTTACAAACAACGGTTATACTCATTTCGACATTCTGGAATCTTCAGAGCTGGATGAAATATATGGCGAAGGCATTACGGTACATGGCAGAGAACTCGAGCAATATTTCCTTCCTTTCATCGAACGAAAACTTTTCCCGACTTCTATCCGTGAAAAAGGATTCCAACGGTTTTCCAAATCGATTGAAGAAGAATACCGCTTACAGATCAATAGGAAGTCACTGCGTTTCATGTTGCGGAGCATCGATATCATTCTCGGCCCTTTCGGCATTGCTTTTCTGATGTTAAGGATTGAGCTGAGCGAAACGGCAAATCTCTCGGACGTTCTTGATTTTACCCATCATTTCCGGTCTGTAGAACCGAAAGTACGGGAAGATCGTGGAGCCAAAGTCCTCCTGTCCGACGACGAATCGATTTCCGTCCATCATTTCCTCTTCGATCATCTATGTCCTTTCCTTCAGGACCTGATTCCGCACGACGAAAAACTGCGGGGATACTATGGATCGCTTCCATATTTCGATGATGAACGGATGTACACTTCCGGATTCCTTTTTGCCCGGGAGCATGAAAATATTACACAGGACCAATTGTTCCGGATAGGCCAAGTCAATGGACGCACCCCGACAGGAGAGCCCTTCCTATCGACTACAAACCCTGAATATATTCAGAAAATGTTGCAAGATTCTTTGCATGACCGGTGGGCCCCGCGCACCTATACCGTGACGACCGACCATGCGTTCATGAAGATTACGAACCATCGACCTGATGAAATGCGCCAGGAGCTATCGCAATTCATGGGGACCCATTATTACAATCTTCTACTGCATCTCTTTTATAAGATCATGTTGCTTCGGTTCGCATTCGAGTATAGCTCTATCGACTGGGACAAGGACGATGAATATGTGAAATCGCTTATAAAATCCATCACTCTGTTTTCTTCCTGGTATTACTCGGAGGAAATCAGTACCCGGACGGAAGGGAAAGAGGTTTCGAGCATGTTCCGGAAATCATTCAATATTAGCAATTTGTTCAAGGAAGTAACGAACACATTAAATGAGTTATACCGCAATCAAGAAAATAGCAACGCAGACAGGATGAATATCCTCCTTTTCGTCTTGACCGTTTTCACAGTGATTTCGGGCATTTACGGGATGAATCTCGTCATCGATGATTGGGATGACCCTTTCAAATGGAGTAAAGTGACCTCCTATACGTTTTTTGAATGGATTTCCCTCATCACAGCCGTCAGCGGGATCGGCTTATCCGCTTATCTGATTTTCCATACGTTCCTCAAGATGGGGAGAAGGAAGTGGAAAGCCAAAAAGAATGATCTGTCGATTTGACGGATTTTAAAAAGTAGAGGCGGGGCATATTTCAGCCCTCCCCTGCTTTTTTTTTAACAACTTCCGCATTTTCACTTGAAGAGTGCATTGAGTGAAATGCCGCATCCCAGCATGGTTTATTTTTCCATAATTTTTTTTTATAAAACCAGTTGATTTTTGGCGTTGGATTGTATAGGTTATAGTAAACTTGAAGTTCATTTCCACTAAACTTCTACAGCGCGGGAGGGGTGCCTATGGAAATTGGCAGGAAAATTAAAAGTCTCCGATTAAAAAAGGGACTGACCCAGGAAGAGTTAGGAGAACGGACCGATTTGACGAAGGGCTTCATCTCGCAATTGGAACGCGACTTGAATTCGCCTTCCATCGAAACGCTTTTCAGCTTGCTGGAGGTCCTTGGAACGACACCGAAAGAGTTTTTTGACGAGCCGAAAAAGAATATGAAAATTGTCTATACGGCGGACGATCAAACCGTCTATCGGGATGAACGGATGCACTATAGCATTCGCTGGCTCATCCCGCGTTCGAACGAGCAAGAAATGGAACCGATCCACCTTACGTTCGAAGAACAAGGGCAATTTAAAAAGTTCGAACCGTCGCCTGCTGAAACATTCATTTACGTACTGAAGGGCGAAGTGAAACTGGAACTCGGTGAGATGGCCTATACGGCCGGACAAGGGGATGCACTTTATTTTGATGCTTCGCAACCCCATCAACTTTCTAACGCGGCGAATGGATCGAGCGAATTGATTCTCGTTGCGACCGAATCCTATTTATAAAGGAGGAACCTCCCCCATGACGACTGAACCGATCATCCGCTTCGATAACGTAACGAAACAATATAGCACCGATACGACGGTGTTGAATGGCGTTTCGTTCGAGATGGAGCGTGGAAAATTCTATACATTGCTCGGCCCGTCCGGTTGCGGAAAAACAACGATCCTGCGGCTGATTGCAGGCTTCATCGAGCCTACGGAAGGGACGATTTATTTTAACGGGAAGAAGATCAACGGCATTCCGGCGAATGAACGGCAAGTGAACACTGTATTCCAAGACTACGCCCTATTTCCCCATCTGAATGTCTATGAAAATGTGGCATTCGGCCTGCGCATCAAGAAAGTGAAAAAAGAAGAGGTCGATCGTCGGGTCAAAGAAGCGTTAAAATTCGTCAATCTGGAAGGCTATGAAAGACGGGACATCTCCGAAATGTCCGGGGGGCAGAGGCAACGGGTCGCCATTGCCCGGGCCATCATCAATGACCCGGAAGTGATTCTGCTGGATGAGCCGCTTTCCGCACTTGATTTGAAATTACGTTCTGAAATGCAGTATGAGCTTCGGGAACTCCAGCAGCGCCTCGGCAAGACGTTCGTCTTCGTAACACATGACCAAGAGGAAGCGTTGGCGATGTCCGATGAAATTTTCGTCATGAATACGGGAGAAATCGTCCAATCCGGCACACCGCTCGATATTTACGATGAACCGATCAACCGCTTCGTCGCGGACTTTATCGGAGAATCTAATATTGTTCCGGGCGTCATGATCGAAGATTACTCCGTGCAATTCACCGGGAAAGTGTTTGAATGTGTCGACCAAGGGCTGAACCCGAATGAGAAAGTCGACATCGTCATCCGCCCGGAAGACTTGGAAATCACCGACGTGCAGAAAGGAAAATTGGTGGTGACAGTCGATACCCAATTATTCCGCGGTGTCCATTATGAACTCTCCACCTACGATGCGGACGGGAATGAATGGCTTGTCCATTCCACCAAAAAGGCGGAAGTCGGTGGCAAAATCGGCTTGGACTTTGACCCGGCAGACATTCATGTCATGCGTTTAAATGAAACGGAAGAGGATTTCGATGCCCGTTTGGAGTCCTATGGAGTGGCAGCAAATGAAGAATAGAACGTTTCATCCGCTATACTCGGTTCCGTATATTGCATGGATCCTGCTATTTGTCATTGCGCCGATTGCCTTGATCGTCTATTATTCCTTTTTTGATTTGACAGGCAATTTTACGTTAGCTAATTATAAAAGCTTTTTTTCATCGGTCTACTTGAAATTGACGATCAGCTCGTTCTGGTATGCGTTTCTCATTACGTTCTTTTCGTTGCTGTTCGCCTATCCGACGGCTTATTTCCTGACGAAGACGAAGCATAAGCAGCTTTGGTTGTTGCTCATCATCATTCCGTCGTGGATCAACCTTTTGCTGAAGACGTATGCGTTCATCGGGTTGTTCGGTCTGTACGGGCCGCTCAATGCGTTAATGGAAGTGACGGGAATCGGAAAGCAGCAGTTGCTATTCACCGATTTCAGTTTCGTCTTCGTATCGGTCTATATTTTCATTCCATTCATGATTTTGCCGATTTTCAATGCGCTGGACAAATTGAATCCTGCCTTGATCGACGCCTCCCGAGACCTTGGGGCGAATGCGTGGACGACATTCCGGCGGGTCATCTGGCCGCTGTCGATCAATGGAGTCAAATCCGGCGTGCAGATCGTTTTCATCCCGGCATTGTCACTATTTATGATCACCCGGCTCATCGCGGGGAATAAAGTCATCACGCTCGGAACTGCGATTGAACAGCAGTTTCTTGTCACGCAAAACTGGGGCATGGGGTCGACCATTGCCGTGTTCTTGATCTTGTTCATGTTCATCGTCATGATCATCACGAGTGGCGGCGAAAGGGGGACGACAGGCAATGGGAAAACTAAGTAACTTACCGAAACTCTATTTGACTGCGGTCTTCATCATTCTTTACGCACCCATCTTTTATCTGATCTTTTATTCATTCAATTCCGGGGGCGGCATGTCGCATTTCGAGTCGTTCACCTGGGAACATTATGGAGCCGTTTTTGAAGACACCCGGCTCATCGTCATTTTGCTGAACACTATCATAGTCGCCTTGCTTTCCGCGCTCGTCTCCACGGCGATCGGCGTGCTCGGTGCGCTGGCCATCGCCTTCCTGCGCAATCAGGCGATGCGAAATGCAGTGTTGTCGCTGAACAATATTCTGATTGTCAGCCCGGATGTCATCATAGGGGCATCCTTCCTTATTTTATTCACCATTGTAGGGGTCAAGCTCGGGTTTGCATCGGTGCTGATTTCCCACATCGCATTCAGCATTCCGATTGTCGTCATCATGGTGTTGCCGAAACTGCAGGAGATGAGCACTTCGCTGATTGATGCAGCAAGGGATCTGGGCGCTTCACGGAGGGATATCTTGATGCGGGTAATCATCCCTTATATCAAACCGGGGATTTTCGCCGGCTTCTTCCTGGCCCTGACCTATTCCCTCGATGATTTCGCCGTCACATTCTTCGTCACGGGCAATGGCTTCTCGACCTTGTCCGTCGAAATCTATTCGATGGCACGGGCAGGGATCACTTTGACGATCAATGCGTTATCGGGACTGATCTTCCTCATTACAGTCGCCTTGGTACTCGGCTACTATGCACTTAGCAAAAAGGCGAAAACCGATTTGACGGGGGTGAGGAAATGAAGGATATCATCCGGGCGGCTGCCGCCATACTGATCATTTCCGCCCTCCTGCTGTTCGTCAACTCGAAACTAAATGATAGCAGCGGCCGTTCAGGCAAGGACGTCATTACGGTTTACAACTGGGGAGAATACATCGATCCGGATCTGCTGAAACAGTTTGAAGAGGAAACTGGCATTAAAGTCATTTACGAGACGTTTGATTCGAATGAAGCGATGATGGGGAAAATCGAGCAAGGCGGAACTTCTTATGATATTTCCATGCCTTCCGAATATATGGTCGAAATGATGGCGGAAAAGGATCTGCTGCTCCCGCTTGACCGCGAATTGCTGCCGAATCTTCAGCATATCGATCCTTATTTCCTGAACTTGCCGTTCGATCCGGGCAACCGGTATTCGCTCCCTTATTTCTGGGGAACGGTCGGAATCGCGTTCAATCCGATATTGCTTGAGGGGCAGACATTCGAGGAATGGGATGATCTATGGAATCCTTCCCTTCGGCAGGAAGTCATTTTGGTCGACAGCGCACGGGAAACAATCGGCATGGGGCTGAATTCTCTCGGGTATTCCTTGAACTCCACCAACCTCGATGAACTGCGGGAAGCGACCGACAAGCTGAAGCGCCTAAGCCCCAATGTGAAAGCGGTCATCGGGGATGAAGTGACCCAGTTGATGGTGAACGGGGAAGCGTCCGTGGCGCTGACATGGTCCGGCCAGGCGGCGGATATGATGTATGAGAATGAAGAAATCGATTACCACGTTCCGGAAGAAGGGTCGAATTTATGGTTCGACAATATCGTCATCCCTCGGACGGCTAAGAATATCGAAGGGGCGCACGCGTTCATCAACTTCATGCTCGATCCGGAAGTGGCTGCCCAAAATGCCGATTATGTTGGCTACTCGACACCGAACTTGACGGCGTTGGATTGGATGGATCCCGAAGTGACAGGGGATGAGCGATTTTATCCAGATGAAGAAACGAGAGAGCATCTGGAAGTATATCAAAACCTCGGCTTGGAAATGCTCGGTGTTTACAATGAGCTCTTTTTGGAATTCAAGATGGAAATGAAGTGAGCAGATGGCCTCCGTTGTTCGGGGGTCATCTTTTATTCAAGGGAATGGAAGTCTATGAAAAAGGAATTTATAGGTTGGATGTGGTACTATATTTGAATGATAGAAAAAAGGTGTGAAAGTTGGGGGTACTATTGGCGGCACGGTCTAATCAATTTGCTTTATATATTCTAATGTTCAATATGTTCATTGCCATGTCGGGAATCGGCCTCATCGTGCCCATTATGCCTCAATACCTTGCGACATTCGGCGTAGCAGGGGGAGCACTCGGCTTTCTGATTGCACTTTTTTCTCTGGCGCAGTTCATCTTCTCCCCATATTCGGGAGAATTATCGGATCGGCACGGCAGAAAGACGATCATCCTGATTGGCCTTGTCATTTTTGGACTGTCGCAACTGGCATTCGGGCTATCGACCCAACTATGGATGCTGTTTGTGTCCCGCTTCTTCTCCGGTTTCGGAGCCGCTTTCCTTATTCCGCCGACGATGGCCTTCGTCGCGGACATTACGACATTGGAAAACCGGGGGAAAGGGATGGGACTGCTCGGCGCCTCGATGTCGTTAGGCTTCATGATCGGACCGGGGATTGGGGGATTCCTATCGAAGGTCAGTCTCGTCTTCCCGTTCTATTTTGCAACGGGCGCTGCGTTGTTCGCAGCACTCCTTTCGCTGTTCATCCTGCCGAATCCGAAGCCTGCCATTGCGAAAGATGATGTATTGAAGAAGAAGGAGAATCTTTTCCAACAGCTGAAACGGTCCACGACGACGCCGTACTTCGTCATCCTGATTGTCATGTTCGTCTTCTCTTTCGGTCTCGCGAACTTCCAAGCGACCATTTCGCTGTTCGTCGACCATAAATTCGGATATACCCCTATCGAGATTGCCATACTCATAACCGTCGGCGGATTTGTCGGGGTGATTGTGCAAACCTTCATCATCAACCGGCTTTTCAAACGCTTCGGGGAAATGCGCGTCATCCTTGTCAACTTGGTCGTCGCGGCGCTCTCGATTTTCGGCATCATCTTTGTCGACCTGTTCTGGACCGTCCTGCTCGTCTCCACCATTTTCTCGACGGCGACCTCCCTTCTCCGCCCTGCGGTGAATACGGTCATTTCCAAGTTGGCGGGAGAGGAACAGGGATACGCGGCCGGCATGATGAACGCCTATATGAGCCTCGGCAACATGATAGGGCCCGCACTCGCCGGAGTCGTTTTCGACGTGAATATCAACTTTCCCTATATCCTCGGAATGGTGATTCTGTTCATCTGCTTCGCACTCGCTTTCACCTGGGCCAAACGGAACGGCCCGCTGCTTGCTGAAATCCGAACGAAATAGGGAAAACCTGTCCTTGCGCGCCATGTATCCGGCGTCGAAGGACAGTTTTTTTGTTTTGATTAGGAATGGATCAGCGGCTCTCCGGGGTTGATCAGCGGTTGATGGAAGATATCAACAGTTCCTGCGACTTATCAGCACTTGGCGCAAAGTATCAGCGATCCCCGCGACTTTTCAGCACTTGGCGGAATATATCAGCGATTCCCGCGATTTATCAGCACTTGGCGCAAAGTATCAACACTCCACACCGTTGATCAGCACTGGCAAGAAATATCAGCGGACGGCTTCTGCCAAACAAAACTGGCAGTTATCTTTTCTTCTTCGCTTTCAACAATTCCGAAATGCTGTCTTGTTCGCGCGCTGGTTCTTCGACCACCGGTTCCGCCCTGCGTTTCGCGGCAACCCCTTTCAACAATCCGAACCGCCGCAATGTGATGTCGATGAAGAACAGCAGCAGGGCGGTGAGGATCAGCCATTCCACAATCGTGGTCTGCTCCCCGCTTTTATACGGATGATCCCGGAACACCCGGGTCGGATCATCCCCCTCTTCCAGCAGCTCTCCACCCGTCCGGTCGGCAATCTTCTCCAATAGTCTCTCATTCGGCTTGGAATACGTATACTCTTCCGAATAGGGGACGGAAACACCAGCCTCGAATAAACCGCCTTGATCATCCGAAACGCCGAAGAAGACGAGTCCCGGATCGGCATCCACCGTCACCCTCATTTTTCCAGGTGCAAGCGGTTCGGCGGTGAAGGGCACCTCTCCGCCACTCTCGTCGACAACCGCGACATCCAGGAAAGCCGCCTTGCGGGAACTGTCTGTCACGGTGTAGGTCCCTCCCCCTTCATGGGTGATGATATAGGGAACTTCCCGATAGGACGGCAATAGCCGGGCAGCGGCCGTATTCCAAAATTCCGGATAGTTCGCCCATCTCGCTATATCCCCGGACCATTTTCCAGTCGCATCCGAGGTGAACGCGATCGTCCGGCCGAGGCCGTACATCCATTCCGCGAGAATCGGGTCTTGCTTGTGACTCTCCGCTACGATCGTCGCCGTCTGTTTCGGAGTCGTTGCAATATAAGCATTCATTTTCGGGACACCTTCCTCAAAAAGCGAGGACCAGAGAGGGATGCCGGCCACTGTCATATAGAACGGATCGTCTTCGATGTAGGTCCGGGTCATCATGGAGGTCTCCCTAGTCAAAATGGCCGGGACCGTCGATTCATCAATGACATCGTAGAATCGGCCGCCGCCCTCTTCTGCGAGCTCTTCCAGCAAGGTCCAGTCAGCATCCGCCCCGATGGCGACTGTCGACAAAGTAATCTGCTGATTTCTGCCTTCCTCAATAAGCTCCTCGTAGCCCGGTGGCATCGGAGACTGGCCATCGGTAAGCAAAATGACATGCTTCCGTTGTAATGTACTGTCCGCCAAATCCTCATACGCCTTCAGCAGTCCCGGAAAAATATCCGTCCCTCCGTTTGCCGGAACGGACAGGATTTTTTCAATCGCCTCTTCTTTATTTCCAACTGCACCGATAGGGATGACTTCCCATACTTGGTCGTCGAACGCGATGAATCCGAACGTATCATCATCCCGCAGCAACTCGACAGATCGCGCCGCCGCTTCCCTCGCCAGAATGATTTTCGAACCGGACATACTGCCGGAACGGTCCATCACGATGACCAGCCCGAGGGACGGAATCTGCTCCTTCCCTTGCAGTTCCATCTCAACCGGTAGTAACCGTTCAATCGGCGATTTGAAATATCCGCCGAGACCGAAGCTTTCATCTCCGCCGACCATCATGAAGCCGACGCCGAATTTTTTCACAGCCTGTTCGATGACAGTCATCTTGTTTTCGCCGACTTGGTGCCCCGGGACATTGTCAAAAATGATCGCCCCATATCCAAGATAGCCCGATAGCGATTCCGGCAGCTCAGCCGCATTCATTACGTTTACGTCAATGGATTGGGAATCCAAAAGTTTCGGGATCGCCGATGGGTTGCGCTCCGTCTGGACGATGAGCACGCGCGGCGATTGTTCCAGCATCGTGACGGCAAGCATCCGATTGTTCTCAAGGATTGCATCATCCGGCACAATCAGTTTCGCTTCATACTTCAATAGACCTTTTCCTGAAGCTGCATTGCGGAATGAAAAGCGGTTTGTCCCCGGCTCCAGCTCGACTGATTCCCGTATGATTTCCTCATCATTTTGCGTGATGATCAATTCTCCCGTTGTCCGGGTGGACGACTCCACTTCCACATGGAGCAATTGCTTTTCCCCTTCGTACGCCGTTTTAGGGGTGTCAAAAAGGGCGATCGAAGCATCCGCGGTTTTCTCTTGATCTAGCAGAACCGTATCGATTTGCACCCGTCCCCCTGCATATTTCGGCAAGAGCTGTTCGACTGAACCGACCGTTTCCAATCCATCGGTCAGGAGAACGATCCGGGTCGCAACTTTGTTATTGGCAACGGCGGCAGCGAGATCGATCGCTTTCGCCAAATCAGTCGCATCATCCCTATCCGGCAGCTCCGGCAAGTCCGGGATTGTAAAGTCGGAATCCGTCAGTTTCACATCAGTCCGGAACGAACCGGCAAATGAATTTATACCGACCGACTGATTCTCTTTCCGTCCCTTCAGGCTCTCCGCAATCCATTCATCCGCCTTTTCCTGTGCCCCTCCAACCGAAACGGAGCGGTCGACGACGAATAAAATCTGTTCTTCATTGGCGCGTGATGTCAAATAGGGGGAAGTGAGGGCAAAGACGAGAGCGATGATCGCTAGGCAACGCAGGGCAAAGAGGATAGTCCCCTTCCCGGCTAGGCGCTGTCCCGACGTTTTCCATGTGAAACCCATATAAATTGCGGCAGGAATGAGCAACAGCAACCAGTATGGCTCTTCAATTCGGATATCCACGACGTCTCTGCACCTCCCATTCCGCGAGCAACAGCAGAAGGATAGGCAGGATGAAAATCCAGCCGATTCCACGGTGCCCTTCCTGTTCCGCTCCATTTTCCGCGTTTCTGCCTATCTGATAAGAGGAACCAAAACGGACCACCTTCTCTGACTGTTCCAGCTGCACAGTGAATAGACTCTCGTTGCTCCCGTCCATCGCCCGATAGAGGCCGGGCATGGAAGGTGCGACAAACTGCGAACCTTCCCCCACACTCGTCACGTATTCATCGTGTAAAGTGAACAATTCCAGACCGTCCCCGCCAGCGAGTACCGCTCTACGTTCCACCGGAGTGAAGGCCCCTAGTGATTCAGCGTCCGAGCCGAGCAGTTCTGTCGCGCTCCAGACGAATAAAGGGAAAGATGCGTGCAGCGGCCAATCGGTCATTTCCATATCAGACAGGATGACAATATCTCCCCGCTTGGATTGCTGGATGAACGGCTTGTCCCCGACAGTCGCGAGTGTCCTAAAATTCCGGAAAGGCGGATAGGTTTCCGCAACATAGACATCGCTTAGATCAGCAAGGGAGAAAAGAGGATGATCCTCCGTCAAAACGGGCCCTTCGGCCGGTTGAGCCGACTCATCGTTTCGCCCAATGAGCAATATAGGCTTCGATCCCTTTTTCAGGAATGAAACATCGTTCGTTACGACGATCGCGTTCTCCCGTGCAGCCTCCATCTCCTGCACTGCCCCCGACGTGACATCCAAATTCACTGCCTCGAACGCTTTCTTCACCAGCTCATGCAGTTGATTATCGACGATGGCTTCTCCAATCTCACTCCCAAGGAGAATGGAGGCGAAATTGTCCACTGCGTAGCCGTCCTTGACATCCAGCTCAGCAGTCAATGCTTGGAGAGGAGGCAACTCCTTGAACGACACAAGCTGTTCTTTTTCCGCTTCAATCGAAAAGTTCTGTTCAGCCAGCATGTCCCCGGTCAGCGGATCTTTGATTTGTATAGTTCCATCGAGGGCGGTGTCCGATTGATTGCCGATTTTGACGATTGCTTCATTACCCTCCGAGGTGCGGACCGCCCCGAAATTGAGAATAGAAAGGTTCACAATCGGCAGTTTCGAACTGTGAACATTCCACGAGATCGTTTCATCCGCCTCCGTGAATTGATTGCGATCCAGCTCATCTGTGAAAATGTGGACATCTGCCGGTTCTGATAGGACGAACGACTTCACAAATTCGATGGCACGGTCCATATGCTCCTGCTCATAAGCGACTTCCAGCCTCTCGATTTCCGAGCGGATAACTTCCCCGTCCGTCTCCTCCCTTACCAACAGGGTTGGCTCCTTGCCGGTCGTGATGATCGAGATGGGCTGCCCTTTCCGCTCTACGGCCAACTCCTTCATCAACGTTTTCTGGCGCTCCCAGATGGTCTGTCCATCCGACTCGGCAAGCATCGTTGCGGATGTGTCCACAACGAAAATCGTATGCCCCGCGGCCGTTCCACTCTTTTTTACGAACGGATCCAGTAGAACTACTACTAATAAAAGCAGCGCAGCCATCTGTAAATAAAAGAGGGCATTCCGCTGTAAGTTTTTCAAGTAAGGCGACACTTTCATTTCCCGCATCGATTCTTCCCAAAATAATGTCGACGAAATGGTCTTCGTCTCGTAACGTTTCCGGAAAAAATAATAGAGAAGGACGGCAAGAGGAAAGATTGCCGTCCAACTATTGATCAGCTTATCGAATCCCATCTGGCCGTCCCCTTTCTATCGCACCCAACCGGCATGCCTCATTTTCTTCGTCACCGTTTCCATGACGCCATCCGTCACTTCCGCACGCAAAAGCCCGATGCCAAATTTTCCGGCCAGCGCCGCAAGCTTCGCCTCATGGTCCAACTTTTCATTCAAATATCCGGTCACGGCCTGTTTCGTCATCGTCACTTCCACGCCACTCCCGCTTTCCACGTCGATCAAGCGGACGTCCCCTTCGTATTCCGGAGCCTGCTCAGTTGCAGAATGGACCGTGATCAGCCGGACATCACCGCAAATTCCGGGCAGCCGCCGAAAAAGATACTCCCACTTATCCGTAGCCTCCAATCCGTCAGTAATGATGAACAGAACTGTCATCGCTTTCGGAATGGAAGCGATGGCCCGATCCGTGAAATCGCTTGATGACACGGACGCCTCGATTGAAGTGATAAATTTCGTCATAGCGGCCCGGTGGACAGCCCCTTTTCTTCGAAAGAAGATTTTCTGGTCGTCAGAATACGTGGAAAATGAAACAGTGTCCCCGCTTTTCAACGCGATATGGCTGAGCGCTATCGCCAATTGCCGAGCGATATCCCATTTCCCATCCATCCCCATCGACTTCGTCGGATCGAGCAGGATATGGACCCGCATCTCCTGTTCATCCAGAAACTGTTTAATGAACGGTTTCTCTGTCCGCGCGTAGACATTCCAATCGATATGCCGCAAATCATCCCCGGGATGGTATTCCCGGAAATCGGAAAAATCAAGAGAAGAGCCCGTCTTCCGGGAACGATGAGTGCCCTTATGATGGCCGAGCCGCCTGGAACGTGAAACGATCGACAATGGATCAAGCCGCTTGGCAAGCTGATCGGGAAACAGATTCTGTCCCATTACACGGCGCTCCCTTGCTTCACTTCATCCAAAAGCTTATCGATAAGAAGATCGACGTCGATTCCTTCCGCTTCTCCTTCGTAATTGATGAGAATCCGATGGCGAAGGGCGGGTTTGGCAACCGTCTTGATATCCGCGATGGATACATGGTAGCGGCCATTCATGAGCGCCCGCGCTTTGGCCATCCGGATGATCGATTGCAGGCCTCGCGGACCGCTTCCATATTGGACATAGCGTGTCCATTCTTCCGCCGGACCGCTGCCGCCTTGCGTAGCCGCGACCAAGTCGACGGCATACTCGATCATCTCATCGGCGATGACGACCTCTTTTACCATCTCCTGTGCACGGACAATCGTTTCGGTGTCCATCACTTTCGAAATGGCCACTTGACGGGAACCGGTTGTGCGCTTCGTAATTTCCTTCAGTTCCGCCTTGGAAGGGTAAGGCAGCAGGATCTTGCAGATGAATCGGTCCATCTGCGCTTCCGGCAATGGGTAGGTCCCCTCCATTTCAATCGGGTTCTGCGTCGCCAGAACAAAGAAGGGACGTGCCATTTCCCGTGTCACGCCGAGAACGGTGACGGTCTTTTCCCCCATCGCTTCCAGCAAGGCGCTCTGCGTTTTGGGCGTGGCCCGATTGATTTCATCCGCGAGGACCATCTGGCTGAAAATCGGGCCTTTCTGGAAGACGAATCGTTGCCCGCCTGCTTCATCCCGCTCCAAAATGCTTGTCCCGGTAATGTCCGCCGGCATCAGATCCGGGGTGAACTGGATCCGGGAAAAGGAAAGGTCCAACACTTCGGAAATTGTCCGGATGAGCATCGTCTTCCCAAGCCCCGGCAACCCTTCCAACAGCGCATGGCCGTCGGAAAGGATGGCATAGAGGGAAAACTCAATTGCTTCTTCCTGGCCGACGATGAACTTCCCGATTTCCTCTTTCACCCTTCCAAGATTCCCGCTTATTTCTTCAAACTGTTCCGGTGTAAACGGCATATACCCCACATCCTTCGTGATTTTCTATTCAATGGAGGAAAAATAATCGGATAATACATTCTGGAGGTCGGAGGGAAGTTGTAATTTATCGGTACTTTGCAAATAGGATTCCTTGTAATCGCCAACCACTTGCGGATAAGGACGGATTGATCCTTTTTCCACCGGTCCATCCGTTGAACGTTCTTCGATGAAATCACCTTTTCCGTGCTCGCCTTTGACAATTGAAGGATCCGATTTCTCACCGACCCGTTCGAAGGGGATCGACAGAAGCGTCCGTCCGCCGGAACCAGTCCCCGCCCCGGCACCTTGGCCATTGCCAGTTCCTGCACCGCCGAAGCCCGAGCCCGTTCCTCCTTGACCGTTTCCTTGGCCGGTGCCTTGACCTGTTCCCTGTCCCGATCCTGCATTTCCCTGCCCTTGGCCGCTGTTGCCTTGCCCTTGATCCGAACCTTGGCCAGTACCTTGGCCGGAACTTGGGTTCTGACCGGATTGGCCGGTGCCTTCGCTTTGGCTGTCTCCTTCCCCAGCGCCTGCGCCCGGATGCCCTTCAGCCGAGCCGGATTCGCCGGCCGGACTTTGGCTTCCTGAATTGCCGGATGATGAATTTTCGGAAGTCGGATTCCCACTCGCCAACGCCGGCAGGCTCGGTGCCTTTCCGATTTTATTCAACGCGGTTTGCGCTTTGCCTACGTTCCGGGCGAGCGCATCGGCTAATTTGGCGAGCGATTTCAATTGTTCCAGTTCCTCTTCGGATAGCTGATCGGCAGATGTTTCATCGGATTCACCCGCCGTGCTCTTCTCTGCCAAATCTTGCTCTTGCAACTTCAATTCCTTCTGCTTTTTCACCACTTCCCGGAGCACTTCTTCAGGTATTTTCAACTCCTGCAACTTGTCGACAAGAGAGTCCAATTCCTTTTTCGCTTCGGGGACCGGTTCTTTTTCCGCCAGCTCTTTCACTTCTTTTTTCAGTTCTTCGACGATTTCCTTCTCTTTGACACCCGCTTCCGCTTCACGCTGTGCCTCGGATGGAAAGAGGATCAGAACGGCAAGAAGGATCGTTGCAACTCCGAATCCGGCAAGCATTTTTCCATTCAAATAATGCTTCTCCCTTTTTTTGAACCGTTCAAAAGCATCCGCCACTTCCGTTTCAGCAGAACGGACGAGTGCAGAGGCAAGGTGGGTTTCGGCTTCATTCACAGTTAAAGCAGTCAGCAGGAGATTATCCGGCAAATACGCATCCAACTTCCGGATGGCCTCCATTCTTTTGACTCGCCTATAAAACAGATAGAGCAAAGAGCCGACCAATACAACACCGGCGGAAATGGCAGCAATCCGTAGATAGTGCGGCCAAACGAACAAGCGGCTCACCGCCACGATGAGCAAGGCAGTCGCAGAGGCGGCGAATAAACCGCCCTGCAACCGATGGACGGATTTCTCGACCTGCAAACGCCGCAATGCCGACTTGACATACTGAAGCAAACTGTCCATCCGTCCAACCCCTCCTTATTTAGTCCGTTTCATATTGACACGTAAATTGGTGATGGAAATGAGCAATGACCCGATCGTTAAAATGACATAGAACGTCAAGTAGCCGACCCAAACGGGAAACTTCACTTGTGTCATTTCCGAAAGGCCTTCCGATATTCCAGGGGACAGCAGCGATGCCACGAGAACCCCCGGATTGATGGAAACGAGCATATGGCCGATATACGATGGCGGCGGCATTCCCGTGCCCATGAAATTCATGCGGGTCACCTGCATGACAAGGAGAAACAGAAACGCAGTGACAATCGTTAAAAACAGCATGACCCCATACGTCGCAATCATCGACACGATCGTCCGCCGGATCAAAGTCGAAAACATGACACCGACACTGCCGATGGCAAGCAACGTCACGAAGAGGAACAAGAACACCAAGGCGAAGCGCCCGGGTGAGATTCCTCCGAACAGGAACACCAAGCTGTAAACCGGCAACCCCGCTACGATGAGCAACAAAAGGAACGCGATGGACGACAGCAATTTTCCGGAAATGATCTGGAATGAACTTTGGGAAGTCGTCAACAAAATCGGAAGCGTCTGTTTCTCCCGTTCCGAACTGATCGTCCCGGCTGTCAGTCCCGGAGTGATGAACAAGACGAGTGCCAATTGGATGAAAGACAGCAACGCAAACAATATGAAACTTTCATCCGGCCGGAAATAGGAAGTGCCCGACACGTTCATCGTCGTGAAAATGAAACCGAAAACAAAGATGCACATCGCAATCAAGTAAAATAATAAACCATTGAAGCTTTTGGCTGACCTGAACCGGAGTTTCAATTCTTTGAAGAGAACCGGATTTGAAAAACCTGCTTTCATATTCAGTCAGCCCCTTTCGTAATTTCCATGAACACATCTTCCAAGTTGGTCACATGCTCCGTAAAGGATAGGATCGGAATGTGCTGGCCGACTGCCCGATTCAGCAACGCGACCTGATCTTCCTCGTTTCCTTTGAACGCAAACTCGACATGATTTTGCTCATCTTCCCTGATGATACGGGAGACGAAAGGCTCTTCTTCCAGGAATGAAACCAACCGGTCGGGCGAGCCGGTAGTACGGACCGTGATCACCTTTTCCCCTTGCAGCTTCGCCTGGATTTCCGCGACCGAGCCGTGCGCAATGAGTCGACCATTATCGATCACGCCGATTTCGTCACACATTTCAGCAAGCTCGGGCAAAATATGGGATGATATCAGTATCGTCTTCCCCATCTTTTTCAACGTCTTCAAAATATCCCGCATCTCCACCCGGGCACGGGGATCGAGGCCCGACGCCGGCTCATCCAGGATGAGGACTTTCGGATCGTGGATAAGGCTGCGGGCCAGACAAAGCCGTTGCTTCATTCCCCGGGATAATGCGTCCACATATGAATGGCGCTTATGGGACAAGTCCACTAATTCGAGAAGTTGCGGTATGAGTTTTTCCCTTTCTGCTGCTGGAATTCCATAGCTAGCACCGTAAAAATCAAGGTACTCCTCCGCCTTCAACTGATCGTAGACGCCAAAGAAATCGGGCATGTAGCCGATCATCTTCCGTATGTCTGCCGGATTCTCCCGGACGCTCACCCCATTGATGACGGCATCGCCCGACGTCGCCTGCAAAAGAGTGGCTAGGATGAGGAATGTCGTCGATTTCCCCGCACCGTTTGCTCCGACAAAACCGAAGACCGTCCCTTCCGAAAGAGATAAATTCAAGTCGTCGAGCGCCTTGAACTGTCCGTACTGTTTCGTCAGTCCTTTGATTTCGATCATTTTGCCACCTCGCCATTCAACGTTAGCTCCGGAGCTTTTCCTTCATTTCCATTCCGGCTGTCTTTGAAATTCATCCGGACGGTGATTTTCCCATCCGGAGAAATATAATCTTGCACATTTCGATCGACCTTGATGGAGCCGACGGAACCAGCCTCCTCAAATTCACCCGTTTTCACGTTGAGAACACTTGCCTCGTACAAGGTTTGCTGGATTTTAGACAGTTCCAACCCGGTCCAGACGATTTCCTCTGTCCGCAATTGTTCCGGGAGTTGCCAAGTTTGGATATAAACCGGTTCATCAAAATAATATTGGTCCGGAACATAACCGACCGGATGTGCCTCGAATTGATGTTCTTGCGAGCGCAGCGTCATCGACATCATCTCGGAATCGACCTCGAACGAGTCGCCAAGGATGGTCTGGACCGTAATCGGCTGCATAAGCATCGTCAGGGAGGAAACCGAAGGCGACCCTTGTTTCAACTCGACCGGGATAATCCGTGTATCCGCATAGCCGATCAGGAAAGGCTTTTCTTCCAGCCTCAAATAGTCCCCCGCAAACTGGAGAAGCCCGTCTTTCCGCATCTGGTCCAGATCATCCGCATTTTGCCGTCCGGGTCCAGTATACGGATTATATAAGGAGCGCTTCGGCACTAAAGTCGAATTTTTAATTGTTTCATCCACTTGGAGTGTCTCTCCAGGCCCGACGTCCCCGATTTGAATCAGCTGGGTTCCCGACCAAATGGATAGATCCGTCAGCGGGAATGGAAAACCGTTCGTCACCGTACCCGTCAGTTTTTTATTCTCCACCGTCAGGGCAACGTCGAATTCACCTTGCTTGTCAACGTCCGACGTTCCGAACAGCGTGGCCACATTCCAGTAGCCGACATTACGCAAATGGAGCGTGGAACCGGAGGCATCCTTTTCAAGAATGGCGTGCTTGTGGACGGTCGGAAGATTGGACGTGAACATATCCATTGGCATTTCTGCATACATTTCTGTCCCCGCCGGAGCGGTAAACGTAAAATCACCCGACTTATTGGATAAAATCGATTCCGCATAATAGCCGGTCAACGTTCCGTCCGATTCCACATTCAATACAGCGCTGTGCTGGATTTGCGCGCGGCCAATCCGATCTTTCGCCCCGTATGTGAAGATGCTGATGGACGTTAACAGGGCAACCGCCGGTATGATCCACCACGCATATTCCCGCTTATCCCTCTTTTTCAAAATGAAATACAGCACCGGGACGATCAAGATAATATAGAAGACGATGATTCCGAATAAAAGCGGAGCGGACACTTTGAATGACGGAAATAGGTCATTGGCACTTCCGATCGTATGTACAATGGTTTCGGAAGGATTTTCAAAGTTCCGATTCGTTATGGAGAGATTTTTCTCCCCTGCTGCAAATAATTGATTCCAGACGTCCGTCATCCCACCCATCGTAGCAAGCGGAGCGTCCCCTAAAGAGAAGGCCGTTTGCAAGACGAGTCCCTGCCCTAATTTCGAATAAGCGACAAGGACATCATCCCCATCCTCCAGAAGCGGCATGGCTCCCGAATTCAACGTCGTTTGGAAAGTGGAAACTGTTCCATCCAATTGGTCCGTTCCCGCCCAAGCGTTGAGGACAGCGGCATCGGTTTCGCTCTTGCCGTTCAACTGCATCGGCAGAGAATCGGTGAAAACACCCGCCTCGGCTGCCAAATTTTCCGAGCCGCCGACAATCAAGATACCGCCGGAACGGACCCATTTCAGGATGGCTTCCTGCTTTTTCTTGGACAAGTCGGAAAGTGGATACTCGTCGGCAATCATGAAGTCGACGGAACCCCATGCTGCCCCATCATCCGGAAACTTTTCGCTGCCCCAAGCGGAAATAACAAACTGACCACCCGTCCAATTGGGTAATTGAGCTTTCTTCATCGCTGCCAGCCGGTCGACATGATTTGTCATCGGCAAAATAAGTCTTGATTCTTCTCCTACCAACGATGTAGTGATGAATTGAGCCCCTTTATGAGGGATTTCCTTGCCCTTTTTCCATCCCCCTTCGTACAAGAAAATCGATTTGGCCGTACCCTGCCCGAAAGATTGTCCCGGATCGTTCACTGCCGGAATGGCAATAGTTGATGAAAATGTTTCTCCTGCATCCAAATCAAGCGGGATTGCAACTCCGCTGCCCGTCTGGTAACTGAATGGAACATCGATGACGAGATCCCCTTGGAATGCGGACGTCCCGCTATTCTCCACTGTTATCGAAAGCGGGGCCCCCTTCCCATATTTCGCCTTGCCCTCGAAGCCGGCCACCGCTTCCACTTTCAATGCAGGAGCGGCCATTGCCATCGCGGAAGGCAATGACAGTAATCCTCCGATGAATACCGTCAGACACACTGCTACTCGTTTCCACATCATGAACACCCCCGTCACTACTCATTTCACTTTGATGTAAGCGCCCGTAACCCAGGTGCATTACAATCCTTATTCTATTTAATTAGTACGTCAGTGTGAAAATAAGGTTCCTCTCTCTTCTTAATATTCATGATTTCTTTGCATCAGTTCCGCGTGGGTTTGGACAATTTGGGAGAAGGCGTCCACTTGCTTTAAGGAGAAGGTCGATTCATAGCCGATCAGCCACGTATCACGTGTCAATTCGAATTCCTCCTCATTATTGAGCAATGGCACTTTATTCACCACTTCGTCGCCGGTCAGTGTGATGGATGGCAAGATGGCATATCCGATCCCGTTCACCGCAAGTTGCTTGCATGTCTCGATTTGATCGACAGTGATCTGGCGATTCGGGTATTGATTGAAATGATGCTGCCACCACCTGCGGATTTCCATATGATAATTGGAGTCACTTTTGAACTGGACAAAGGGGCGATCGGTGTCATTTAACTCATCCAACGTCTGGATTTCCTGGTCCACTAAATAGAGCCTGTCGCGAAACAGATACTTCTTGTGGCTCTTCCAATCTACCTGGCCGCGGACGATTCCGACATGCGCCTCTCCTTCATAGAGCGCTTTGACAATTTCCGAACTCCACCCTGTCATGAGGGATATCTTCGCATCGGGATATTGTTTCACATAGTCTTTCAGCACTTGAGGAAGCCAAGCTTGGCATACGATGGAGGCGCAGGCGATCTTTAGCGTCCCGTGCACTTTATCTGCCATCGAAGCGATTAATTCGACCGTCTCTTCCCGCTTGCCGATCGCTTCCTTCGCATATTGGATGACCAATTCCCCGGCGGGCGTCGGCTCCAGACCTTTCTGGGAGCGGAGGAACAGCAGCGTCCCCCACTCCTTCTCGATGGACTGCAACCGTTGAGACAGAGCAGGTTGTGATAAAAATAAACGCTCTGCGGCCTTCCGCATATTCCCCTCCTCGGCGAGTGCTTTGATGATTTCCAATTCAGTTGTTGTCATGGTGATACCCCTTTCCACGCGGAATCCGTAATATGAGAAGCAGGCTTAACAGAGCGAACAAAGCCACCGAGAGATAAACCCATTGCAATGAAATGTCCAGAGTCGTCTGCAAGGAGTGAAGTTCGCTCGCTGGCAAAGCTTCCCTGCTGCTGGCAGTCAGCAACAGATTAATGTCATCCACTTGAAAATCCGCTTGTTGCTTATTGAATTGATAAAGGAGCGAACCGTTCAGGACAGCGCCGAAAATGGCTGCTCCTACTGTATTTCCGAGATTGCGCATGAACATATTTGCCGCAGTTGCGGAGCCCCGCTGTTCGTGGACGACGGCCCCTTGGATGGTGACGATGAATGAAGTGCTCGTCAACCCCATCCCGATACCGACGAAAAAACTCGCCAAGGCAGCCCACCACGGACCGGATTCCGCATTCATCAAAACAAATAGGCCTGTCCCGATGATAAGAGACAAACCTCCCACGAATGAAACACGGAAGGTACCATACCGGATGAGCAAGTGACCCGCAATAGAAGAAGCGATCGGCCATCCGATCGACATTGATGTCAATGTGAAGCCCGCAATGATGGCCGGTTGTTCCATCACTCCCGTGACAAACGTCGGCAAATAGGAGGATATCCCGATCAAAATGACCCCCGTTGTCATCGACACCAAATTGGCATACAAGATGACCGGGTTTTTCCAAATCGAAAACGGCATCATCGGCTCTGCCACCGTCTTCTCGACGCGGACAAAGATGGCAAACAACACGATTCCGATTCCGACCAATGCAAAACTATAAATGGATTGGCGGCTGAACGAATGCCCGCCCTCCACAAGCCAATACAAAATAGCGGATAAGGAAGTCGTTAACAGGATGGCCCCTTTGTAATCGATGGAAACCTTTTTCTCGCGGACCGGTTCATGAAGGAATAAATAAATCCCCAAAATGGCAAGCACCCCCAACGGCACATTGACCCAGAAAACGAATTTCCAATTCAAATACTGGACGAGCATTCCTCCGATCACCGGGCCGGAAACCGCGGAAATCCCCCAGACACTGGATAAATACCCTTGGATTTTCGCCCGCTCTTCCGTCGTGTAAATATCACCGACAATCGTCGTGGCAATCGGCATGACGGCACCTGCACCCAAGCCTTGCAAGAAACGGTAGCCGATCAATTGTTCCATCGTCACGGCGAACCCGCACAAGATCGAGCCGATTAAAAAAATGGCCATCCCGATAAAAAGGATTGGCTTCCGACCGAACAAATCGGCCAATTTTCCATAAATGAGCACCGTTACAGTACTCATCAGCATATAAGCGGAAAAAATCCAGCTATACCTGGAGAAACCGCCCAAGTCGGCGGCAATCGAAGGCATCGCTGTCGTGACAATCGTCGCTTCCACCGCGCCGACAAACATGGCCAACATGACTGATATTAAAACAAGTGGACGATTCGTCCGTTTCTGCTGTATTTCCATCAAGATCACTCCTTCCAAACAATGCCGCAACCATTATATTTATGTATCTTTCATATACCCCTTTTGTTGCAAGAGCCTCGCCTCCAGGCTACATTCCCGAACGGCAAACCGGAAAATCACTTTCATTAGAAAAAGGCCCCTCCACGGAGCCTTTCCCCTTATATTTTCTCTCTTCACCCTTGACACGCTTCCACCAGGAAGCTACCCCTTTGTAAACGTTGCCATAATTGAGCGAAGTGTGACCATCGCTCCCATTCCATGCGATTCTACTGTAGGACTTTACTGTTGAACAGAGTAGATATATTTTTTAAACTGTTTCAGCATCACGCGTCGTGTCAAAATTCCCGCAAAAGTGCCGTCCTCTTCCGTCACGCATAAGAATGTATGATTGATCAGAAGGTCCAGCCCTTTTTGGAATCGGTCAGTCGTTAGAATCGAAGGAATGTCGGTTTGCATAATTTCGTCGACTTTCAGTTCGGACAGTCGTTCGTACTCGATGCGTTCCAGCCCCAAAATGGAGTCGGTAATCATCCCGATGCCAAGCAACCCTTTCAGGTGGAATTTCGCATCCAAAACAGGTATGGCTGAGTATCCTGTCTTCGTCAGGACAAGAAGGGCGTGTTCTGCATTATTTCCGACTTGGACATGCGCAACTTTCTCTGATGAAATGATATAGTCCGAAACGGGCATAAAAAGAAAATCCCTGTTGTTTACAGAAATCATGTAAATCGGCTCCTTCTCTAGCTGTGCTAAGACTTAAATGAATCTTCATTTCTATCATACCACAAGAAGTACCGCCGAATCTTCTTTTCAAGCAAAAACCTCTTCAGAATCGAAGAGGTTTCGACCTTCTAATAAGAAGAGCTGAATGCATAATAGAAAATGACGATTCCTATGAAAAAGACAGCAACGAGAATCACCCAAAAGATCGGATTCAGTGTGTACGGGTGCTCCTCAATCGCTTCGGGAATCGGACTGTCCTTCCCATTCACTACCGGATCGAAACTCCGCCATTTGCGGACCGACCAGATGGTGATCGCCGTAATTATCAAAACGACAATTGCCAACGGAATTGACCATATATCCATAAGACATCCTCCTTTTATCGAAAGGATGCGCTTATCCGGTTGAATTAACCGTGGAATTACACTATTTTTCAAACCCCCTCTTTTTTATTGAAAGAGCAGGCAGAGTGCCAACCGATCAAAACGGGAATTGATTGAGCCATTGTCCGCCGTCCAAAGTAACGATTTCCCCGTTCATATAAGCGGCTTTTTCGGACATGATAAATGATGCCAACTCCGCAATTTCTTCGGGCTGGCCGAGCCTTCCGAGCGGAACGGAAGCAAGTGTCCGTTTCGCTGCTTCATCCGATTCCCACAGTTTTTCCGCTCCTCCTGTCCGATCGATCGGGCCGGGGGCAATCCCATTAACACGGATTCCATAGCGATGGCCCCACTCTACTGCCAATGTACGAGTCATCGACATGACACCCGCTTTGGCGGCGGCAGAGTGTATGACGCCGGCACCGGCACCCCAAGCGTATGTTACTAGCATATTCAAGATGGCCCCTTTTTGCCCGTTCTCGATCCAATACTTCCCGACGGCGCTTGTGCAGTAAAAGGTTCCGTTCAATACGATATCAATGACAGTTTTCCAGCCATTCGGACTTAAATCCTCCGCACGGACGATGAAATTTCCCGCAGCATTGTTCACCAATCCATCGATCCGGCCAAATTTTTCATCCGCAAAGGCGACCATTGCATCGACTGATTCCAAATCGCGCACATCCATTTGAAAAATATGGATCCTTTCCCCGAGTTCATGCTGCGCCGCTTTCAGTCTTTCCAAATCCCTGCCGGTTATAATGACTTGATGCCCATCTTCGGCAAATTTTTTCGCCATATACTTCCCCATTCCATTCGAACCACCTGTTACGATCATTACTTTCTCATCCGCCACATCAATTCCCCCTTATCACAATGAATGACTATTCATTCATATAATACCATTAAGCTCCATGTTTTACGAGAGAAATTATGCAATTTTCATTCTTTTTGATACTCAAAAAAACGGATGACTGATTTAGTCATCCGTTTCAATTATAGAATTGCGGAGAAATACTTTTCCACGATCACTTCCGCCGGCACTGCTTTACTATAAAGGAAACCTTGCGCTTTAAAGCAATTGGCTTCCAACAGAATTTGGGCTTGCAACTCTTTTTCGACACCTTCTGCAATAACATCCATTCCGAGGTTATGCGCCAGATTGATGATCGTACGGGCAATGGCCGCGTTTTTGGCATCCGTTTCGATATCTTTAATAAAGGAACGATCAATTTTGATAATATCAATCGGATACTGCTTTAAATAACTGAGGGACGAATATCCTGTACCGAAATCGTCGACCGCAATCGTCACGCCAATCTTCTTCAACTCATTCAACGTACTGATCGTCTCATCCATGTCGGTCAATGAGCTCTCGGTGATTTCCACTTCCAGCGAAGAAGGGGCGATGTCGTAGTCTATGATTTTCTTTTTCACTTTGTCGATGAACGTCTCCAGCCGGAATTGCTGCGGAGAAATATTGACCGCAATCCGGACGAACCGGAATTTCTTTTTCTGCCATTCCTTCAATTGCCGACAGACCTGATCCAGCACCCAATCGCCGATTTCATGGATCAATCCCGATTCCTCTAAAATAGGGATGAACTGCCCCGGCGACACGAAGCCGAATTTCCGGTTATTCCAACGGAGCAATGCTTCGAAACTGCTGATTTGGCCAGTCCGCAAGTCGACCTGCGGCTGGTAATGCACAGACAGCTCATCCAACTCGATCGCTCTCCGGAGATGTGACTCCATCAGTGCCTCATCCGGGAAGGTCGAATTCATGCGGTCTTGATAAAACCGGTAATGGGAACGCCCCCGCTGCTTCACGAACCGAAGCGCCTGTTCCGATTTCCTCAACAAATCTTCAAGAGTCTTGCCATCCTCCGGATAGATGGCAATGCCCAATGAAGCCGAAATGAAATATTCCTGGTGATTATAATAAAACGGCTTGGCGAAATCTCCTAAAATTTGCTGCGATAGTTTTTCCGTCTTGGCCGTCGTATGATTCGACAAGGTCATGATGAATTCATCGCCGCTTTTGCGATATAACTTTGCCGTCGCCGGGCAAATCTTCTTCAAGCGATCGGCGACGATCTTCAAAATTTCGTCCGCTCCGGTATGTCCGAGCGATTCATTGATCAACTTGAACCGATCCAACCCTAAGTGCAGAAAGGCCAAACTCTCCTCTGCCCGTTGCGCGTAGGCTGCATCCTCTGCAAAATGGGACTTCATCGCATTCCGATTCCAAAGCCCCGTCAATTGGTCATGATTCGACAGGAAATGCAATTTTTCATTGTTTTCCTGATGCAACGAGGTATCCCGCAATAGAAGATGGATTTCATTGACATATCCATCCATTAGGATCGGGATTGCTTTCAAATAAGTTGGGAGCAGATGCCCATTCTTATGGCGGAATGAAACATCGTCCATTTCAACAGTTTCCCCGCCTAATGCCCGGGCAATGACATATTTGAATTCACTCGCTTTTTCATCGTCCAGCAAGTTCAAAATGGACCGCCCCGACACTTCCTTCTGCCGGTATCCGTACACTTCGTATACCGCTTCATTGGAATACATGGTCGCATAGTCCCTGCCGATTGTAAAAATCGGATCTAAATTGCGGTCGATAAAAGACATATATTTATGTTCAAGCTCCGTTCGGTTCTCCCGTTCGGCAGCCAAGTCTTGCCGTTCATTTATTTCCAAAACAATGACGGCTTTGCCGCATTCCAGCTGACCGGTCTGCAAGTAAAGCTCGTACAACGTGGTAATGCCTTCGCTCTTCCACTCGATTTCTGTCTGTTTATAGCCTTGCGAAAGCAATTTCCTCAGTGTTGACTTGATCGGCTTCCATAGACCTCCGAAAAAATCGGAAGCCGGAATACCGGCCGACTGCTGGAAATGTCGTTGGGCCAATTGATTGCTGTATAGAACGTCAAACTCATCCCGATCATTCTTCCCGATCAGCGTCACCATATGAAAGGGGCTATCGGATAATGAAGATGACAGTATCTGGTCAAATGGTTGTGTCGCATCTAAATATCCCATGGGCGCCTCCGTCCTACCGTACGAATTCAACATAAGAATTGGGAGGGAATTTTCTCCTATCCAAATCTAGTATACTATCAATTCTTCCGTAAATATAGCAGTTTCTTATCTTTTCTTGTCGAAATATTTACACTCGTTCGTCTTTTTGGTACGATAAAGTTTGGGATTAGACGAATATCATGATGAACAGGAGGATTCTATTGAAACGAAATCATCAATCGGTTCGACAATTGGCCATTGCCATTTATGTAGTCAACCGGCATGCAAAAACGGCGACGGATAATCGGCAACTATATACGCTGAAAAAGATGGCGCTCGATAAACTGATCCGCGAAGGATTGGCGGAGAAGATCGGCCTGCATTTCGTCGACAATCCGAAACAGAGCAAACAACATTCCACGGTGCTTGTCCAATGTCAAGATTTCCTCTTCCATACCATCCCTGAAAAAGAAGATTTCCTTTCTCTTCCACACCTCGGCGAACAAGACCGGAACTCCCGGAACCCGCAGGAGCGAATGAGTTTGAACGAAGCGCGCAACCTCTTGACCCACTTCCTCGGCTTCCAACCGGAAAGGGAGGAAAAGCCGAAGCGACCTGTCGTGAAGCAAAAAGTCCGACGGGTGAACAATACACAAGGTTTCCGCTCTTCCTATTTGGACGGAAAATAAAAAGTCGATCCGTCCCTTTGCAGGCGGATCGACGCCACTCACTGTCCCTCATATCGCTTGAAAAGCACTTGCGTTCCTTTCTCCCCACATCCTTGCCCGACCAATTCATTATACATGTCCCTCGCCATTTGAAGTCCAGGCAAATGCAATTCCAATAATTCCGCTTCTTTCAGCGCAATGTCCATGTCTTTCAGAAAATGTTTGACATAAAATCCAGGCTCGAAATCCCCTTGCAGCATCCGTGGACCTAGATTGGACAATGACCAGGAACCGGCTGCACCTGACGTAATCGATGCCAGCACAACTTCCGGATCAAGTCCCGCTTGTCGTGCATACGATATGGCTTCGCAGACGCCGATCATGTTTGTCGCAATGGCGATCTGGTTCGCCATCTTCGTATGTTGTCCGGCTCCCGGCCCCCCTTGATAGATGATCTGCTTTCCAAATAGGGATAAGATCGGCAATATCTCTTCGAACACTTGCAGCTTTCCGCCACACATGATGGATAATGTGCCGTTTTGCGCCCCGACGTCCCCTCCCGATACCGGTGCATCCATCGCAGCCATGCCTCTTTCTTGTGCATCTTTTGCGATTCGTTTTGCTAAAGAAGGGCTCGATGTCGTCAGGTCTACGAGCACTTGGCCCTCTTCCCGGGCTGAGAAGACCCCTTCTGGTCCATAATAGACTTCCTCGACATCTTGCGGCAGTCCGACCATTGTAAAGACTACATCCGCGCCCGTCACCGCTTCCAGTACCGTGCTCGCCCACTTGGCCCCCTCTTTCATGAGTGGCTCCGCCTTGCTTTTCGTCCGAGTGTACAATATTATCTCATGTTCTGCGGCTAGCAAATGTCTCACGATGCTGGCACCCATCACCCCGGTGCCGATGAAAGCGATCCGTTTCTTCTCCATCCGACCATTCCCCCTTTAGTTCTTGACCTCTTCCCATCGTAACAAAGTTTCCGACACTTTCCACTCCAATTCCGACAAAAAAAGAGGACGGATCCTCCGGAGAGGGTCCGTCCACAAAAGGGGGAAATGAGAATGTTGCTGTGTTCATTTATAATGTCCCCGCTTTGTTTACTTCCTAAACATCTTTTTCAACATTTTTTTAAATCTTTTTTATTCGATATAATTTTTCATGAAGTTCATTTATCCGACCTATGATGCCTCAGCCTTGCTTACATGACTCGATCGCCGAAATCATCATTACCATTTGTCCGTGTTTTTTTGATGGATCGATTGATTAATCAACTCATCCAACTTTTGGCTGATTTCAATTGTCTCTTTAGAAGTCATCCCTAGCCGTTCCACAGCCTTAATCATCTCAATCCTGACCTGTTCAATCCTCTTATCTAAGCTACAATTCAAACTGATTTCCCCCGACCCTTCTAAATTATGGCTAATTCCCTAATTATATACCTACCCTTTAATCCATACAAAGAAACACATCCTGGAAATTACCGGAAACTTTTGCCAACTGCGTACGACTCCAAAGAAAACCCTTTACCTTCATTCTATTTTAAGGCAAACTAGAGAGGTAAACGTGAACCGCCTCTAAGAATCGGTAAGTGAAAAGGAGATGCGATCTATGAATATTGCTGAAGTGGGAAATATTATAGAGTTCAAAGACGGACTGCAAGGGATTGTGGAAAAAGTGAATGAGAACTCGGTCATTGTCGACCTCACATATATGGAAAACTTCGATGAACTGGAACTGGAAGAGAAAACGGTCGTCAATCACAAACGATACAAGATCATCCATGGAAATGAAAAGTGAAACTTTCACGTCAGTCTAGCGTCATATGGTAGAAGGAGGGGTTTTCAATGAAAAGCAAATGGAAATTACTTTCTGTTTCACTTGCAACCGCAATTCTTCTGGCCGCATGTGGAACGGAGGCCGGAAACGAAAATCCGGCCGAACAACAGGAAGAGCCTACAAATGCAGTAGAAGAAACGACTACTGGGGCACCAACTGAAAATACGGAGCCCGAGGAAAGTGGATCCACGGATACCGAAGGACAAGAAAATGCCGAAAAACCGGCCAATGGCGAAACGGACGAATTGACTGATGCCGTCCCAACAGAAAGCGATGAGCAAAATTATTCCATGGCCGTCCTGCCAGGCTATAGCTTAACGAGCGAAGAGCCGGGAAGAGACAGCTTGATGGTGGATGAAGATAGTTCAATCTTTATGCGAATTGAAACGATGGATGCAGCAGAAGTCGAAATGGACGAATTCCTGGAAAACACAAAAGAAGTCGTCAGTGCTTCGACAGACGGTCAACCTGCGGCGGAAGTGACAGATGAAGTCAAACTGCCGAAAGGCGATGGAATCGAAGATGCTGTAGCCTATTCTGCACAAACGGATTCCGTGACAGTGACGAGCACCGTTTTCGAACGGAACGGCCAACTGGTCCGCCTCACCTTCTATGATTCCCCGGATGAAAAGCACTTCGAGAACTTCCTGCGCATGGGCGAAACGATACAAAAGAAATAAATAAAAAAGGCGGCATGAATGATATCCTTATCGTCCATACCGCCTTTATTTAATTCCCTACTCATTACGATCATTACGATCTAAAAATAATTTATTCCCCCACAAACCGACGACCCAAGCTGATAGACCCGTTAGAATAGCAGAAAATACAAAAGGAGCGGTTGGAAATAAAATTCTATATCCAAAGACAATGACCCCAACAAAAAAACTACGAATAAACCAAACTTTATGTTTACTCTCTTCACGATATTCATCCCCTTTGGACATAACAAGTGCGTAGGGCTCCTACTCAACCCGGAGCATGACAGTCAATGCGCCCGATTCGAAAGCTTTCACGGACTTAGACTTTATCATTTGCTGAGCAACAAAAAAACGCCACCTAAAACTGTGGCGCGTCATGATAGATTTTTGACGGATAATCCTAGTTTCCGCAGTAATTGGATGGTTGTCTCCTGCTCTTCCGTCGTCAGTCCTGACATGATCGACCGGATGTTCTCCGCATGTTCGGGAAAGATCGATTCGATCAGCTCTACACCGTCCTTGGTGATGGACATGTAGGTGATCCGCTTATCCTCTTCGCAAAAGATGCGTTGCAACAAACCCTTTTTCTCCAGTTTATCCACCACATACGTCATCGATCCGCTACGCAATAATATTTTCTGGCCAATTTTTTGGATCGGCTGTCTGCCGCGATGATGCAATAATTCAAGAACCGCAAATTCCGTCGGGTTGAGTCCGTGCTTCTCAATCGTTTTATTCGCCTCTTCAGATATGACCTTACTGGATCTTGAGAGGACCACATAGAGCTTTAAGGCACGTTCAATTTCTGTATTCATTTTCGTACCACCTTTTTTCCGTTCAACGAGATTCGTTCCAATTATAACGGCTTGCTGCGCTCCATGTCAAAAAGCTTAGCGAAAAGATGGTATAATAGCTTCAAGAAACGACCTTCCGGGCATGCGAAACATCCACGGGTACCTTTTCATTCGCAGACGGAAAATGCAGGGAAATAGTAGTGCCGTTGCCGATTTCGCTTCGGACCGAAATTTCACCATCATGGTTTTCCATCGTTTTTAAAACGAACGGCAATCCAAGGCCGGTTCCACCCGTCTTCGATGATACAAAAGGCATGAACATTTGATTGATCTGTTTCAAGCTCATCCCTTTACCCGTGTCGGAAATCGTCAGGACAACCCGATCCTTTTCATCCAAGTCAATACTGACGGTCACGACCCCCCGCTTGGAAATCGCTTCAAACGCATTTTTCAACAAATTCAAGATGGCTTGTTTCAATTTAGCGGCATCTCCGACAATTTGCGTATCCGATAAGGAGGTCTCCTTTTGAATAATGGTGATCCCGTCCATAAGCGCTTTCGGTTGGACGATTTGAATCATGTCATTGACTAGGACTTCCAATGAAAAGGTCGTTTTTTTGGCGATGGCTGGTTTGGACAGCAGCAGCATCTCGCTCAAAATCGATTCCATCCTTTCAATCTCGCCATCGATGACCGATAAATATTTCAAGGAATCTTCAGGTGTCGCAATACGCAATAACTGGATGAACCCCTTTAATGATGTCATCGGATTGCGGATTTCATGTGCAATGCTGGCAGCCAGTTCGCCGACTGTCGATAGCGAGTCGAAATGCGCCAATCTCTCTTCCAGATGAACTAACTCGGTCTGGTCATAGATTCGTATTAAAAATTGTTCTGTATCCAAGTTATAAAAAGATGTAATATGATAATGGCGGACGTCACCTATTGACCGTTCGAACCGTTTCCACATTTCCGCACATCCATACGTTTTCACTTTTTGAAGATGAAGGCGAGTGGATTCGGATTGATCCGGAAATAAATGAAACAGGACATCGAGCGGCCTTCCGGTAAAATAAGCCCTTGGCAAATTGACGAATTCAAAGTTCCTGTCATTCACATTCAGGATGGTCCCATCTTTATCCGCAATGACCATGAAGCATTTGGTATTCCGGAAAGCATGCAAATAAGATTTTTCAGAAAGGTCGATTCCTTCAGGGATTTGAAGAATGATAATGGCTTGTTGTCGATCTGGAATGGGCATGAATTTCAATTTCGCCGATTTCTCAGCACCATATTTCAACTTTACATTTATGTCGGTTTCCAGAGGAGCTTTTTGGATTGCTTGGAAATCATATATATTATATTGTGGGTCGTTCGGATCGGCGAGGATACTCGGTAGCTTGCCATCCTCGATTTTGCCAAAATGTTCGCGAAACGCGTCATTGACGTATAAAAAACGTCCGTCAAAGTCGACAATCGCGCTTGGGTTGGGCGAATTGTCAATCAAGAAAGATAGATGTATCTCAACATTTTCCTGTTTATTTTTCAAGCGTATTCCTCCTAACCTATATAAAGAAAGTATGAAAAATGCCGTTGAATTATGCGGAAAAGTTAATTTTGCCCATTACCTCTCTAGTTCAAATTATTCCATATATTCAGTTTGATTCATATAGTTGATTTGGACTATATTTCACAATTCAAGTAAACTAGTTGTATATACATGGGAAAAGGAGCAAAAAATGAATATTGTTTTAACTACATTAAATGCTAAGTATATCCATACAAACTTGGCGATCCGCTATTTGAAATCCTATGCTGCACCCGAATTCGACCCGATACTCGCCGAATACACCATCAAAGATCCGGCCATGAGCATCGTATCTGATTTGTATCAAAAGCAACCGGATGTTGTCGGTTTCAGTTTATATATATGGAATATCGAAGAATCCATCCGTGTCATGCAGTTGCTAAAAAAGGTGAAACCTGACGTTCTTATCGTAGCAGGCGGACCTGAGGTGACCTACGATTATGATTACTGGCTCCAACGCGTTCCGGAAATCGATGCCATCGCAATCGGGGAGGGCGAGCGGACATTTAAACAGCTTTTGGAGGCTCATGCAGAAAATCGCAGCTTCTCGACCGTCCAAGGGTTGGCTTATCGGGATGGAGAGCAGTTGAAGTTTACAGCTCCCGGGCCGAAGCTCGATTTGCGCGAGCTGCCTTCTCCATTCCGGTTCAAGGAAGATATTCCGGATCTATCCAAAAGGGTCACTTATATCGAAACAAGCAGAGGTTGTCCTTTCTCCTGCCAATTCTGCCTGTCTTCAATTGAAGTCGGTGTACGCTATTTCAATCGGGAAGCCATTAAGGATGATATTCGATATTTGATGGCGAATGGCGCAAAGACAATCAAATTTGTCGATCGGACTTTTAATATCAGCAGAAGCTATGCGATGGAAATGTTCCAATTTTTGATTGACGAGCATCTGCCGGGTACGGTATTCCAATTCGAAATAACAGGCGATATCATGCGCCCAGAGGTGATCGATTTTCTGAACGACAACGCACCGGCCGGGTTATTCCGATTTGAAATCGGCGTCCAGTCGACAAACGATTTGACGAACGAGCTGGTCAAACGCCGTCAAAATTTCGAAAAGCTATCCCGTACCGTGACGATGGTGAAGCGTGGCGGGAAGATTGACCAGCATCTCGACTTGATCGCCGGGCTTCCGGAAGAGGATTATGATTCATTCCGACAAACGTTCAACGATGTCTTCGCCATGCGTCCCGAAGAGCTGCAGCTCGGCTTCTTAAAGCTATTGCGGGGAACAGGGCTCCGGATTCTATCGGAGCAATATGGATATAAATATGTGGACGTGGCCCCCTATGAAATCGTTTCAAATAATGTACTGTCTTTTGATGATATTTTACGCATTAAGCATACGGAAGATGTCCTTGAGAAATATTGGAATGATAACCGCACGCCAAGGACGATCGAATACTTGGTCACTTCGGTCTTTGAAACACCTTTCGATTTCTTTCAGCAGTTCGGCACCTATTGGGAAAATCGCGGTTGGTCCCGGATCGGCCATCAGCTTGCGGACCTATTCACCCGTCTCGATGATTTTCTTGCAAATGAAACAGAAGCCGACATGGACATTGTACGTAGTTTGATGAAACTTGATTACTTGGCGCACCATACATTCCAGCCGCGAAAAATCTGGTGGAAAAACGAGATGCAGGCGGAGGAGCTTACACGGATCGAATCCGACATCTTGGCGAATAAAACCCCGCTGGATATCCAGGAGCTCCAGTTCAAACTACATGAACGGAACATCCGGAAATCAACATTCATCACACCGATTCATGTGGATCCGAAAGAAGCCGAAACTGGCCGGGTCGAAAAGAAGGCGGGCCATCTCATCACTTTGTTCAAACACGGTGAAGCACCAGAATTCTTTTATACTGAAAAAGAAAAGCTGTCCCTATAATCCGGGGACAGCTTTTCTTTTGGTTCACCCAATAATTACACGTTCTTTCGGGTAATGATAGTGGATTGTTTTCGTTTTTCCGCCCAATGTGTAGAGGAAGGAAATCAGGCCCACCCTTCCGATGAACATCAGGATCATGATAATCATTTTACCGATCGGTGAAAGCTCGGATGTGATGCCGAGCGACATGCCGCATGTTCCGAAGGCTGACGTAATTTCGAACAGCAAAGTCACGGCCGGGATTCCCGGTTCCGTAATCAGCAGGATCAGGAGGGCGGCCATCACCATGGCGCCCGCCAGGAGGATGACTGCATAGGAACGGAACACATCGATCAGCTTGATCTGCCGATGGAATATATTGATCACTTGATTGCCCCGCGCGAAATTTATGATGAAGAGCAACGCGATGGCAAAGGTCGTCGTCCGGATTCCCCCGCCTACGGAACTCGGCGAAGCGCCGATGAACATCAAGGAACTGATGAAGATATCGGTCGCTTCGCTGAACTCCGTGATGTCATAGGTCGTCAATCCGGCCGACCGGGACGAGACCGAATGGAATAACGAAGCGAATACTTTTTCATGCCAAGCCAACCCCTTGAAGGAGTGGACCGATTCCAAAAGGAAAATCATAAGTGCCCCGAAAACTAAAAGGATTCCGAACGTCGTAGTCGTGATTTTCGTAAAAAGGGAAAATCTGAAATTCGGAACCTTGTTTGAAAAATAACTTTTCACTTCAATGAGTACAGGAAATCCGATTGCTCCGAGGATGATCAGCACCATGATCACCGTCTGGATGAAATAATCATTGAAGTACGGCAAAAGCGAAGCGTCGGTAATATCGAATCCCGCGTTGGTCGTTGCCGAAACGGCCAGGAACATGCCATGTAGCAACGCATCACTGAACGTTTCGAAGAACGGTCGGATGTAAATCGTCAACAGCAGCCCACCGATCATCTCGACCAAAAAGATGATCTTCACAATTTCACGAATCAGATGGACGACACCCGCCAAGCTGTACTGATTATGGTCAACCATGATCAATTGCCGTTCGCGCAAACCAATCCTTTTTTTGACAAGCAGCCAGAAAAACGTCCCAATCGACATGATGCCAATCCCGCCGAGTTGCAATACGAGCATCAACATACAGAGGCCGAAAACGGAATACGTGCCGGCGATGCTAATAGGCGTCAATCCGGTCACACTAACCGCACTGACCGCCGTAAAGAGGCTATCGAGAAAACTTACTTCCACGCCAGGAAGGTATACCCCCGGCAAATTCAATAAGAGGTACGAAAAGGCAATCGCTAAGAAGTAATAAAATACGATGATTTGAGCAGGGGTGAATCTTCTAAGATTTTCCCGTGAAAACTTCATGAATCTTCATCCCTTTCGATCAACAAACCTCAAGTATTGCGTTCAAATTTCTCAAGCTTGTTCGAAAACCTTCCTCCAAAGAGGCGATAACAAAGTTGCCGTCTCCCCATTTTAGTGAATAAACCGGAAAAAGAAAAGAATTCTTCCGCTTTTTTTACTTTCACATAAAAAACCGGCTACACCGAGAGCGATGTAACCGGCTGAAAACCGTTATGCCTGTTTGCGATGTTTCCGGACACCGATCAAATAACCATTCAACGCGATACCCGCCAAGACGATCCAGAATGTCGTTTTCCATAGAGTGGAGTGCGGAAAATCAGGATCGATGATGCCTAAGCCCGGATGTGCGAGCGTAAGGACAGCCAATTTCACACCAACCCATCCGACGATCAGGAATGCGGCTGTTTCCAATGCTGGGTATTTATCCAATATGACGATAAATTGACGTGCGGCGAACCGGATAAGCACTAAACCAACAATTCCACCGATCAACATGACGATGAACTGACCGCCGTTGATGCCCCCGATATGGAAATCCCCAAGTTCAGGCAAGGTCACAGCAAGTGCTACCGCCGCGAGCATGGAATCGAGGGCGAACGCGATATCCGCCAACTCCACTTTCAAAACGGTCATCCAAAAACCGGATTGACGACGCGGTTCTTTCGTATGATCCTCGGTATCCCCTTTTCGCTGATCTATAATATTCTTAATGGAAATGAATAGCAGGTAAGCGGCGCCCAGCGCTTGGATTTGCCAAATATTCACCAAAAATGTAATCATGAACAACGCTGCGAACCGGAACACGAACGCGCCGAGCAATCCGTAAAACAAAGCTTTCTTTTGCTGAGGCCGCGGTAAATGCTTCACCATGACCGCCATCACAACTGCATTGTCTGCTGCCAACAAACCTTCAAGGGCAATTAACACAAGCAATACCCATGCGTACTCGAGTAAAATCGCTTCCACATTGATTCCTCCAATTTTCTACATATAAAAAAGACCCCCACCTTAATAAAAGGCAAAGGTCTCGCTAAGTCGGAATATATAAATATCCAGCTATCATAACCGATGGCGTACGCCATGTATTGACGACTATGAAATAGGTTTCCCTATAGCTACTCCCCTTTGACATATTGTCAAAGTTATTAAGTTGTCGGGTTCTTTTGCTTTATTATACCACGCTAGCCGGAAAAGTAAACGTAGATTATCCTATTTTCACGTGGAGATCCTGGTTATGTTTATGTTCATTATAGAAGCTGGCCATTGTTGGAATCGATTGAATGAAATCGGCGCACCGGATGCCGCTCCCTTCTAGCAGCCGATCGGCAATACTCGTGTCAAATGTGGCATTCCACGTTAAATAATCCAGCGTCTGCGCTTCCACACCGAGCTTCCGTTGTAGGCGTACGGAGTATAGGCCTTTTTCGGCGAGTTGCCGCGGTAACCTGCCTCTCGGACGTTTCCCCGTCAATTCGATCACCATCGCCCGATATACCTCCTCGACCGGATGAGGGGATGGATCGGTCAGATGGACAGTCATGCCGGCCGCATCCCCTAGGCTGGACAGGTAGATCGAGGCATCGACGATATAATCGATCGGCACGACATTGATCCGCGACTCTGTCCTTCCGACATACGGGATGGCCGGCAGCCACCGCAGCCGATCGATCAGGTTCATGAAAAAATACGGACCGTCGAATTTGATCGTCTCCCCGGTCCGGGAATGCCCGCGGACAATGCCCGGCCGAATGATTGTGACGGGGACCGATGGCTTCAAAGCCTCGACTAGTACTTCCGCTTCATACTTTGTTTCTTCATAAAGATTTTTAAAGGCTGTGGGGCGGATCAGCTCCGTTTCCAATAATAGGCCTTCCCGTTTTCCCGCTACATAGGCTGTACTGAAGTACAAATAACGGATAATGGACGGATGACCGGCGACGAAACGGTTCACTTGCCTTGTCCCTTCCACATTAACACGCCAGGCGCTTTCCGCATCCACAGCCAAATCATAAATAGCTGCCAAATGCCAGACGACAAGCGGTTGATCCCGAAGGCTGCCCAGTGCAGTCGAATCCAGCCCCAGGTCGGTCTGTGTGATATCCCCGGCGAACAAGTCAAACGGGATTTCAACTTCCAACTCTTCCATTATGCCATCAATCCGCTCCTCTGCCCGTCCAATCTGCTCCGGTTGGACAATCGCATAAATCCTATCGACGTCCCGTTGGCGAATCAACCCCTTGATCAACTGCGTCGCAATGAAACCGGGAAACCCCGTAAACAAATGAGTCCGCATGCCACCGCCCCCTTTTCCCAGAGTATACCATTTTACTTATATTGCCGGAAGATTAATCAATGTGCATAGCAATTATATGTAGGACAAGCGGGTTTCATGAAAAAGGGACAGCAGGAGCATTAGTTTACCAGGAATGGTTTTCATTAAAAACAGGCGTGGAAATTCCTGTTTTTCCACGCCTGCTAAAGATATTGTCCAGTTGAACCGGGCCGCGGAACGACCATGCCTCACCTAGCAACATTTCCGTTGCACTTCGAAAAGTTCACTCACGACCTCACAACGTTTTCTTAGTACCTCAAAACACTGCGCCGACTTCACAACGTTTCCATCAAACCGCGAAACATCCACGCCCTACCTCGAAACAAACCCGTTGCACTTCGAAACGTTCACTCACGACCTCAGAACGTTCACCTTTCCGAATCATTCAACTGGGCCTGTCTACGTGTTTGCCTATCAAACAAACTATAGATGATCGGCACGATATACAAGGTCAGGAAGGTGGAGCTGACGAGTCCTCCGATGACGGCAATCCCCATCGGTTGGTTCATCTCCGTCCCCTCTCCGAGACCGAGTGCAAGCGGCAACAGGCCGAGGATGGTCGTCAATGCCGTCATCAAAATCGGGCGGACCCGGTCTCGGACGGAGGCGATGATGGCATCGAACGAATGGAGCCCCGCTTCTTTTCGTTGATTGATGTAATCGACGAGCACGATTCCATTGTTCACGACGATTCCGACGAGGACTAGAATCCCGATGATCGCCGTGACACTGATCGGCGTGCTCGTCACGAACAGGCCGATTGAAACGCCGATGATCATAAGCGGAACCGAGAACATGATGACGAACGGGTATTTAAATGATTCAAACTGGGCCGCCATGACGATATAGACCAGAACGACCGCTAGGACAATCGCCAGCAACATGTCATCGATTGCACTTTCAAACAGTTCCCGATCTCCACTGAACGTCATATCGATTTCATCCGGAAATTCCAATGCATCAACCTTTTCCTGCACTTGCTTTGTCATCCCACCGAGCGTCTGCGACGATTCATATTTCACATTGAACGTCACCGAATGGGCTTGGTCCACGCGCCGGATCGCCACGGGACCTTCATCGACTCTGACTTTGGCAACATCCTCCAAGGCAATGAATGTTCCAGCTGGCGTCCAAAGCTTAAGGTCCTTCAACTTCTCGATACTATTGCGGAAACTCTCTTCGTAGAGCACGTTCACGGAATGGACCGCCTCATGTTTTCCAATAATTTGCGTCGCAAATGCCCCACGTGTCACATGATTGACCGTCTGCGCAATCTGATAAGGCGTCAATCCGTTTTCAGCGGCCTTCCTCCGGTTCACCTCAATCCGGATTTCTTCCATCGTATCTTGCAAGTCATTTGACACTTCCAGCACGCCGTTCATCGACGTCAGTTCAGCATGTAATTGTTGAACAGCCTCGTCCAATCGTTCTTCATTCGTATCACTCAATGAGAATGACAATGTATTCGGCGTGGACCCGGATGCCGTCTGAAGATTGAAACTGACTTCCGCCTCATCGCCGATCTTTTCCAACACATCCGGTTGCACTGCATCGACAAACTCGAAGACGGAACGCTCCCGGTCATTCAACGGGACAAGCTTTACATACAGCTCGGCTACATTCGATTCCGAGCTGCCTTGCGCCAGATTCTGCTGGGTCCCACCAACCAAGCTGACGTACACTTCCACATCATCCTGCTGTTTCAATTCAGCCTCGATTTGTTCCACAATATCATTCGTTGCGGAAACCGACGACCCATTCGGCAACTTCACCGAGATGCTGACGAACCCTTCATCCGTCGGCGGGAGAAATTCGGTTCCCACCCTTGTCAGACTGAAAGCACTCGCCGCGAGGAGCACCGTCGTGGCAATCAACATAAGTGCCCGGTTCTTCAAAGCCCATCTGACCGATCTCTCGAAGTTGTTCAGCGATTTCGAACGGCGGCGGCGGGCTTCTAAATTCCTTTTCGGCTTCTTCAGCATGCGGCTGGCCATCATCGGTACAACGGTCAGTGCCACAACGAGGGAGGCGAACAGACTAAACGAGATGGTCAACGCAAATTCGGTGAAAATCTGACCAATCAGGCCGCTGATGAAAATAACCGGTACGAACACGGCGAGGGTCGTCAAGGTGGAAGCCGTGATGGCACCGCCGATTTCCTTTGTCCCTTCCCGTGCCGCCTGTTTCGGCCCTTTCCCCATCGCCAAATGCCTTTCGATATTTTCAATGACGACAATCGCATTGTCGACGAGCATTCCGATTCCGAGCGCGAGTGCCCCCAACGTCATGATGTTCAAGGAAAAGTCCGCAAAAAACATCAAAACGAAGGTGACGATCACCGAATACGGGATGGCAATGCCGATGATGATCGGGCTCTTAATGCCCCGCAGGAAGAAAAACAGGACAAGCATGGCAAAAAGGCCGCCGAGCAGCAACGATTGGCCGATATTCCCAATGGCCAACTTAACGTAGTCCCCTTGGTCGAATAAAATATCCGCTTCGATCTCTTTGTATTCATCCGAACCAAGAAGGTGATCCAACTCCTGTTTAAATGCCGTGGATACATCCGCTGTATTCGTCCCCGACTCCTGCAACACGGACATCAGAACAGCCGGGTCTTCATTGGCGCGCGTTTCCGTTGTCGATTGCGCCTCGACCAACGCCACGTCAGATGCGACATCTCCCACGGTGATCGACTCACCGGTCAATGGATTCAAGCCGACTGCGACATTCCGGATATCGGTGATCGATGTCAACGCACTGATGATCCGTGTCGTCAATTGCTGGCCCTCCGACGTTTCAATCGGCTCGCCCGGCATCGACACATGGTTAGCTTGAATCGCCTGCACGATATCCGATTGGACCAACCCATTGGCCTCCAGCTTTTCGGGATTCAGGATGATTTGAACTTCCTCGACGAGCGCCCCGGATACGGTGACGCTGGCGACTCCTTCTGTCCGTCGCAACTCGGTCTCGAGCTGCTCCGCGAGCTTGCGGATATCGGCCTCATCACTCGTCGTCCTCAAGGAAAGCTGGATGACCGGGAACTGCGCCGGGTCGAACTTCATAAAGCGCGGCTTCTGGGATCCGTCCGGAACAGGCACTTGGTCGATCCGCTGCATGACATCCATCTGGACATCATCAATGGCTGTAGACCAATCAAACATCAGCAAGATGAAATTGGCGCCTTCTTGGGACGACGACTGAATCGTCTTCAAGCCGGGCGTCGTCGACAAACTCGTCTCCAACGGCTTGGTCAGCTTTTCATTCACCTCAATCGGAGAGGCCCCTGGATAACTTGTCACCACAACCGCAATCGGCGGGTTCAAATCAGGGATCAGCGTCACAGGGATACGAAAAAGAGATACGGCTCCGAGTATAACGACGAGAAACATAGTAACCATCGTAAAAATCGGCCGTTTAATTGAAAAGTCACTGATCTTCATCTATCCACTACCCTCTCATCGAAAAAACGTTATCTTCATCATATGCAATGTACAACACGACTTCAATTCGGAACATCCCATTACGAGGAATTGGGTGATTTGACACATTTGGGGGAACGGTAAGATGGAGAGCGGTTTCGAGGCATGATATTTTGTTTTGAAGTTTTGAAGGCCCATCAAAACGTGGAGGAAGTTCGTGAGCTAACGCTTAACATTTGGAGTTGACTGCTAACGTATGAAGCGCAGTCAAAATAAAAACCTGACAAGAAAGTCTCCTCTCTCATCAGGCATTCCATTACAACAGACTATATAACCGGATGTCCGGGTATTTGTCATGGAACCAGCGCATCGCGAAGTCATTTTCGAAGAGGAACACCAGATTATCGTAACGGTCTTTCACGAGCATCGCCCGTTGACCCGTCATCGACTCCTTGACATCCCCTTCATTTTCAATCCAACGGGCAACTTTTGAACCGATATGTTCCATCCGGACTTCCACGTTGTACTCGTTTTTCATCCGATGCTCGAACACTTCGAATTGCAGCTGACCGACCGCTCCGAGCAAGACTTCCTCGGTATGAAGTGTACGATAATATTGAATGGCCCCTTCTTGCACAAGCTGCAAAATCCCTTTATGGAAATGCTTCGATTTCATAACGTTCTTCGCAGTCACCCGAACGAACAATTCAGGGGTGAATTGCGGCAGTGCATCGAATTGGAAAGAGGACTTCCCGCCGATCACCGTGTCGCCGATCTGGTAATTCCCCGTGTCATGCAGTCCGATAATATCGCCCGCCACCGCTTCGTTGACCGTTTCGCGGTCATCCGCGAGGAACTGCGTCGTCTGCGTCAACTTGAACGTCTTCGAAATCCTAGGGACCGTCACGGTCATTCCACGCTCGAATGCCCCCGACACAATACGCACGAACGCAATCCGGTCCCGGTGTGCCGGGTTCATATTCGCCTGGATTTTAAAAATGAAACCGGAAAACTCCTCTGAAAAGGGATCAACCTCTTGTTCTTCCTTCGTCAGACGAGGTTGTGGCTCTGGAGCGAATTGAAGGAACGTTTCCAAAAAGGTCTGGACCCCGAAGTTTGTCAACGCACTTCCGAAGAACACCGGCGTCAATTCCCCCTTGGCTACCCGTTCCTCGTCGAACTGATTGCCCGCTTCGTTGAGTAGCATTACATCTTCCAAAGCCTGTTGATAATAGGAAGTCTCCTCCATCGGATGCGGTTCGGCAAGGCTGCCGTCTTCATCCAAAGCGAGAAAATGCTTATCGCCATCGACTCGCGCCTGCTCAATCCGATGATTGAACCGATCGTAGATGCCCAGGAATTCCTTCCCCATCCCGATCGGCCAATTCATCGCATACGATTCGATGCCGAGCACTTCTTCAAGCTCTTCCATCAAATCAAGCGGCTCTTTCCCCTGACGGTCCATTTTATTCATAAATGTGAAAATCGGAATGCCCCGCATACGACAGACTTTGAACAATTTGATCGTCTGCGGCTCGATCCCTTTCCCCGAATCGACCATCATGACAGCCGCATCGACCGCCATCAACGTACGGTACGTATCCTCACTGAAATCTTCGTGGCCCGGGGTGTCCAAGATATTTACCCGTTTCCCGTCATAATCGAACTGCATGACCGAGGACGTCACCGAAATTCCCCGCTGTTTCTCAATTTCCATCCAGTCCGATGTCGCATACTTTCCGGTCTTCTTCCCTTTGACGGTCCCGGCATCCCGGATGGCGCCGCCGAAAAAGAGCAACTTCTCCGTCATCGTCGTTTTCCCCGCATCCGGGTGGGAGATGATCGCAAAAGTCCGGCGTGATGCAATTTCTTCTTGTATCGGTTTATCCATAAATGTAATCTCCTTCTGTTCTGCTTTTCTTAGCATAGACAGATTGAAAGCCGATTTCAACATTTTTTTATCTAGAATGAAAGGCACAAGCCAATTGAGCGGGACGACTTCGGGGAATTGTAAGGGCAATTCACGGAACTGACAGGGCTCCATTCGAAACTGTTAGGGCCCGAGCGAACTCTCATGGACTGCAAGGGCCGTGTAAAACAACAGCACGAAGGATCTATAACCTCTCTCCGACCCTTGAAACACTTCATCAAAGTTCACGGCATTTCCCTTATGCCTCGAAATGTTTCTATCCAAGAGCACAACATTTCCCACAAACCTCGAAACGATTACCTCCGGGTGCACAACACTTCCCTAAAACTTCAAAACGCTCTGCCCCAAAGTCACAACATTCCCCCCCAAACCTCGAAACGCCTCTGCACCAAGTCCTCAACACTTCACCCAAACCTCGAAACACCCCTGCCCCACTTCCGAAACACCCCAACCCCAAAAGGCCGTCCCCACAAGGACAGCCCTTCATTCATTTCTTCATTTGCCCCGCTCCGAACTTCTGCTCAGCGGCTTCCAATGCGATTGCGGCGTCCGAATGCGGATGTTTTACGTTGCCGATGATTTGGAAATCTTCATGGCCTTTGCCGGCGAAGATGATGATATCGTCTTCTTCTGCGACAGATACCGCATGGCGGACGGCTTCTGCCCGGTCGCCGATGCAGGCGTATTGGTCATGGGTCATGCCAGCTTCCAATTCGGAGAGAATTGATTCGTACGGCTCGTCCCGCGGATCATCGGTTGTCAGAATAACATAATCGGCAACGGATGCCTTTTCTGCCATGACGGGCCGCTTTTTCCGGTCCCGGTTTCCGCCTGTCCCGATGACGAATATCAATTTATTCTTTTTATACGGCAGCACGGCATGGATCGCCTTCTCGATGGCATCGGGTGAATGGGCATAGTCGATGTAGATCGTCAACGGAAGGGAAGTTTCCACTTTCTCCATCCGGCCTTTGACGGAAGAGATCTTCTCCAAATGCCCGATGATGTCCTCCGTCCCCATGCCTTTTGCAAATAAAGCGGCGATTGCTGCCAACGCATTGTAGACACTGAACTCCCCGATCAATTTCATATCAACTTCGAATTCGCCTTCAGGGGAAGCGAGTCGGAACGTCGTGCGATCCGCAGCCAATACAATGTCCGAAGCGCGGAATATCGCATCATTCCGGATTCCGTAAGTCAAAGCTGGAAACGGCGTCATCTTGCCCATCCGCTCGCTCCACTCGTCGTCTGCGTTCAGCACGGCAAACTTACGCTTCTCCAAGTCCTGTCCCAGCTGGGCGAATAAAAGACCTTTCGCATACCCGTAATCCTCCATCGTCCCATGAAAGTCAAGGTGATCATGCGTCAAATTCGTAAAAATGGCGATGTCGAATTCCGTACCAGCCAAACGGCCTTCCACGAGTCCGTGCGACGATACTTCCATCGCCATCGTCGAACAACCTTCCTGCACAGCGCGGGCAATCATCCCTTGCGTCGTCAGGACATCATTCGTCGTATTCTCGGTTTCATATAAAATGCCGTCCAAATTAAACCCGATAGTCCCTGAAACAGCCGAACGCTCTCCGCTCTCCTGTAAAATGGCGTGGATGATATTGCTGACGCTTGTCTTTCCGTTTGTCCCGGTGACGCCGATCATCGTCATTTTCCGCGAAGGATAACTATAGAAACGGGAGGCCAGCAAACCGACTGCCCGCGACGTATCATCAACAAGCACGACCGCCACTTTTTCCGGATCTACGTCGACTGGCTTCGAAGCGACGATGACGCGAGCCCCATTGTCAACAGCCTTGCCGACAAAATCATGGCCATCCACTGTAAAGCCCTCGATGCAGACGAACACGCCCCCTGCATTTACCGCTCGCGAATCGACAGCCATATCGGTCACCGTCGCCGGCAGCTCCCCGACAATTTCCTTGTTCGGCAATATTGCAAATAATTTTTCGGTATCCATACTTTTCTTCCTTTCATTCTCTTCCATCCGTTCATTATACTTTTTTTTCGTCCCGATTACACTAAAGGAGAAAAAACCGCCTCTCATCGAAGAAGCGGTTTGATCCATTTCAATTTATCCTTATACGGCGGGAAAGCGATGCGCATCGGGATGGCGGTGCTTCGTTTCAGCAACGATTTCGCATGGGTGAACGTCTCGAAGCTTGTTTTGCCATGATACGCATTCATGCCGGACGGACCGACTCCGCCAAATGGCAGATGGATATTGCCGACGTGTGAAATTGTATCGTTGATGCACCCGCCGCCAAAAGGGACGTTTTCGATAAAGTACTCCGCCGCCTGTTTGTTTTCCGTAAACATATAAGCCGCAAGTGGTTTCGGCAAGAGTCGGATATGATGAATGGCTTCAGCCAAATTATCATATAGTAGGATTGGAAGGATTGGACCGAAAATCTCTTCTTCCATCGCTGGACCGTCCCATGCGACATTACAAAGCAGCGTCGGTTCCATATACAGGTCATCCCTGCGACTGCTTCCACCATAAAAAAGATGCTCCCGTTCCCTTTGGATGATCCTCGCCAACCGGTCAAACTGCTTTTGATTGACAATCCGGCCATAATCCGGGCTTACAGACGCATCCTTTCCATAGAATCGGTGCAATACTTGGACCATCTCCGAAACAAACTGCTCATGGACGGAATGATGTACGAGAACATAGTCCGGCGCGATGCAAGTTTGCCCGTTATTGATGAATTTCCCCCAAATAATCCGTTCAGCCGCTTTTGCCAAATCGGCCGTCTGATCTACAAGTGCCGGGCTTTTGCCGCCGAGTTCCAATGTGATCGGCGTCAGCCGCTCTGCCGCAGCCTTCATGACAATTTTTCCGACCTCCGCACTGCCTGTGAAGAATATATAATCGAATGACGCCTGAATAAGCGTCGCTGTTTCTTCCCGTTCTCCTTCGATGACGCAAATGTATTCGGTTGGGAATGTCTCTGAGATGACCTTTTTCACAATGGCCGCTGTGTGGACCGCTGTTTCCGATGGTTTGACCACCGCACAATTCCCACCTGCTATCGCGCCGATCAATGGTTCCATAACGAGCTGGAATGGATAATTAAAAGGTCCGATGACCAAAACCGATCCATACGGTTCCCGGATGATCCAACTGGAAGCCGGCTGCAGATGGATCGGGGTCTTCACGGCTTCGGTCTGCAACCACTCGTCCAAATGATCCAGCATATACGAAATGCTGGAGAGGACGAACCCGATTTCCGTGACGTACGCTTCAAAATCACTTTTTCCAAGATCATGATGAAGAGCTTCATAAATGGCTTGTTCATTCGACTCGATCGCTTGTTTCAATTGTCGTAACATTTTTTTACGGAAAGCGGCACTTCGCGTTCTGCCTGTAAAATAATAAGCCCGCTGATGGGCAATCAGCCTTTCCGCCTGATCCGCTGTGAAAATCATGAGATTCCCTCCGTTCCTTGGTATTTCCATTGTATGTCTCTTTTTATTTTTCTGCAAAGCCCGAAATTTGTCCCGCGCAGAATCGTAAGCGCTTACAGCCATCTTTGAAAGTCAATATTTCCAAAGAACTGTCTTTTTCGACAAATTTTCCGACCAAGTACGCAGTTTCGGACCTGCCCCAACTCCATATACTATGACTGACAACCGACTCCTATAACCGTGTTACATAATTAGGCCTTCCGATTCTATTTCGATGATTGACGTTTCGCTTTTCCAAAGTCAGGGGTAAATAAAGGACAACACCAATCAGAGGAGGAAATGGTTATGACGACAACAGAAACTTGGTGGGAAACAATTTTTGAAGGAAACCTTGCGTTAGGAATCAATAAAGAGCGACTTGCTGAACTCGACGAAGAAACTTTCCTCTATTTCGATGATGAACACCAAGCGCTAGAACAGACTCAGTAATTATACTTTACTCACAACGAAAACAATCATACGAAGTAAAAAAACGGCTTTTCCAATCCCTTCATTGGAAAAGCCGTTTTTCAGACATACTTCCATTACTTGTCATGGTTTAATCAATCTACAATCGTGAAAGGCTTACCATATCCCCAGCATAGGAATTCACATTTTAGGAGGATGCGACAATGAATAAAGATCAAAACAAAAATCAGACAACAAACGAGGAAAACGAGATGACGTTGACCAATCGGCAAGGACATCCGATCACGAATAACCAAAACTTACGGACTGTCGGCAACCGAGGTCCTGCCACATTGGAGAACTACGATTTCATCGAAAAACTAAGTCATTTTGACAGAGAGCGGATTCCCGAACGTGTCGTGCACGGTAGAGGTGCAGGAGCCCACGGTTATTTTGAGGCGTATGGATCAGTCGGAGATGAACCGGTTTCGAAATATACAAGAGCTTCATTGTTTCAAGAAAAAGGGAAACAGACTCCTGTATTTGTCCGCTTTTCAACCGTTATCCACGGTGGGCATTCTCCTGAAACCCTTCGGGATCCCCGAGGGTTTGCGGTCAAGTTTTATACGGATGACGGAAACTGGGATTTGGTCGGCAACAACCTAAAGATTTTTTTCATCCGCGATGCAATCAAATTCCCTGATATGATTCATGCTTTCAAGCCCGACCCAATTACGAATATCCAAGACAGTGAACGCTTTTTCGATTTCTGCGCCAGTTCACCGGAATCCTTCCATATGGTAACGTTCATCTATTCACCTTGGGGAATTCCAGCCAACTATCGACAAATGCAAGGATCCGGCGTCAATACGTATAAATGGATTAACAGTGAAGGCGAAGCGGTTCTCATTAAATACCATTGGGAGCCGAAGCAAGGGATTAAAAACTTGACGCAAAAACAAGCGGAGGAAATCCAAGCGAAAAACTTCAATCACGCCACGCAGGATCTATACGATGCAATTGAGCGCGGGGATTACCCGGAATGGGAACTTTTCGTTCAAATCATGAGTGATGACGAGCATCCTGAACTGGATTTCGATCCGCTTGATGATACGAAACTTTGGCCGAATGACCAATTCCCATGGCTGCCTGTCGGAAAGCTCATATTAAATAGAAATCCCGAAGACTATTTCAGCGAAGTCGAACAATCTGCATTCGGGACAGGTGTTCTGATCGATGGTCTCGATTTCTCGGATGATAAAATGTTGCAAGGACGGACCTTTTCTTATTCCGATACACAACGCCATCGGATTGGCGCCAATTATCTTCAGCTGCCGATCAATGCCCCGAAAAAGAGAGTAGCGACCAATCAGAGCGGTGGGCAAATGCAGTATAAAGTGGATCGGGCACCTGGACAAAATCCACATATCAATTATGAACCGTCCATTCTCGGAGGACTGCAAGAAGCGAAACAAGACGGAAAAGAGCACACTCCTCGCATAGAGGGAAACCTCGTCCGAGAATCCATCGATCGCAACGACAACACAAAACAGGCCGGCGAAACATACCGTGCTTTTGAAGATTGGGAAAAGGATGAACTGATCAACAATCTGGTGAATGACCTGTCTACATGCGATCCGCGCATCCAAAAGAAAATGATCGCTCTCGCTGAGGAAGCCGATGAAGAATACGGCCGACGTCTCAGAGAAGGACTGCAAAAAGCAGATGCCGATGGATCCAGTCAACATCCACTTGGAAATAAAGACGGCGAACAAGCGCCGAAGAAAGCGGAAGACATAAGCCGCGAGACCGATTCGTATTAAGTACCAGGGGAAACAGGTGAGGAGAAGTTCTTTTCTTCGCCTGTTTTTACGTTTCTCCATTGTACTCAACTTTTTTTCAATGACATCTTCTTCCGGATGCAATAGTATCGTATAATGGCTGTTGGAGTGCCTTTTTCGTTCCTCACGCAAAAGGCCCTTCTTTTTTGGACCAAAATTACATATCCGGAAAGGATTTTCTTATGAAAGAAACTACACAACCAACGAAATACGAATACTTGGCCGACGATCCGAATGTCAAAGTCATACCGATCATGTTGTCTTTGATCATCGGCGCTTTCTTTGCAATATTGAATGAAACCTTGCTGAACATCGCACTTACGACACTCATGCACGAATTCGATATCACGTTGCCCACAGTTCAATGGATGGCGACAGGATTCATGTTAGTGATGGGAATTGTAATCCCGGTTTCCGCCCTGTTATTGCAATGGTACACAACACGCCAATTGTTCCTGGGAACGATGATCGTATTTACAATCGGAACAACAATCAGTGCCATGGCCCCCACTTTTGCCATCCTATTAGTCGGACGTCTCGTCCAGGCGGTCGGGACGGGGTTGCTGATGCCGATCATCTTTAATGTGTTCCTGTTGATTTATCCGCCGCACCGACGCGGGAAAGTTATGGGGCTTATCGGATTGGTCATCATGTTCGCCCCGGCAATCGGGCCTACCTTATCCGGAGTCATTGTCGAATATCTCGGTTGGCGCTTTTTATTCATCACCGTCATTCCATTCGCTTTATTCTCCATTGTGTTTGCATCCAAATATTTGATCAACGTATCGGAAGTGACCCGACCGAAGATTGACGTTCTATCCATCGTATTTTCCACAATCGGATTCGGGGGAACGATCTACGGTTTCAGTGCCGTCGGCGAAAGCGAAGCCGGTTTCTTCAGTCCGACTGTCATCGTTTCCATTCTAGCGGGATTGACGGGAATTGCTTTATTCGCCATCCGTCAACTCAAGCTGAAAGAGCCGGTCATGGATTTACGGGTGTTCAAATATCCAATGTACACCCATTCGGTCATCATGTTTTTAATCATCATCATGGCGATGTTCGCATCCGAAATCATTCTGCCGATCTATATGCAAGGTCCCTTGGCATTGTCGGCGGCGACGGCAGGATTGGTCTTATTGCCAGGCAGTTTGTTGAACGGCGTGATGTCGCCATTCATGGGTGCTCTGTTCGATAAATTCGGACCGAGATTGCTGATGATCCCCGCGACCATCGTGCTGAGCGGGACGATGTTTATGATGAGCCGATTGGATCTCGATACTCCGCTTTGGGTCGTAGTTGTCGGATATATCCTGCTGATGCTGTCCATCTCAGCGATCATGATGCCGGCCGAAACGAACGGATTGAACCAGTTGCCTAAGCAGCTCTATCCGCATGGCACCGCAGTGATGACTACCTTGCAGCCTGTTGCCGGAGCCATCGGGGTGTCCGTCTTCATCGGCATCATGAATGCCCGACAGCTCCATTTCCTGAAAGATGTATCAAACCCGCTTGACCCTGCGGCAATCCAGCAGGCGATGGTGGCGGGCGTGGAACTTGTCTACTTCATTGCCTTCGCCATGTCCCTTGTGGCCATCCTATTGGCATTCACCGTGTACCGCGCAGTGCCGGAAGAGGCCCCAAAAGACGTATGATCGATAGCAGTCCAAAATGGACGATGCTTTCCGGTGCTCGTAGCATTCGAATGCCACGAGCACCGGAATATGATAAAATAGAAGCGGAAACTGTTGTAGAAAGAAGGTCGGAAATGGGTCTTTTTTTATTGAAACGATCCGCGGAAGCCGGCATTGTTCTGCTTCTCGGAAGCTTGCTCTGCTTTGCATTCATTCGCATTCTGCCAGGAGACCCCGCAGCGGCTATGTATGGTGAGCAGCTGCAGAAACTATCCGATGCGGAGCGGGAGCGGATTGCAGCGAACCTTGGCTTGGATGAACAGCTTCCTGTCCAGTATTTTAAATGGGCCGGACAGGCTCTTCAGGGGAACTGGGGAGCCTCCTATCTTACGGGTGAACCCGCGGACGCCGTCGTCATGCGAACTTTTTATCCAACGGCAGTACTGCTGATTGCATCGCAATTGCTCCTTATCGGCTTGGCCCTCCTATTCGGGATGACATCAGCCATCCGGCGTAACACATTCTATGACCGCACTGTCCTCTTGTTCAGCGTGATCCTCATGGCGGTCCCTCCCTTCTGGCTTGCACTAATGATGATGCTATTATTCACGGTCCAGATGGGTGTCCTGCCTTCTTCCGGTATGGGTGATGGAACTTTCTCCCTCAAACATCTCATCATGCCAGCGCTTGTCCTCGCGCTGTCTCATGCCGGTTTTTATATCCGACTATTTCGGAACCACCTCACCTTATCTGCAGAACAAGATCATATATATGCGCTCCGGGCGCGCGGCATTTCGGAACACCGAATTTGGTTTAGCCACATCTTGCCTAACGCCGCCGTTCCACTCATCACATACACCGGTACTTCGCTCGCCATTTCATTGGCGGGTTCCATTGTGGTGGAAACGATTTTCTCGTGGCCCGGGTTGGGGCGTCTTGCGCTAAAATCGGCGCTCGCCCATGATTATCCCGTCCTGCTGGCGATCATTTTGCTCAGTATGGGATTTGTCATCATCGTCAATTTATTGTCCGACCTTGTCGCAGCCTGGATTGATCCGCGGCTTCGGCAGGAAGTGACAGGCAGGGGGGTGAGACTATGAGAAGAACCCTGACATCGGCGTCCTTAGCAGCAATCCTCCTTCTTCTGATTATCATCGCATCCGCACCATTGCTCACTGCACACGACCCGCTCGAAATCCGGATGGACCAAGTGCTGCAGCCCCCAAGCGGCATCCATCTGATCGGTACCGACGAACTTGGTAGAGATGTCTGGGCACGGCTGCTATACGGAGGCAGAATTTCGCTGGCGGTCGGTTTCCTGTCCATGATGCTTACTGTATTTTGGGGTGTCCTTCTAGGGACCATCAGCGGCCTGGCCGGCGGGATAAGGATTGAAGAGAAAAGAAGCGGAGCAAAAAGCACTTCGCTGGCTTGAGCGGGTAGGCTTGCCTGATCCCGAACGGATAGTTGCCGCTTATCCACATGAACTATCCGGCGGAATGCGCCAAAGGATTCAGCTTGCTCTGACGGCTTCATTGGAACCGGCACTGCTCATTGCCGATGAACCGACGACCGCATTGGACCTCCCTATCCAGGCGACTGTGCTCCGCTTGCTTAAAGATTGGCAAGTAGAGACAGGTGGAACGCTGTTGATGATCACGCATGACCTTGGCGTCGCGGCGGATGTCGGGAACCGCATCCTTGTTATGAGCAACGGACGACTGGTCGAAGATGCTCCGGTCCGCCGGCTATTCCGTAATCCGAAGTCGGAGACCGCCCGTCGGTTGTTGAATAATTATCGAACACTTGCAGGAATTCCTGAAAATAAAGCGGATTCCCAGCCCAAGGAGGTTCCTCTTATCGAGGCGCATGATGTATCCAAAGTCTATGTTTCTGGAGGTTTCCTGTACAAAAGGGGCTTCCAAGCCGTGGACGGAGCATCACTGACAGTCGGCGCCGGAGAAATCGTCGGTCTGATTGGCGAAAGCGGTGGAGGAAAAAGCACCCTTTCCCGGCTCCTTCTCGGACTGGAATCGTGCTCAGAAGGTCATATCCACTGGCAAGGAACAACTAATTGGCCGGATGGCGTGCAATGGGTGCATCAAGATCCTGCCGCGTCATTCAACCCCGGCTGGACAGCGGGACGGATTGTCGGAGAAGGATTGGAATATAGGAAAGTCGATGCGCGGACACGGCAGCAAGTGACTGAGACGCTCCTTGAAAAAGTCGGCCTTCCTCCGGAGACGGCGCAGAAGTATCCGCATGAACTGTCAGGTGGCATGCGTCAGCGGATTGCACTGGCGCGGGCGCTCGCTGTCCAGCCGGAACTTCTCGTCCTCGACGAGCCGTTTGCCAGCTTGGATATGAGTACACAGGCCAAGATGATAGACCTTGTTCGATCGTTCCGTGAACAGGATGCCCTGTCCATCCTGTTCATCACACATGATATTCGGACGGCCCTTGCCCTGTGCAGCAGGATATACGTCATCCAAAATGGTCGAATCGTGGATGAACAACTTGCCGCGGAGCTGAGTTTGTCCAGACAGCCTTTCACCCAAAGCCTGCTCGCGCATATACCCGGCGGGAAAATACCAAATGATATTACCATTCAGGAGGAATACAATTGAAGAGATTTTTGTTAAAATCGACAGTCGGCATCATAACCCTGCTACTCTTCGCTTTAATTAGCGGATGCAGCGGAAAAACCGCCGATCAAGGGGAAACTGTGAAAAAACAGCTCGTCTATGGTATGGAATCCGAAATTGATAAAGTAAACCCAATCCTTGATGAAAGCCAGGAAATCGACACGTTGCTGTACAGAGGGTTGACCAAGCCGAACGAACAAAATGAAGTGACCCCGGACCTGGCCGAAAGCTGGTCCGTCAGCGAAGATCAACTGACATATACATTCCAATTGAGGAAAGATGCTGTCTGGCAAGACGGAGAATCCGTGAAGCCCGAAGACGTGGTATTCACATTGGAAAAAATACTTGATCCTTCGACAAACACCCCGATTGCGGGTGAATTCAGCGAAATCGCCAAGGTGGAGACAACAGGCGATCATGAAGTGCGGATCACCCTCCATAAGCCATATCCACCGCTTCTTGACAAGTTGAAAGTCGGCATCGTGCCGAAGCATGTACTTGATGGTGAAAACTTGAATGAAACGGAGTACAACCGCAACCCAATCGGAAACGGTCCATTCAAGCTGAAAGAATGGAAAAGCGATGGTACCATTATCCTTGAGCGGAATACTCGGTATTACGGACAGACCCCGAAGCTGGATGAAGTTGTCTTCAAAGCCATCCCTGATGCCAACACACGTCTCGTGCAGCTGAAAGCGGGAGAGATCGATCTGGCTCACCTATCCCCTGCCCAGCTGAAGGCGGTAAAGGAATCGGATTCATTCACACTCCATGAACTGGAGACTGCCGATTACCGGGCAATCCTGTTCAATTTGGACTTAGACATTTTCCAGGATCCCAAAGTGCGGCAGGCCATCAGCCTTGCCGTCGATAGAGAGGCACTCGTGGAAGGCGTCCTTTTGGAGAAGGGAGAAGCCGCATACGGCCCACTCCAGAAATCATGGGTGGCGAATCCCCGGACGGACTTGACTGGACCGGATTACAAACAGGCGCAAGAACTGTTAGAAAATGCGGGATGGAAGAAAAACGAAGATGGTATTTTAGAGAAAGATGGGAAGCGCTTCGAATTCGAACTTGTCGCCCCCGCACAAGATCCGGTACGCGTCGCATTGGTCAATGTCGTCTCCCAGCAGCTCAAGCGGATCGGCATCCTTGCTGAACCGAAGCCGGTGGATCAAAATGCGGTCCGGTACGACGGCGAGGAGGCATTACTCATTGGTTGGGGGAGTGAATATGATCCTGATGACCATACCTACCGATTGTTCCATAGCAGCGAGATCGGCGACGGACGATACAATTTCGGTAAATACCGTAACCTCGAAGTGGACCGGTTACTTACAGCGGCCCGGACCGCTACGGATCCTGAAGAACGGAAAGAACTCTACGTGCGTTTCCAGAAGGAATTGACGCAAGACCCGCCGTATACATTCCTCGTTTATTTAAAGGCGCTGTACGGAGTGAATAACGAAGTGACCGGCATCAGCACGCGCATACTTGGCCATCACGGTTTCGGCGTCCTCTGGAACATAGAAGAGTGGGATAAACAGGAGAAGTGAATCGCAGAACAAAAGCGCTAAAGCGCCTCTGTCCCCGTCCCAAGTGGAATCGATTCACTTGGGACTTTTTTTCGCTCTATGCATGGTCCCACCACAAAAAGGACATTCGATTTCGACTTCCTCATTCTGTTTTAAGTCGACCTGAAAGTCCGCCACTACAAAATCGGGAACGTCATCTAATTCCTGACAATCCCGACACTCAAATTCAATCGTACTTATTTTTTCGTTCAATCCGAACGGGTCATCCTCTTCTAATGATTGTAAAAATGCTCGGTTCAGTTCATCCAGTTCTTCGTCTGTTGGCATCCTCCGACTTCTCCCTTCTTTTAATAATTTTCATGCCCTCCATATAATGATACAGGATTCCATAATCAGCATGCCAAATCTCCACCAGGTCCATCTCCCGATGGCAACACGGGCAAATAAACGGATCCCGATCAAAAGCCTCCCTCATCCGTTCCCGATATGTTTTTCTCTTTTTCCTTCTTTCCAAAAGCATGGAAAGTTGTTTTGTCCGCATGAAGGCATAAAGGCTTAGAATTTGATTTGCCTTCTGATACGATCTTCTGCTATACAACCCAAAACGGCCCACCATTCTGAAGTGTTTTGGTGGGATGTGCTGTAAAATATTGAACAGGAATCGATAGACCGACTGCTTCACGTCCACCCGTTTCCCTGTTTTATGATCTTCATACCAGAACTCGACTTCCTTCCCATCGTATCCGACAATGCGATATTCGGCGATGGCCGGTCTCGCCAAGTATCTGCCTATGTATTTGGCTGCCCCTTTGGCATCCTTCATTTTCTGTTCTGCGTTCACATAGAATCCTTTCGGATATCGCCTATATAAATCATTGATTAATTCCTGGGCCTTTGGGTGATCGGGAAACCACTTCTTCATTAAATCGAGTAGCACCTTTTGCCAGGATTTCCGTAAGAATTCATAGGGAATGAAATCACTTGAACACCATTCATTCCGATTATCAATCGCCCCTTCCGTCACTAGGGCATGTATATGTGGATTGAACTTCAGATCCCTTCCGAACGTATGGATGACCGTGATCACCCCGGCTTGTAGGTTGCGCTTCCTGCTTTTACGACGATAATAGAATTGGAAGACCCCGGCTACCTGTCTACTCAACTCATTCAATTTTTTGCGGTCGTGGAAAAAGATATTCCGAAGTTCCTCGGGAATGGTGAATACCATGTGGCGATGCGGCACATTAAAGATTAAATCCTGCTGTTTGGTGGACCAGTCATCCGTATATTTCTTTCCACACTTATTACAAAAGCGGCTCTTGCATGTGAAACAGACAATGACAGGAGATGGATTCCCTTCACAACCCAGACATTCATATCTCGCATATCCTACATCCGAGGATCCACAACGGATTGTTTTCAGGACGGTTTCTTTTATATCCTCTCGATAAGCTTCGGGAAACAAAGTAGAGTGCATTTGCCAAAACCCATCGAAATGGTCTTTCAGTATTCTTTTGATGACTCCACTAGTCCCTCTCATCGCGTCTCAGTCCCTTCGAGTATACGAACATTTTATCGAACAGTTATCCACAGGTCAAAATTTTATAATTTCCTAAGCAACAAAAAAGACCCTCAGCCATCCGGCCTGTTAAGGGTCTTATTCAGAGAGGATTAGTGTTCCACAAAAATTGAAACGTTGTTCCCTTTCATTATAAAATTCATTACATAACCAACTGTATGATATCTATTGCGACTGTTGCTATAATCGAAAGCAGAATGACCGCCAGACCATAACGCAGTAGACGCTCAGGGAGGAATTGACCTAAACTCGGCCCAATATACCCCCCCACCATCCCACCAACCGCAACAATTAGAGCAATTTTCCAATACATCATGCCTGCGACAGATTTTCCGATAATCCCGAAAAGAGCAATCATAGCTCCCGAAAGTGTAGTAGTCCCGATTGCTTTGCGAATTGGAAAATGCAATACATAGACTAGGTACGGCATAAACAGAACCATACCCCCAATTCCAATAATCCCTGTAGTGATACCCAAGAAAAAGATAAGAACAATCCCCATTACTAACAGCATTGTCTCCGGTTTCTGAACCTTATTTTCTTTAATGGGAATTAAATTAAAGACGAACGACAAAACAGCAATAATACCGAAAAGGATCAAAACAAATAAACGATCCACATATTGCGCAATGTAACCTCCAGAGATGAATGAACCGAACGAACCACTGGCTGCGAGTATTAGAGCATAACGATACGGTATGAGTTTTTCCTGATGGTACCGGATCGAAGCCGTTGCTGTAGAAAAAAGAGTCAGTGCCAGCGTTGCGGATGTGATCGTTTGAATAGTAAAATGCGTCCCGGTAAGTAAGGGATATAAATATAGTAGTAAAGGCGTCATCATCATGGAACTGCCTGCCCCGACTATACTAGCAATCATTCCACATACGACTCCAAAAACAACTAAAATTATCATAAAAGTCTCCCTTCACTATTTTATTCACTAAGCTCCTATCACTTCATTAAAAAGAGGAACAGTGAAGGGTCCACTATTTCCCAACTATCAATGCCCGTTAAATAAAAAAATATTCGTTCTATATAGTCAACTCTGATAGGTTTTCAATTTTTTAAATTTAATTATTTGAAGGAGTCTTTTTCAATGCCAAAAATAAAATCATTGCAATAATACAAGCGGTACCAACCCATTGAAACAACCCAAATGGTTCTCTTAACCAAAAGACTGTTGTTAGAACAGCTGCTAGTGGTTCTAAACTGCCTAAAAGGCTTGTTTCTTTAGGTGAAAGACTTTGTAAACTTTCCATATAAAACCAGAATGCAATCATTGTACCAAATAGTATAACGAATATTAAGTATAAATACGCTTCTATCGGCAAGCTTGTAAAATCCAAGGTGGATGAATAAAACTTAATGCAAAACTACCGATAATCATTGCCCAACCGACAATGACAAGTGAGTCGAATTGTTTCAGTAATGGAACGACATATAAAGTATAAAAAGCTAAAGCTATACCAGATAAAACACCCCAAACGATGGCAGGGGATGGCACAGATAACTACAACAACCAGAATCCAATGTCACAGAGGTCGCCTATCAAGTGGGATTTAACAGTACAAGCTATTTTATTGCCACATTCCGAAAGCTGATGAATATGACTCCATTGGCATACAAAAAACTTAAAACCCCTGATCACTCGTAAAGTAGGGTGCTAAAACTACTAGGGGCGTTAATGAAAAAACAGCCTCTAGGCATCTCGCCTAATGACTGTCTTCAGAAAAGGTTGTTCCGACAACCTTGCTATGATTTCAACTTGTCTTGAACCAGCGACCTCTACCTTGTCAAAATGTCGTGCGCGCATTAAATTCCAGTACTATCTGACATAATGTTTTCCAATCCCATACAATGAATTTTAACAACAATTCATATCTGAACTGTTTCCCATTTAATGAGATTCCTTAGCAAAACCATTATTTTATTTCTTGTTTCGGTTTATCGTTCCATTCTGGTGTTCTTTTTTCAAGAAAAGCACTAATTCCTTCTACTGCATCTGGGTGTTTCGTATTTAAAGCAATAACTTCAGTTGAATAATTCAACGCTTGAAAATCTTCCATATTGAGTTGCTGGTAAAATTGTCTTTTACCTAATTCAATTATGTTCAAGCTTTGTTTTGTAATGGCTTTCGCTAGCTTGTCCGTTTCGTCATCCAAATTTTCAACTGGAACGACTTTATTGACTAACCCCTCTGCTTTCGCTTCCTCTGCTGACATAAGATTACCTGTAAATAATAATTCTGCCGCTTTCTTTCGTCCGATATTTCGACTTAAAAACACGGCTGGTGTACTACAAAATAGTCCACTGTTAATACCTGGAACTGCAAAACGTGCTCCCTCACTGGCAACCGCTAAATCACTTGCTGCAACAAGTTGACAACCTGCTGCAACCGCAACACCTTCCACTTTCGAAATAACAATTTGCGGAATCTCTCTTATTCGTTTCATAAGTTGCTGGCATACTTGGAACAAGGCTAATACTTCATTTTCCGTTCTCGTTTTTATTTCTCTTAAACTATGACCCGCACTAAAAGCCTTTTGAGAACCTTCAATAATGATCACTTTCGCTTCGCGCTTTATAGCTAATTCTTGGAGTAACTGATCAAACTCTTCCATCAGTTGCAATGATAACGTGTTAAATTCTTTCAGGTTTTCTAATGTAATGTACGCTATATCCCCTGATTGTCTACATGACAAAAACTCCATACAAACACCCCTTTTTTCAAATAGTTTAGCGTTGCAAAATTCATACACATGATATGTCACTAGTGTTGCATTAATATCTTTTGAAGATTAGGAATTCATAAAACCTTCAAAAATCTAAGGAATCCAAAAGAAAAAGTCCTTTATAATGGAAGGTACAGGTAGTTCCTGTCCAAATCCAATACAAAGGACCAACTCATGGACAAGAATACACGAAAAACTTCATTTGGTAAATGGCTGAATGCCATTGATTTTGAGAAATTCAACGAAATTGTGACCATACATGGGCAAGACCGGTATACAAAGAAGTTAACGACGCAAGCTTACACACTTCTCATGCTGTATGCTCAATTAATGGAGTCAGACAGCCTGCACGCACTGGAAGCAGCGCTGACAAACCGGGATTTCCAACGGGCGATCGGCGTGGATTCCATCAGTGTGTCGCAGCTTTCCAGAAAGAATAATCGGTTGGATCCAACGGTTCTGTCGAATCTTTTCATGCAACTGGTTAGTCAGATCGCTGTACAAAAACTTTCGCCCAAAAAGGGGTTGCTCCTGAAAATCATCGACTCCACAACGATCCCGTTGAACGTAAACCATTTTAAATGGGCCGAATTCCGGGAGACCAAGGCCGGCGTAAAGCTGCATATACGCTTGGTGTTCGATGAAAACGGCACTCATTACCCCGACAAAGAGGTCATCACGAACGCCAAGGAGCACGACCGTAATCAACTCGAAGTGCTTGTTGACGACAAGGAGGCCATGTATGTTTTCGACCGCGGGTATGTGGATTATGAACGGTTTGACCGCTTCACGGACGATGGGCTTTTCTTCGTCTGTCGGTTGAAGAAGAATGCCGTTCTGCATCCCATCCACACATTCTCCCTTCCGGAAGGGAGTGATGCCCTTTCCGACACGATGGCGTTCGTAGGCGCCAATCCGAACTGTACGGAGAACGTTTTCCGAATCCTTGTCATCCCTGATGGCAAGGGGGGCGAATTGCGGCTGATCACCAATCGTTTCGACATTTCCGCGGAGGAAATCAGCGAAATCTACCGTTCTCGCTGGGCCATCGAATTGTTCTTCAAGTGGCTCAAGCAGCACGTGAAGATCAAGCATTTCTACGGTCAAAGTGAATACGCTGTGAAAAACCAGATTTATCTGGCTCTGATTGCCTATTGTCTGAACGTCCTGATTCAATCGGAAACAAACAGCAGGAAATCCATCTTGGCGATTTCACGTATTCTAGCCGCTAATCTATGGGAGTCGTCCCGGTATTGGCTTCGTAGAATCAGGAGTGGAAGCATACCGTAACGATCCCTGCTGACCCGTCACTTATGGATAACTGTATAAACTTACCAAATGGACAGCGCTACCTTTATTCAGGTGCTTCCCTTTTTGGCAAAAATAAAGATAGAATGGTGACTGAATATTTAATTAATATTCATGCAACGCTAGTGATGATATGTATATCATAAAGAAATATAAATTTTCTGTCAATATAGCGTTTTTTAGTTTATCAATTTTTCTTCGGAAGTCGGTAAATTTTTTATTAAGAAGCTATTCAAGCGAAAAAAAACTTATGGAGTCAAAATTAAACGTCTTTTGCGCCAAAAAGCGTAGCGTTTGGCAGCAACCTTTGTTTCCTGAAGCATTGCTGAAGAGGTCATGCTATTCGTCTGTATCACCGAAAAAGATGAAGAAAAAGCGTGTGATGTTTTCAGGGATTTACTGTGATTTTGGCATTTTTAAAAAATTGGTCACACGTTGGTCACTAAACATAAAAAAACAGCCCCTAGGCATCCGGCCTAATAGGACTGTTTATGCGGGCTCAACCGTTGTTCCGACGGTTGTCCCAATAGGTTTGGCACCTAATGATTCCGACTGGGCTCGAACCAGCGACCTCTACCCTGTCAAGGTAGCGCTCTCCCAGCTGAGCTACGGAATCGGGAGAAAATATTTGTTGTCTCTGTCGGACAATTACTATTATAGCAAGTCTGCAAGGGAAGTCAACACTTTTTGAAAAAGTTTTTTTGTTTCTGTATTAATTTATTGATGAAACTGGTTAAGGTCATTATTTAGTCTAGCTGAATATGATCCACTTACCTACTTTATGAGCGCATTTCCGCAGTTATGGGCGGCTGCAGCGCAATATGGGCGCACGTCTAGATTTATGAGCGCCCGGCGGGAGATATGGGCGCAAAACCTATTTTATGAGCGCCTGTACAAAAATATGAGCGTCCCCACGCCCCCAGACCATGATCACCTAAGCTCCGAAGCCCCCTGTCCCTAATGCGTGTCGGGAGCCTGCCTTTCATTCCACCCAAACAAAAAAACCTGAATCTCGAATAAGGAGAATCCAGGTTTCCGGTGCTAAGCCCGCTTCAGTTCGAGGCGTTTGGCCAAGATGGAGAGGGCGTAGTTGACGACGAAGTACATCAGGGAAATGAGTAAGAAAATCGGTACGACGTATTTCGCACTTTGCCCTTGGATGATTTTCGCATGGTGCAGTAGTTCAGGCAGGGCGATAATAATAGCGAGCGACGTATCCTTCAGCAAAGATATGAACTGGCTCACCAAGTTCGGAACCATCCGTCGCAGCGCTTGCGGTAAGATGACTGTCCGTAATGATTGGACATATGTAAGTCCCGAGGAACGGGCTGCTTCCATTTGGCCTTTCTCAATCGAATTGAGACCCCCACGAACGATTTCCGCAATCATGGCCGACTCGAATACGGTCAGTGCGACGATAGCCGAAACGGTGATGCTTAAATTGATCCCCACTTCGGGAAGCGCCAAATACGTGAAAAGGATGATAAGGAGGAGCGGCAAGTTCCGGATCGTTTCGACGACTACGGCCAACACTTGAGATAAAACCGGAATCTTCGAATAACGCAACGTACCGACCAATCCACCGATGATAAAACTGAAGATAATAGAAATGAATGCCACTTTTAGTGTTACCATGAAGCCTTCCATCAAAAACTTCAAGTTGTCTGGAGAAAACGCTCCGATGAAATCCATCATGACACCTCCTTAATGGCTATTGGCCAGGCGTTTCTCTAAATAGTTCACGCCTAAACTCAATGGAATCGTAATAACTAAATAGAATAACGCAACAAAAATATATACATCAAATACGATATATGTCTTCGAGGAAATCAAATCCGCCTGATACATTAGATCCCCACCTGCAATCAATGCCAGAATGGATGAGTTTTTAACTAAGTTGATGAATTGGTTTCCGATCGGCGGGATTACAATTTTGATTGCCTGGGGCAAGATGATCATGCGCATTGCTTGGATATACGTCAAGCCGGATGAACGGGCCGCCTCCAACTGTCCTTTCGGGACCGACAGGATACCTGATCGGATCGCCTCTGCGATGAAAGCAGATGTATAGACCGATAAGGCGATTGTTCCTGCTGTCAACCCGGAAAAACGTATGCCTAGTGTCGGAGTTCCGATAAAAAAGAAAAACGCAATAATGACAAGCGGAATGTTCCGGAAAAATTCCGTATAGGCGGCGCCGAACCAACGCAATGGCGCAATCGTTGTGATTCGCATGACTGCGATGATTGCCCCGATGATGAAGCTCGCCACGAGTGCTATTAAACTTGCAATGAGCGTCACCTTAAAGCCTTCTATGAACATACCTATATAATTTGTCAGAATTGAAAAGTCCAATCGTATTCCACCTCACTTAACTTAATCAGGATGAGCAATATCGCCCATCCTGATCATCAATTGTATTGTTTGACTGGCAGAATTATTCTACATTCAACCAAGAGTCGTGGATTTTGTCGTACTCGCCGTTTTCCTTCAATTCTTTCAACGCTGCGTTCAAAGCATCCAATAATTCCGTTTCGCCTTTTTTCACGGCAATTCCATAAGGCTCATCTGTAAATGTGCCGCCAACCAATTCATAATTGTTATCTTCGGAAGCCATTCCAAGAAGAATTGAGTTATCTGTTGTCAACGTATCCCCTTGACCGGCTTTCAGTGCAGTAAACGCTTCTGCATAGTTTTCAAATTCCAGAACAGGTGCTTCGGGAGCCATTTCCCGGATATTATCTGTTGATGTAGAACCTTTAACTGCCAGTACTGTTGTTTTCGAGTTCAAATCTTCAATGCTTTTGATCGGACTTCCCTTTTTAACAAGGAGGGATTGCCCCGCTTCGAAATAAACGTCTGTGAAGTCAACTTCTTTCTTACGCTCTTCCGTGATTGTCATTGTTGCGACAATCATATCGATATCCCCTTTATTCAAAAGAGGCATTCTCGTTTTGGATGTAACTTCGACCAATTCGATTTTGCTTTCATCCCCAAGGATTGATTTTGCCAATTGTTTAGCGATATCAATATCGAATCCTTCCACTTCACCTGAAGATGGGTTTTTCAAACCGAATAATTTCGTATCATATTTCACTCCGACAATCAGCTTATCCCGTTCTTTAATCGTTTCCAGTGCATTGCCCGCAGTTTCCGTCGTTCCTGAACCTTCGGAACTTCCCGAATCACTGCCGCTAGTGCTTCCTCCCCCATTCTTGTTTGTCCCGCAAGCTGCCAATAGAATGATTGACAAAATGGCGGTCAATGCAAGCATAAATAGTTTTTTAGATTTCAACATTTCCAACATCCCCTTTTACTTTTAATGATTTAAAATACGGCTGAGGAATAATCGTGCCCGCTCTTCTTTCGGGCTTGCGAAAAAGTCAGCCGGTGTTGCCTCTTCCAAAATGCGTCCTTGGTCCATAAAGACGATTCGATCGCCCACTTCCTTGGCGAATCCCATTTCATGCGTGACGACGACCATCGTCATCCCTTCTTGCGCAAGCGCTTTCATAACATCCAGCACTTCACCGACCATTTCAGGATCCAGTGCGGATGTCGGTTCGTCAAACAGCATGATCTCCGGCTTCATGGCCAAACCTCTTGCAATCGCCACGCGCTGTTGCTGTCCTCCGGATAGCTGGGACGGAAATGAAGATGCCTTATCCGGAATCCCTACTTTTTCCAAATAGTACATTGCCGTCTTCTTCGCTTCTTCCGAAGATTGCTTTAAAACATTGATTGGTGCAAGTGTGATGTTTTCGAGTACCGTCTTATGCGGGTACAGATTGAAGTGCTGGAATACCATTCCGATGTTCCGTCGCAATTTATTGATATCCGTACTTTTCGCATTGACTACCGTTCCATTGACGGCCAAAGTTCCGTCTGTAATCGTTTCCAATTTGTTGATGCAGCGGAGCAACGTACTTTTTCCGGAACCGGATGGGCCGATGACAACGACCACTTCGCCGTCTTTTATCCCCAAATTGATATCTTTAAGTACATGGAAATCTCCATAATACTTATTTACGTTCTCAAATGAAATCATGGTCCCTCTCCTTTCTAAGCGTTTCGGAATCCGCGCAATTCCAAGTAACTTTATTATAATTGCAACATTCGAGATAAGCAATTGTATCTTTTAGATTGAATAATAGTCCGACTGCTTCCACTATTCTACTTAATTAAAATAAATTAATTTTTGTTTCTTTTATTTAGTAATCACACAAAAAAAGCCTGAAAAGGGGAGCCGTATCACCTTTCCAGACTATCGACTTTCAATCCGCTTTTTCTTTTTCTTCCTGTTCCACGTCTTGCAACATCTCTTCCGCTTCCTGCAAGTCGCGTGTCCGGTGGGCGGTCCGGGAGGCGGCGCATGCCGCGACGCTTGCAATCAAATCATCCAGGAATGTGTGGATGCCGTTTCCTTTATTTGTATCCAACTCATTGATGATTCCGATTTTATTCTTATCCAGGTGTCCGAAAGTCGTCACTGCAATGGAACCATATGTAAACACGGCTCCTAGCGCAATCGTTTCATCCACCCCGAAAAGCCCTTCATCGGCTTCGACGATTTGCTGGAGCGGCGCGGAGAGCATTCCTTTTTCCGCCAGCTCATCCAGTTCGATGCCGACTAAGATCGCGTGCTGGAGTTCCCGTTTCCGCAGCACGCTTTCCACGGCATTGATGCAATCCTCCATTTTCAATTCCGCGTTGTAAGGAATTTGCATTTCATACACGATCATTGCAATATCTTCCACTGTTACTCCGCGGCGGAGCAACGCCTGTTTTGTCGCTTCTGTCACCACTTTTGAATGGACGATCTTCGTTGTGTCAAACATGGTAGTCAACCCCTTTATTTGTCATGCGTCTCACAATATGACCATTATGCCTGCTCCACCCTTTATGATACAATCCCGATAGAATCGCTTTCACTAGGAGGAATGGAACATGAATTATGGCAAGATTGAAGATATTACATTATACAGTAAAGAATTGGATGAGGAAATGCAATTGCTCATTCACTTGCCCCACAATTACACACCGCTTTTCACGTATTCCGTATTAATCGCTTCGGACGGGAAAGACTATTTCCAGTATGGCCGAATTGGGCGTGTCGTGGATGAATTGCTGGATGAAGGCGAGATTGAAAATGTAATTGTTGTCGGAGTGCCTTATAAGAGCGTTTCGGAGCGGCGACGCATGTATCATCCGGAAGGCGACCGCCATCAAGCGTATATCCGGTTTCTTGCGCATGAATTGGTCCCGTACATCGATGCCAACTATCCGACCGACCAAATCGGGGGTCGCCGCGGACTGATCGGGGATTCCCTCGCTGCGACCATATCACTTTTGACCGCGTTGAAGTATCCTAATATATTCGGAAAAGTGCTTCTTCATTCCCCTTATGTCGACCAATCTGTCCTGCAAGCCGTTGAAGCGGTGAACGATCCTTCCTGTTATTTCATCTATCACGTCATCGGGAAAGGTGAAACCGAAGTGAAGACGACAGTGGATGGAATCCAGGACTTCTTGACGCCGAATCGGGAGCTGAATGAAGTCATCGGAAGGAGAAGGATTCCTCATTACTATGAGGAATTCGACGGGGACCATACATGGAAGCATTGGCAGCCCGATGTCCGTCGCGCAGTCCAAATGGCTTTCGGCGAATGATGATATGAACAGACAATCATTTGCATCTCTGTTATAATTGAAATTAGATTGGCTTTACTAAACATTCCCACAAGGAGGTCTTCATTATGAAATATGGAATTGTAGCGTTTCCTTCAAAAAAACTCCAAGATCTTGCTAATGCCTATCGGAAACGGTACGACCCGCATTATGCGCTCATTACTCCCCATCTGACGCTGAAAGAAGTGTTCGATGCTGAAGATCATGAAATCGACGAGGTCGCGAAATCGCTGAAGAAAGTGACGATCAAGCACCGCCCCTTTGAATTGAATGTTTCGAAAGTCAGCACATTCGCTCCGATCACGAATACAATCTACTTCAAAGCTGAACCGAATGAAGAGCTGCTTGCGTTGCATAAAGACTTGAACTACAATTTTTTCGGAGAGGAACCCGAATTTAAATTCGTTCCGCATATCACGATCGCCCAAAAACTTTCTTCCGGAGAACACGATGACATCATCGGACAATTGAAGATGATCGGAGTGGATCATAGCGAAGTCATCGACCGCCTCCACCTTCTTTACCAACTGGAAGACGGCTCTTGGACGGTGTACGAAACATTCCGCCTGGACGAGGATGAGTGATATTGGTGACGGTCAAAATCGCCACTTCGGTGAATGAACGGGAGGATGCTTTTTTTGTAAGAAGGAAAGTTTTTGTGGAAGAACAAGGTGTACCACTCAACTTGGAACTGGATGAATATGATGAAACGGCAAGCCACTTCGTCGTCTATGAAGGGCAGACGGCGATCGGCGCGGGCCGCATTCGGGAAATCGGAGAATCCACCGGTAAGGTCGAGCGGGTTTGTGTTCTGGCTGAACATCGGGGAAAGCATCTCGGAATTCTTGTGATGGACGCCCTCGAACAGCATGCCGGAGCGACAGGTATGAAAAAAATCGTCCTGAACGCCCAATCATACGCCATTCCTTTTTATGAAAAACTTGGCTACGTCATCACTTCCCCGGAATTCATGGACGCGGACATTCCCCATAGGGCGATGGAGAAATCGATCGTTGGACACGAAGGAACGGACCCTGTCCATGCTTCCGTCCCTTCGAATTGACTGGTAGAGAGCTTGCTAGGAACAGCTTGAACGAAGGAAAAGGCCCGGATGCTCCTTAAATGGCATCCGGGCCTTTTTGTGTTGAACGGAGGGCACCTGCTTAGTCCCGTGAACGTTTCAGGGAACTAGGCTGGTGTCCTATTATAGGATCAAGTACTTCCATCAAAATCTTGTTCAAACTCTACGAAATCCGTCGAAGGCTTCACCTTCAGCCAACCGGAGTTTGAAAACTCCGCTGAATTATATTATACATATACATTGACGGATATCCCTTTACCGACAATCTGTGATATGGCCGGAGACAGGTTGACGGGATTCGGATGGATGAAGCCTTGGTATAGCGGTGGGGCAGAGCGTTTCACTGGTTCCGCCTCTTCTTTCAATTCTTCATCCTGTACATTTTTTTCTGTCAATTGTTCCGAAAAATCCGGCTCGAGCTCGGTTTTTTCCACTCGATCGATATACGTGTACCGCTTTTCTTCGTTATCCATTCGATTGGCATACAGCTGTGATTGAATCGGCTGATATGGTATGATATACCCCATGTCGCACACCTCTTCCCCATTTTTATATGATCCTCTTTGTTCTACCCTATTCTCCAACATATGAAACTAATTATGTGATTATTCATTCATTTGTCCTAAAAAAATGAGTTCGACTTGCAACTAATTACCGAGCATGTTTTGAATATCTGACAGATTGACAGACTTTCCATTCGTGAGAATCGACTTAACTAGCTCGTCTTCTACATGCGGTGGGACATCTTTTTTGGCCATTTTCCCTACTTTCCTGACAATCTTCCTCACTTGACGCTCATCGCTGAAATCTGCATATTGGATTGCATTTGCCAAAGCAAACACTTCTTCCATCGGCACACCCGTCTTGGATTCGATTTTCTTAAAAAACGAATCGTTCATCTTGTAAACTCCCTTCTTCTATATCCATTGCTATCATTACTAGAGGAGTTGGAAACGGACCGCAGCCGACAATATGCCGGCACGCGGTTCCGATTTTCTGTTAACTGGCCGCGTCAGTCATTCCCTTAGCAGAAACTCCTGCCCACAATAATCAGCAGGATAAAGAGAACAACGATAAGGACGAAAGTGGAACCGCCATAAGAGCCTCCCCCTCCATAAGCGCCCTGTACGCCGCCATACGGATTGCATCCAAACATGAAAATCCCTCCTTCCCTTCCACCTATACTATGCAGAGGCGACAAGAAAGGAGGGGGCGAAAACACAATGGATTCAATCACCCGGTATATTTTTTCTGCTTGTTCTTTGTCTCTCGTCAAACTTTCCCTTTCGGCTTAAATAGCAGCGCTGCGATGAAACCAAAGATGATCGCGGCGCTGATACCGGAACTCGTCACTTCGAACATTCCCGTCACCACACCGATCAATCCATGCTTTTCCGCTTCCGCCATCGCTCCGTGCGTCAAAGCATTCCCGAAGGAAGTGATCGGAATCGTAGCACCCGCTCCGGCAAAGTCGATAAACGGTTCGTAGAGACCAAATCCATCCAAGACCGAACCGATTACGACAAGTAGACATAGTGTATGTGCCGGTGTCAGTTTTGCCACATCAAACAGCAGTTGTCCAATGACACAAATCAATCCCCCGACGATAAATGCAGTGACATATATTGAAAGCATTTGACCCACTCATTTCATCGTTAATTCGACTGCGTGCGCAATGCACGGAATCGTATCCCCTTGCTGGAAGGACAGCGGGGATAGAAGCGCCCCCGTTGCGATAAGCAGAACCCGTTTCAATTCCCCTTTCATCATACTTCCATAGACTTCGGAAAAATAAACGGCTGCGGAACAACCAGATCCGCTTGCCCCCGCCAGGAACGACGAGTCATTCCCATAAAACTCTGATCCCGCATCCCTGAAATTCGGCGTGATCTCAATACTATGGTTTTCCGCCAGTGTCTTATATAGTTCAAAACCGGTCTTCCCCAAGTCCCCTGTCATGATCAGATCATAATCAGCGGCTTGCATCCCATGCCCTTGAAGATGGCGGACAAGGGTATCGGATGCTGCCGGTGCCATAGCGGCGCCCATGTTTAATGGATCTGTCATGCCAAGATCAATTGCACAGCCGATGGTTGCTTTCTCCACAATCGGATACCCTTCCCTCTTCGGCGTGATCGCTGTGACACCAGCCGCAGTCACCGTCCATTGCGCTGTTTCCGATTTTTGAACGCCATATTCGATTGGATAGCGGAATTGCCTTTCAATCGCGTTATGTTGACTGGAAGACCCCGCTACCGAACAGTTTGACATGCCCAGTTCAGTCACCATGGCAGCTGCAATGATGGATGAAACGGAGGTGGCGCAGGCGGAGAACAACCCGAGATAGGGGATCCCCAATGTGGTTGCACCAAAATTCGACGGGGTCATCTGGTTGACTAAATCTCCGGTGAACAGGAAATCGGCATCGGTCGGGATCTGTTCCAACTTGCTCAAAGCAATCATCACTGCGTCTTCCAGCATTTTGGCGTGGGCGTGCTCATTCGTCTTCAGCCCACAACGTTCATCGTCGTACCCTTTGTCGAATAATACGGCAAAGGGGCTTTTTTTCATTTCCAAAGGGCCCGCTGTTACACCAGTCGCAGCTAGGCAAGGAGATGTCTGGAATGTCAGGAGTCCACGTTTCACCATGAAGCGACCCCCAACTTCACGAGGATGGTCTTGATCAATGCGACAAGGAAGGCGGAAAAAACACCGAACAAGATGACCGAGCCCGCCAGCTTGAACATATTCCCGCCTACTCCAAGAACATACCCTTCCGTTTTATGTTCAATTGCGGAAGAAATGACCGCGTTTCCGAAACCCGTGATCGGGACGGCAGCTCCCGCACCGCCGAATTGGCCGATCTTCTTATATTGGCCGAATCCGGTTAGCAGCATGGCGAAGAAAATCATCGTCGCCACGGTCGGATTGCTTACAGTCCGCTCAGTGAAATCGAAGAACGTGATATAAAAGAGGGAGACTAGCTGGCCGACCAAACAAATGATACCGCCTGTCAGAAAAGCCTTGAACAGATTTTTCAGCAAAGGGGTCTGAGGCGACTTCTCTTTTTCTAATTTCGCATACTTGTTTTCATTCATCAGGTCTCTTCCTTTAATAAAGATTTTAAGTCATCGATTTTCTTGCCGACGTCCTTGTTATCACTGCCATTTATCAGCTTGGTCGTTTCGTACAGAATTTTACTATCGGCAGACACAGTGATATCCAGATCCGGGTAGAGCTTTTCCAACTCCTTTTCTAATTCCTTCTCAATTTTCCCTTTGCGGAAACGGGAAAATGTATCGACTCTTACTCCTGTCAGCAACTGTTCCTCGTGGAACATTGCACTGACCGACTTCAGCCGTTTATCTTTCTTGAATAACTCTTCTGCCTGCGTACTATCTTCATCCGTTGCGTTAAAAATCCGGATGCCGTTTCCCGTACATCCCGCCAGGAGGACGAGCAGAAAAATTGTGAGAACAAGCTTTCGGATAGGCGTCCCCTCCACTTTTTATACAGTATGCCTTATTCGTCAGAATTTTATTCAAAACCGGTATGTCTGCCCTTACGTACGGAAAAACATCGCATAAGGTATAGGGAATTGAAAAAAGGAGGTGTTAGGAATGGGTTGTGGAAAAACTGAGGATGTCGGAGGCGTTCGCGGACACGATAACTGCATCTGTGAAGTAGTGCGGGCAATCAAGCGCGTGCAAGACTTGCGCGATGATCGGGATTGTGACGACTGCGCATCCGACTGCTTTACAAGTCCGCTTGGCAGCATCGTAAGCCCGGCACGTCAACGTGCCAACACGCGTGTATTCACCCTTTCAAATAACAAAGGTGACTTGTTCAAAGCCTTGTTCAAACGGGAGCATCGCAAACACTGGAGAACTGGCGGACAATCCGAAGGCCATACTGGAGCGGAAACTGCAGGACACCACTATCACAATAATTGTATTTCTGTTTTCTTCAGAGTGCAGAACATCTTTGACAATTGTTGTGCCACATTGCAAGTGCTTGAGCCGCTTGATCGGAACCGGATGCCGGTCGATATCACGAAACACGGTAAGATCGACCTGGAGGAAATCTGCCGAGTCGAGAACTTCGCACCAACAGGATCTTGTATCACGGTTGACTTGAAATGCTTCTGTGGAATTCAGTGTGTTAAAGACATTTTCATTGATTGCGACGATTTTTAAGAGTCCGCCTGCAATGCGTGACTGCCCGTCCGGCTCAGCCGGCGGGCAGTTTTCTGCATGCGAAAACGGGGCTGTCCAGAAAGTGGATTCTCCGGTTAAACACGCAAAAAGCAAGGGCTCTGGTCGCTTTCCGCGGGCCAGCCGACGAGCCTCCTCCGGCCTACAGCCGTGCGGGGTCTCGTCGGCCGGCTTTCCCGCAGGAGTCTCCCGGCGCCCTTGCTTTTTGCTAGTATCCAACTCTGTGCCTGGACTTTTCGGACAGCCCGTTTTGTTACCGTTCTTGGAAAGGGGTGCCTCTCCAAAGAATTTCCTCAATTTCTACTAAATCGACGGCGGCAATAGTTTGCCCTTCATCCTCCAGTTCAATGAAAACCGATTCGCCTTCAATCCTTGCAATGGTTCCAGTTACGGTTTCGTCGCTTAACACAAATTGCAGCGGCTTATAGATCTGCCGGGGAAACGAGGAGGCCAAGTACATAATACGCCGGATTACTGACGGATTGATTGCCTTTTCTTCGGACACGGTCTCCTGCTCTTCGTCAGAACGGGCCACTTCCAACTGGACGGATTTTTTCTCAATCTCCTGCGAGTGGGGAGCGAAAATGGACGTACTCTCTTCCTCTAGCGGGGCTGGCTCTTCGGTAAAAGTGATTCTGACATAAACCGGCGGCGTCTGGATGAACAGCAATGGCTCATTATGCAAGATAGTCAGCACATCCTTTTTTAAAAGTAGTATATGCGCCCGGTTTCGGAGTGGTTCACCTAAGGGCGAAGAGCTCCCGGTTGGAAGGTTAGACCCAAATTTAATTTTCTTCAACAAAAAAACTTTCCCCCAGCTTTCAAAGATCGCTGAGGAAAAGTGTGGCAAGGCCTAGATAAATAATAATACTGATGACATCATTCAGTGTGGTGATGAATGGACCCGATGCGACGGCCGGGTCGATTTTCAGTCTATGCATGAATAATGGGATGAATGATCCGGAAATGGTCGCGACGAATATGGAGACGAGAATCGCCGCACCAACGAGAAGTCCGATGAGGAATTCATGTTTCCACACATAGATGAGTGCGACGACGAAAATGGCACAAAGCAAACCAGTGATCAATCCGGTTCCCGCTTCCCGAAGGAGCAGTTTGAATTTACTTTCGTCCTCCACATCCCGCGTTGCAATACCGCGCACCGCGACGGCTAGCGCTTGCGTCCCACTATTTCCGGCAGTCCCGGCAATCAACGGGATGAACGCGGCAAGCAAAGCCACTTTGGATATCGTTTCCGTAAATAAATCAATGAGGTTTGCCGTCAACATACCGAGCACAAGCAGGATGAGGAGCCACGGCAACCTCTTTTTCGCTGCCGAAATGGAATTGCGGTCGAACGTATCCATATTGGAAACGGCCGCGAGTTTGGAATAGTCATCGGACGCTTCTTCATCCAGGACGTCGATAATATCATCGACTGTAATAATACCGAGTATGTGGTTTTGGAAATCAACTACCGGCATGGCGAGCAAATTATAGTCTTTGATCATCCGGGCGACTTCTTCCTGGTCTTCCGAAACGAGCACATTGACGACCCGTTCGCTCATGATGGAACGGATGAGCGTATCCTCATCGGCAATAATCAGATCCCGGAGCGAGACGACACCGGTCAAATGGTTGTCGTCGTCCACAACGAATACATAATAAATCGTCTCCGCTCCCGGCGCTTCATTGCGCAAAATGGTCATGGCCGAACGGACGGTGGAGTTTTCCGGCACCGTGACATACTCCGTCGTCATGATGGAACCGGCCGTGTATTCTTCGTAATGCAGCAAGGCCTTGATCTCGGCGGCAGCTTCCTTGTTCATCAAAGTCAGGTAGCTGACGACTTGTGATTTGTCAAGTTCATTCAGGACATCGACCGCGTTGTCGACGAACATATAGGAAATCATGTCGGCCGCATACGTCGTGTCCATCTCCTGAAGGAAATCCCGATATTCGTCTTCTGCAATCTCACTCGTCTCAAAAATTTCCGCGAGTTCTTTCGGAGATAAATATTGGTAGATTGTCCGGCGCAGTTCCGCGCCTACCTTCTCATAAAACTTTGCCCGATCATACGGGTGAAGCATGAAATACTCTTCACGGAATTCCCGAATATTCCTTCCTTCCAACAATTCCTGCAACTTCTCTTCATCATAGCTGATTTCTTCTTTAAAATCTTCATGCATTGTCATCATACACCTTCCTCTCGATGCGCGGGAGTGATTGCTTTCAATAGGGGATACTATATACTAAGACATAGAATTAAAAAGGGTGAGCAAATATGAAATTCGATATTATAGGCGATATCCACGGTTGTTATGACGAACTTCTAGCATTGATCGACAAGCTGGGCTACGAAATGAAACAACATGTGCCGATCCATCCGGATGGCCGTAAGCTTGCATTTGTCGGGGACGCGATGGACCGCGGTCCGAATTCACTGGAAACATTAGAACTGTTATTTCGCATGCAGGACGACAGAATTCTACATTATTCCCCGGGAAATCATTGTAATAAATTTTACCGCTTTGCAAAAGGGAATCATGTCGAACAAATCCACGGCCTTGAAACGACGGTCGCCGAGTTGAATGGACTGCCGAGCGGCAAGCGCCTTGATTTTCTTAAACGGTATCGGCAATTTTACGAAGCCTTGGAACTCTATCAAGTATTGGACGATGGGAAACTGGTCATCGCACATGCCGGCATACGAGAAAGCATGATCGGTGAACCGGAATCGAAAAAGATCCGCGTGTTCGTAACATATGGCGATGTCACCGGTGAACGGCATCCGGACGGGCGGCCAGTCAGGCGGGATTGGGCCAAAACCTATAAAGGTTCTCCGCTCATCGTCTATGGCCATACACCTGTCCGGAAGGCCCGTTTCCTGAATAATACGGTGAACATCGACACCGGCTGTGTATTCGGCGGCAGCTTGACCGCCCTCCGCTATCCCGAGATGGAGATTGTCGATACACCATCCTTGCAGCCGTATATGCCCGACCGATTTACAGATTTCGACTGATGACACCATGATCCGTGCTGATAAGTTGCAGCATGTCTGCGGGGATTTCACTTCGGAATAGCATTTCTTCTCCTGTTAGTGGATGAACGAACCTCAACACCCCGCAGTGCAATGCCTGCCGCTCGATCAATTTTCTCTTACCTCCATATAGATCATCCCCCGCCAATGGATGCCCGGACCAATGCAGATGGACCCGGATTTGATGCGTCCTTCCCGTATGCAGGACAAGGGAAATGAATGAAAGTTCTTCCCCATCTACCCGGTGATGGGAAAGCAACATGACATCCGTTCTCGCATATTTCCCATCTTGTCGGACTTCCCTTTCAATTATACTTCCCTCTTTCCGTCCGATCGGTTGCTCGATTGTGAATCCGCCTGCCGGAAGACGCCCTTCTGCAACCGCAAAATATTTCCGGTAAATGCCCTGCACTTTGAACTGTTCGCTTAACAAATGATGAATATGGCGATTTTTTGCAATGCAAAGCAATCCCGACGTGTCCCGGTCCAAGCGCGTGACAATGTGGACCGTTGCCGGAACCCCTTCCTTTTTGAATTTTCCGGCCACCCGATTGGCAATGGAGCCGTCCGGGTGGTCCCTCGACGGTATCGTGCTCCGGTTTGCAGGCTTGTCTAAAATGAGCAGAGCTTCATCTTCATAAACGACGGAAAGGGCTCCGTCTTCAGGTCGAAGCCCTTCACTTGGACGCTCCTCCGGAAAAATCACCGTCACCAGGTCGCCATTTTCGAGCGGATGGCGAACCGTACGCTCCGCGCCGTTTACTTGGAGGGCCCCGCCTTCATATTTCAATGCGGTCAACGTCCTTTTTGAAATCCCTTTGGAATGCAGGAACTCCCGCAACAGTATATTTTGTTCTTCCACTTCGAATTGTAGCCGAAACCGGAAGTCGGGCTTATTCATTTTCCACTTCACTCGCCACGAATGAATCGGAGACCCTTTTCCAGAAAGGGAATGGCCGGAATCTGGCAAACCGGACTTTTTCTTCCGCTACTTTGTATTCAATCGACTTGACATCTTTATGAAGCAGTTGCAGATGGTCGATCGTCAACATGAAATCGGGCCCGTTCACCGGAACAAGCATCAAGCTATGGTGTTTCGGCAAAACGAGCGGCGAGCCGACCGTCCGGAAGACCCGGTTATTGATGGATGCCATTTCCGTCAATTGAAGTGCCGGGATGGCCGGATGGATGATGGCTCCCCCGAGCGCTTTATTATAAGCGGTGGAGCCGGATGGCGTGGAAATACATAACCCGTCGCCCCGGAACCGCTCAAAATGCTCCCCGTTCAACTCGACGTCCATGACGAACGTCACTTCCGGAGACTTGACTGTCGATTCATTCAGCGCCAAATATTTGGTGCTCTTCTGGTAATGCTGATAATTTATCGTCACCTCGAGCAACGGATAATCCGCCGCTTCGTATTCTTTCCGCGCAATGGCGATGACAAGTTTTTCAATTTCAGAAGGTTTCCAATCCGCGTAGAATCCGAGATGGCCCGTATGTATCCCGACGAACGACGTATCCTCCAGACGATGGATATATTTATGGAACGCGTGGAGGAGCGTGCCGTCGCCGCCGATTGAAAGGACGATTTCCGGCTCTTCTTCATCAAAAACCAAGCCAAACTCTGTCAAATATTTTTTGGCCTGCTCCATCAGTTCGTTCGATAATTTATCATTTCTTGACTGGACTGCGAATTTCATCCCTTTTGCCCTCCCCTCTTTTTCTTGTTCGAATAACTCCGGTTGGCCGTTTCTTTATAGGCCGTGAAATATTGCTGCGCTTCTTGGATTTCATCGCGGATTTGTGACATTTCTTCATCCAGCTGGAAGGCCGCTTCTGCGGCACGCTCCAACCGTTGCCGGATTTTCTCAGGCATTTCGCCTTCATATTTATAGTTCAAGGAATGCTCGATGGATGCCCAGAAATTCATCGATAAAGTCCGGATCTGGATTTCGGCGAAGATCGTCTTCTCCCCATGGATCGTTTGCACCGGATATTCAATGATCATATGATATGACCGATAACCGCTCGGCTTTTTCCGTGCGATATAATCCCGCTCCTCGACGACCCGGAGATCTTTCCGTTCCCGCAATGTATCCACGACGGTCCGAATATCATCAACGAACTGGCACATAATACGGAGACCTGCAATATCCGGGATTTCGGCGGCGAGCTCACTCGACGGCTCAAAAGGGATTCCTTTTTCCAACGTCTTGTCGTAAATGCTTGGAAGCGGTTTGACTCGGCCAGTCACGAATTCGACTGGCGTGTGGACTTCCTCCAATTCGTATTGGGCACGCAACCCTTTCAGCTTCACCTTCAATTCGGAGACCGCTTGTTTATACGGTTGTAGAAATTCCTTCCACTCTTTCAAATGGATCCCCCCTCGACCTTACTCCGCACCTTGCAAAATCGAGCCGAAAGCATGCTCGACAGATGTGGAAAAGGCCTCCCCATAATTATCGTTACCCTCTATATTATAAATTAGCATCGTCAGTTCTTCCTTGAATCCGACGAGGGGCATGATGTCATCTTGCCAAGAGAGGACCGGATCGATTCCTGTTTTCAGAGCGTCCACCATGTAAGGCCAGACGTTCTCTGGAAAACGGAGCTGCCCGTACCCTTCCTCTTGTTCAAATAAATAAACGAATGCCAGTCCATCCGAATCCGTGATCATTTTCCCGGCGGGTTCGCCCGAAGGACGGCTAGCGGGATCATTCATTATAAAATGGATCTTTCCATCTGTTTCGAATCCGCGTTCCACAACATTTTGAATAGCCACACTCTCTTCTTCCCTTCACATGTCTTTACGTTCAGTCTACCATATAGGAGGCGGTAGCGCAGTTCAGATGATGTGTTTTCCGCCTTGAATTGGTATAATAGAGGAGAAGGCCAGTCCTGATATCGAAAGGAATGAGATGGATGGATGCACGTTCAATCCGTACATTGATGGAAATCAATTCACTGCAATCCCTTGGAAGCGTCCAAACGTATGCGGGCCTCTCCAATTCTTCACCCGCCCTGTTTCAATTGATGCTCAAGGATATGATCCAAAGCACTTCCATGACTGACTCCTTGTCATCCGTATCGGCCATGACAATCGAATCCGCAACGTCACCAGAATCCTTGCGGTACGGTGGGATGAACCCGATTTACATTCCCGATATGTCCTCTCCCGTACAAGCTCACAATATAGTAAATCTCCCGGCCACGCGACAGACTGACGCAAGTGAAGGCGCATATGCCACTATCATTAAACAGGCAGCTGAGAAATATAATATACCGGAAAAGCTGATCGCTTCGGTCATCCGGCAAGAATCCAATTTCAACACTACAGTGGTAAGCCGGTCAGGTGCTCAAGGGCTGATGCAGCTCATGCCAGGCACTGCAAGATTTCTTGGAGTAACTGATAGTTTTGATCCAGTGCAGAATATTATGGGGGGCACAAAATATTTGCGCCAAATGCTGGATCAATTCGGCGGTAATATCGAACACGCACTCGCCGCCTATAATGCGGGACCTGGAAATGTGAAAAAGCATGGCGGAATTCCTCCGTTCAAAGAAACCCAGCAGTATGTCAAAAAAGTGCTCGGCTATTTTCAGGGGTGAACAAGGAGATGTCAAGTCTTCAAAGTGGGCTTAACCCTTGAGGGGCGTGCCTAGGAAGGCCTCCCGCTTTAGTCACCTAAGCTGTTTTATTTGTGAAAGATCTGTGGGATTGATAGAATGTCAATACAGTCAGAGCAAAGGAGATTGACATATATGACTCGAAAACCTTTGATCCCTTATGAGGAGATCGGTGCGGAAAAGTTGTCGGATCTAATCGATAGATTTTATGAGAAAGTTGCAAAGCACCCGGACCTGTACCCGATTTTCCCAGATGACCTGACGGAAACAGCACGGAAACAAAAACAATTTCAAACTCAATATTTAGGTGGACCTAATTTATATACGGAAGAACACGGCCATCCGATGATGAAAGCACGCCATATGCCTTTTCCCATCACGCCGGTGCGGGCAGAGGCGTGGCTTTCCTGTATGTCGGAAGCAATGGATGAAGTGGGACTCGAAGGGCCCTTTCGGGAGATGTACTACAAGCGCCTCGTCATGACTGCACACCATATGGTCAATCGTATCGGGGAGGATCGTCCGTGAATCGGCGAATACTTTTGGACAATCCAATCAGTCCGACGTCTGCGACGACCCGGCCGATTGAACTGTATGTTTTCATCGATCCGCTTTGTAACGACTGCTGGTTGCTGCAGCCGATTTTGCGTAAATTGCAAATCCAGTACGAGCGCTATTTCACACTTCGGATTGCTCTTCGGACATCCATGCCGACGATGAACATGAAATGTCTTGAAGCGAATGAGGATCCGAAGGCTTGTAGTAAACTACACCCTTCCTTTCCAAGCATTGCTGTCAAAGCCGCCGAGTTTCAAGGAAAGCGGGCCGGTTTCCGGTTTCTCTCCAAGATGTTGGAATATTCATTTTTAAAATCTCGCAATGTCTCCTCCTTTTCAGTTCTCGTGGAGATTGCGGAAAAGGTCAATCTGGACGTCGATGAATTCATCCGGGATTTTTCTTCCAAAAACGTCCTGCGTGCTTTACAAGTGGATTTATATTTAGCAAGAGAAATGGAAGTCGAAACAGCCCCGACCTTTGTCTATTTTAATGAAAATATCGAAGATGAAGGCTTGAAAGTGAGCGGTCTCTACACCTTTGCCGTGTATGAACAAATTCTCGGAGAGCTCCTCGGGGAGTCCCTATCCCCCGATCCGCCTCCGACACTCGATGATCTGCTCCATCGTTTCGACACCATGACGACGGAAGAGATCGCCGACATTTACCAAATATCCGAAAAATCTGCGGAGCGCGAACTCAAAAAACGCCTCCTGCAACAACATGTGGAACGTCTCCTTGTCCAGGACACTACGCTGTGGCGTAGAAAGCCTACGACTTTATAATTTTTGAGGGCCTCACTGCCGGAATTCATCGGGCGTGGGGCTTTTTTGTTCTTACTGTGTGGGGGGACAGGCGACTAAGGTTGTTCGGGGAGGGCCTTATAGTTTTACGTTCTGCCGTGACAGTTCGGCCGGGTCAGGCCGGGCCAGGACAGCTCAGAGAAGTGTCCTGACAACTTCGCAATTTAACATGACAGTTCCACCGCGCCATGGCAGTTTTCGCTCGGGCCATGACAGTTCAGAGAATCGCCCTGACAGTTCGACAGTTTACCATGACAATTTCCGCCGCCCCATGACAGTTTTAACGCGCCCATGACAATTTCCGCACGAGCCATGACAGTTTTGCAGCCTCATCCCAGTTTCCACTAGGATCAAGAAACCGAATATTCCATGCCAAAAAACTCTCAAACAAAACGAAAAGAGCATCCACTCCTGGGGGGAAGTGGATGCTCTTTTACAAAGGGAATGGGAGAAATGTTCACGTTCAAACAAAAGGGGTGTATGTTTGGGATTGTGATTTATTTCACATCTTTAATTTATCATAAAATAATAGTAACATCAACATTTCACAATAAAGTTCACAAATTTGTAACATTTGGCAATCAATCCTCGTTCACCTCTGTTACACAGAAAAACCCCTTTCCGCTTGCAGCCCGCGGATCAAGGGGTTTCTTCGTTTCATTTCAGCAATAGGGATTCCAGTTCGTTCAGTCTTTCTTCGAAGACTCGGCATGCTTCTTCGATTGGGGCGGCGCTTGTCATGTCGACACCCGCCTTTTTCAGCACTTCGATCGGGTAATCGGAGGATCCTGCTTTCAAGAAATTATTAATATAACGATCGACCGCCGGCTCCCCTTCTGTCAGAATCTGATGGCTGAGGGCCACGGCCGCGCTATAACCTGTCGCGTATTGGTACACATAGTAATTATAATAGAAGTGAGGGATCCGGGCCCATTCCAAGCCGATTTCCTCATCTACGACCAAGTCATCGCCAAAATACTTTTTGTTCAACGCATAGTACTCTTCCGTCAGCTTCTCCGACGTCAATGCGACGCCTTGCTGATCCAATTGGTGGATCAAATGCTCAAATTCAGCAAACATCGTCTGACGGAAAACCGTTCCCCGGAATCCATCGAGCCAGTAATTGAGGAGATAGATCCGTTTCTGTTCGTCCTCAGTCGTTTTTAATAAATAATCATTCAGAATCGCTTCATTCACTGTGGAGGCGACTTCCGCGACGAAAATGGAATAGCCGCTGTAAATGAACGGCTGATTCTTCCGGGAGTAATAGCTGTGAACGCTATGCCCGAATTCATGAGCTAACGTGAACAAATTATTAATATTGTCTTGCCAGTTCATCAGAATGTATGGATTCGTGCCGAATGAACCCGAGGAGTAGGCACCCGATCGCTTCCCTTTATTCTCCCGGACATCGACCCAGCGGTTCTCCAACCCTTCCTTGACAATCGACACATAGTCTTCGCCGAGCGGCTGGAAGCTTTTCAGCATCGTCTCTTCCGCTTCCGGGTAAGTGATTTTCGTATTGGCTTCCTTAATGAGCGGTGCGTATAGATCCCACATATGCAGTTCATCCAGTCCATACACCTTTTTCCGCAGCGCTACGTAGCGTTGCAACAAGTGGACATTCTTATTGATCGTCGACACCAAGTTTTCATATACCGTTTCAGGGATATGGTTATTCGACATGGCGGCTTCGCGTGCGGAACCGTAGTTGCGGATCCGGGCGTTGACATTATGGCCTTTCACCGAACCGGATAATGTCGAGGCGAAGGTATTCTGGAACTCTTTATACTTCGAGAACATTGCCTTGAAGGCCCCTTCTCGGACGCTAGGGTCGTCACTTTCCAAAAATCGGATATAGCGGCCATGGGATAATTCGGCCTCTTCCCCACTCTCGTCCTTGACCATCGGAAACGTCAAATCGGCATTGTTCAGCATATTGAATGTTTCGGCCGGGTTTCCTGTCACCTCTGCCAATTGGGCAATGAGCGACTCCTGTTCAGCAGGAAGCACATGTGGCCGTTGGGTGTTGATTTCCCGGAATTCCTGCTTATATAGTTGAAGTCCTTTATGGGAATCCACTAAGCGGTCCAGCTCTTCCTCATCGATGGACAGAAGCTCCGGCAAGAAGAAGGAGAGCGCAGTCGACACTTTCACGTACAGTGTTTTCGCCCGGCTATCCAGCGCTTGATAGAAACTGTTCGTCGTATCCTGATCCGCCTTTAAATGCGCGTACGTATAAAGCCGTCGCAATTTTTCGGATAATTTATCCCGGTATGTCAACGCATCATATAAGGCTTCCGCGCCATTACGGAGCGTGCCTTTATAAGAGTCCGCCTTTTTCAAAAATTCTTCGATCGCTTTGTATTCCTGCTCCCAAGCCTCGTCCGTTTCGAATATATCCTCGAGGCGCCATGTCTCTTCCTCCTTGACTTCCTCCCGGGTCAATACTTTGTTCTTTGATTCACTTGTCATCCAAAGTCCTCCATTTCAAGCAAAGAGTAGATTTCATTTTCTCAATATTCGCTTGGTATTGCAAGGAATCTTCCTGCTAGAACCTTGATTAGACAGTCTTCGACGAGTTCATCGCGATTCTTGAGAATATCGACACGGGACCGGATCAGGAAATCACGATAGGCAATGCAAGCCTTTTCCATTTTCTCTTTATTTCCGTCATAGCGCCTGATGAATTTTTGGATTGGATAATTAGAAAGTTGCTTTTTCGGCAACTTTTGTTTTCGGACATCATGGATGAACGCCGTTTGCCATTCACAGTCATGTTCCCGGAATGCTTCCGAACCTCGAATGGGCATGCCAATCCAAGCAGGCAATTCGGATGGAATGAAACGCATCTCATAGCATGCTCGTAAAAAAGCATCGTTCAGGCCTTTGCGATTCATCCAGATGCGGTTTTTCAGAAAAGAGGCGCGGGCCGCCCGGTACAAATCGGCGTACCTTTGGATTTCTTCCTCCGTAGGTGCCTTAGGGCGCGAGAACGGGAGGGTCTGATGGGAAATCGACAACTTTCGATGATTGCCAATGTATCGTCTGCCAGCAATATGGATCAGGTTGCTGAAATAATGGAAAAATTTAGTTTCAGGATGGTAGGTGATTAATACGGAGCCTTCAGGGGGATGGTGGGTGAAGAACAGCTCATGAAAACGGGAAAATTGAAATATATCAATTCCGAGGTGTTGCTGGCGATGCTTGTCCGGTGTATGCAGCAACCAAAACGGTTCCAGACCGGCCCCGCGATAACCAGCCGTCCTCTCTTCCATCCGGGAGATGGGAATGGGACTGCATTGGAATTCAATCGGAACTTGTTCAGGATGAAGTGTTACGAGAAGATCAGGGCGCTGGGAAATCCGTTGGACAAACGGCTCCATTTCCACATGCTCTGCATGCTTCTGAAAAAAAGTGAACAACTGTTGCTTTCCAAGTAAGTGCGGCAAAGACTCCCCTTCGGAAAAAGCACCGGAACACGAAGTCGTTTGCTGATGGGCGAAATGCGGGATGACGATGTCGCCAACTTTCAGGTGAACGGAATTCTTACATTGCGGGCAATAAAACCGCTGCGTGTTTCTCATCTGGCGCAATCTTTCCCGGTTCATCGAAGGGAGAAGGACGATCCAATTGTCCTCTTGATCAAGAGCGGTCAACAAAAGCAACACTCCTTTCTATCTTAATATTACAAACCTTTATTCAAATAATCAAATAAAAGAACAAAAGCGCAGGGCGCTTGCTCAGAGGCGACAGGCATAAGACGAAGATGCGGCGTGGCGCTTTTTGCCACAGAGCAGCTTTGGCTTATGACCCCGAGCCTCTAGCGCCCGGAGCTGGACGTAAACAAACCTAATTTTGAAGGTTATCCACATGCCCGAATTTTATAATTTCCTAAGTAATAAAAAACAGCCACTTCAGCAGCGGCTGTTTTCTACTTATTTAACAAATGACCCCCATCTCCATAGGCGATGAGAGAAACTGTCCAGCGGATCCAAACGCCCGCTGAAGGATAACGCCTCGACGCACAGGGTCTCGCGATAGGAAGTTCAATCTCCGGACTCCTGCGCCGAGGCGTATTAATTCCCTTTATGAAAAGTATTTTTCAATCGTTTGAAAAACGTCAGATTCTATTACGAGAGTGCCGTATTCTTGAAGGCGATGGATGGTTACGTTCGATGCGTTACCAAACTCGGATATAACGCTGAACAAATCAGTCTTACGGAAGTCTTGTGCAGAATCCGGATCATAAGTCAGATACAAGTAATACTTATCTTCAAACGAATACAACGCGGTTTTGGCCTTATCATATCCCGACATGCGGCTCGCCAGTTGAATCAACTCTTCGAAATCTTTAAAGACGAACATATTATCGATCCAATCAAATCCGTTTTCATCTTCCTCGTTCACCAGATCTGTCATTTCATCAAACACGTCACCGTCCGGTTGGAACATCTTTCGAGGGTCATCCATTTCAAACGGGGGTTCCAATTGCTGACCGTCAGAAGGCATTTGCGCCCGCGTCACCGTCACTTCGATGCCGCCGCTCATTGCATGGACTTGGATCCATAAAGGCCCTTCGATCTCGAAATCGCCTTCATCATTGATTTCGTCCATCATTTCCCAGAATAACTCCTCGCTTTTATCACGGTTATACCATACTTCTTCACGGGTGAACCCGCGTTCTTCAATATCGATATATGATAGGAAAAACTTAACTGTATTCTCATTGATGCGTTCTATTTCCATCCCTTTTCTCTCCCTTCTTCCGGAACAGGTCCGTGCCAGTTCCTCCATATTGTGTAGAGCACCTGCAATGCTTAGTACTAGTATATGAACATTCGCCATAAGGTGAAAGGTTTCCGTCACGGCGTTAGTGTTATAATTCTGATAATACTAGCATTGTAGATAACATCTGCCGGGAAAGCAAGGAAAATCGAAAATGCTGATAGGCATACGGCATTTTTCAATGTCATTCCCATCAGCGTTTTAGAGTGTTTAATTAATTGACCATTCGCCTTGCTTCTTGCAGCTGATAGGCCCTCACTTTTCTCGGTAGGAAACGACGGATTTCATCTTCATTGTACCCTACCTGCAATCTCTTTTCATCTAGAATGATTGGTCGTCTAAGGAGGCCTGGATGCTCCTGGATCAATTCATATAGCCGTTGGAGCGGAAGGCTCTCTACGTCGATGTTCAGCTTCTGGAAGATTTTTGAACGAGTGGAAATGATTTCGTCTGTCCCGTCTTCCGTCATCCGCAAGATTTCTTTGATTTCATTTATATTTAATGGCTCTGAAAAAATATTGCGCTCTGTATATGGAATTTCATGTTCCTCCAACCATGCTTTCGCTTTTCTGCATGACGTACAGCTAGGTGATGTGAATAATGTAACCATCATACATTGACACTTCCTTTCAGTCGGCTTTTGGATATTTAAATTCTTCTTTAAATTAGAATGATTGTAATATGCTCTTTTCTCTTCTTATTATACACGTAATTGATACCAATGAATACACTTTTTCAAAAAAAATTAGATGACACTTCACAATTCCGCAATATTAATGACTTTCTGCGTAATTCTCTGTTCTGATTCAATGGTTCTTATCTGTTATACCCGGTTAGAAATTCTTTTAAACATCACTATGTCAATTCTTTTGCTTTCTCAATTAGAATCCCCTTGCTGAAAAAAGAAATTTTATCCTTCACACTATATAATACGTTTGAATAGACGGAAAGGTTTCATTAAAATTGTCAATAACCGCCATCCGGCATAGTATACCCGCATCAACTATTTTTTATGCACCCGGAAGGAAAATAAGTATAGATTGGGCATGAAAAGACAAGAAAAAACCCGGAAATAATCGAGTTTCCGGATATATCTATTATTTCTATTTACGGGACATAGTTGACGCCAGCCGTATAGCGGTTTCCGGCGTTCCAGAGAAGAAATTCATCGATGCCGTTTTCCTTGAGCGCCTTGATTTGCGCTTCGACTTAAGCTTTTCCATATCGTTTATAATTGCCTGCGCCTAGCCAGGATGCCGTGAAATCTTGGAGCCATGGGCGCGATACGGGTGGGTCTTCGAGTTTGGATAGCACTTCATTTTCCACCTTGGCGTATTCTGTCACTAACCGGTAAGGGTCCGTATCCGGTTTCGCGATGCCAAAATAGGAGGTCCAATGACTCGGGTAAATCATCGACGAGATGACATCGGCGTTGTCGGATATCTTGGAGAAGTTTTGCCCGATCCCTGGTGCTTCCGGCAAGGTGGCGGCATATCCGAGAATATCAACGGAGACATGCACATCATACGGCCGCAACTGCTCCCTCGCATAGGCGACGAAATCGGTCACCGCTTCCACCCGACGCTGCACCGGGTCCAATTCGGATTCCGCATAGTCGCCCATGTCATACTTCAACGTCTCATGTCGTTTTTCAAATCCTTCTGGAAAGCGCACATAGTCGAACTGGATTTCCTGTAAGCCCATTTCAGCGGCTTCCTTCGCGATGGCGACGTTTTGGTCCCACACTTCTTGCAGGAAAGGGTTCACGAATGATTCACCCCGGCCGTTTTCCCAGACAGCTCCACCGTCTGTGAATGAAAGATCGGGACGCTTCTTGGCAAGGACGCTATCTTTGAAGACAACGACCCGTGCAATCGGGTACATCTTCTTCTCTTCCGATGTTTTTAATAGAGCACGAGGATCTTTGACATACGGTTGTCCGATGTCCAAGGCAGCCAGCTCGGAATCTTCGGACGGTATATACGTGAGATACCCATGATCATCTTTAATGTCGATGACCATTGAATTCAAATCAGTCGTTTCAATTAAATTCACCAATTGGTTAAACCGCACCCCGCCTGCGGAATGGCCGGTCACGTAAACGCCGCGAACCGCATCCGGGTATTCAAATGTCAAGCCCGACTGAAATCGGAACAGTTCCGACGAAGCAATCACCGCTTCGTCAATTGTTGTAAATCCATATGTACGTTCGGCAAACTCTTGGGATTCTGTCATCTTCTTCCGCATTGCTAGACAGCGGATTCCAAAATGATAGCGTGAGGAATGACGCTAACATACAAGCCCCTATTTTCATGCAGACAACCTCCCTTATCAAACATCCTATCAAAATTTTCCAGAATATGCAGAGGGATCGGTTTCAACGAATATCAATCACGCCTCGGCGTGATTGCGTCCGGATTTTTTCGAGCTCGCTCGAAAAGCTCCCCTTAAAAATCCGTGACATCCGCCGAAGGCTTTGGGCCAACAGGATGTTGGTCACTCAGACGTCGCCGCTGGACGCGGCGGTTTTAGTCTGAGTTCCCCTATTCAGCGGGAGTTTGAACACCCGCTGAACAGGAGATCAAATCGTATTCATCTCACCACCTATAGAAGTGGGAGTCTTGTGCTGAATAAAGATAAACCGATCCTTCGTCTCATTTTCCAGCTGTCATTTCCCGATATTCCCGCTTTGAACAAAGAACATAATGGCCGGGGTTCACTTCCCGCATCTTTACCTCTTCTCCCTCTCCGTATTGGTGGGAGGTAGGGTCGTAGGTTTTCCGCAACCGGGTCCGTTCATATTCGGGGTCAGGCAATGGAATGGCGGAGAGCAATGATCGGGTATACGGGTGGAGCGGCGATTTATAAATGTCATCCGCCGGTCCCAGTTCGACCAGCTTCCCGAAGTACATGACACCGATCCGGTCCGATATATATTTCACCATCGAAAGATCATGGGCGATGAACAAATACGTCAACCCTTTTTCCTCTTGCAGTTCCTTCAGCAGATTGACGACTTGCGCTTGGATGGAAACGTCCAAGGCGGAAATCGGCTCATCCGCGATAATGAATTCCGGGTCGACCGCAAGTGCGCGGGCAATTCCGAGACGTTGGCGCTGTCCGCCGGAGAATTCATGAGGATAGCGATTCGCATGTTCGCGATTCAAGCCGACCGTTTCCAGTAGTTCGTACACACGCGCTGTCCGTTCCTTCGAGTTTTTGGCCAAGCCGTGGATATCCAACCCTTCCGCGATGATGTCGAGCACTTTCATCCTCGGGTTCAGTGAGGCGTACGGGTCCTGGAAGATCATCTGCATTTTCTGGTTAAAACGTTTCAGTTCCTTTTTCGACTTTTTGGCGTGAACGTCAACACCATCATAGATGACTTCGCCGCCTGTCGCTTCGTAAAGACGTATGATCGTACGGCCTGTCGTTGATTTTCCACAACCCGATTCACCGACCAGACCGAGTGTCTCTCCCCGGTAAATGTCAAAGGAAATATCATCGACTGCACGCACTTCATTTTTTTTACCTACATTAAAGTATTGTTTCAAGTTTTTTATTTCTAACAACTTCTCGACCATCATCTCGCACCTCCCGCCTGTCCTTCATAGTATCGGCTGCCCGGGAATTCTTTCATCCGTTCCACGATGGCAGCCGGAGGATCCACTCGCGGCGCTTCCGGATGGAGCAGCCATGTGGCGGCATAATGGGTGTCGCTCACCTTGAAAAGCGGCGGTCTTTTCTCCAAATCAATCTTCATTGCATACTCACTTCGAAGAGCGAACGCATCCCCCGTCGGCGGTTCCAATAAATCAGGCGGCGAACCGGGAATTGCATATAATTGCTCTTCCTCCGTATCCAAGGACGGCATCGAACTGAGCAAGCCCCATGTGTACGGATGTTTCGGGTTATAGAAAATCTCGTCGACGGTCCCGACTTCCACGATCTGTCCACCATACATGACGGCCACACGGTCCGCGACGTTGGCGACCACCCCTAGATCATGGGTGATGAAAATAATAGCCGTATCGATTTGCTTTTGCAGTTTTTTCATCAATTCTAAAATCTGTGCCTGAATCGTGACGTCCAAAGCGGTCGTCGGCTCATCTGCTATGAGCAACTTCGGATTGCAAGCCAACGCTACCGCGATGACAATCCTTTGCCGTTGCCCGCCCGAAAATTGGTGCGGGTATTGCTTCATCCGGATTTCTGGTTGGGGCATCCCGACAAGCCCGAGCAATTCGACTGACTTTTTCCATACTTCTTTTTTGTTCATATTCTGGTGTTTCAAAAGTGGTTCCATGATTTGCTTGCCGATTGCCATCGTCGGATTGAGGGAGGTCATTGGATCTTGGAAGATCATCGAGATGTCCTTGCCCCGCACTTTCTGCATTTCTTTTTCGGAAGCCGCGAGCAAGTCCCTTCCGCCAAACCAGATCTCCCCTTTTTTATATTCAGTGCTTGATTCGGGCAGCAGTCGCATGATCGCTTTCGTCGTAACGGATTTACCGGAACCTGATTCCCCAACGATGGCGAGCGTCTCCCCTTTGAACACTTCAAAATTGACGCCTCGGATCGCTTTCACTTCACCCGCAAACGTACGGAAGGAAAGCTCCAGATCTCGTACTTCCACAATCTTCTCCATTCCGCTTTCCTCCTTTTAGTCTTTCATCTTCGGATCAAGTGCATCACGCAATCCATCGCCGATCAAGTTGAATGCGATCATTAAGATACTCAGTACGACGGCCGGGAAGAACAACATATGCGGCTGGTATTCCAGAAACCTATATCCGTCATTGATCAATGTTCCAAGCGAAGCTTTTGGTGCCTGCAATCCAAGGCCGATGAAGCTGAGGAACGCTTCGAAGAAGATCGCCGTTGGAATCGTGAACATCATATTGATAATAACGATCGCCATAATATTCGGTAATAAATGTTTTTTGATGATCCTTCCGTCACTGGCACCAAGTGTTTTCGCCGCCAAGACAAATTCCTGGTTTTTGAATTTCAGCACTTGTCCCCGGACGATTCGCGACATCCCGATCCAGCCGGTAATGGATATTGCGATAATGATGGACCAAATGCCCGGCTTCATGACCATGATCATCAAGATGACGATGACGAGCGTCGGAATTCCAATTAGAATTTCCGCAATCCGTTGCATAATATCATCAATGCGGCCACCATAGTAGCCGGAAACCCCGCCGTAGATGACACCGATCAGCATATCGATGATAGCTGCGACAAAAGCGATGTACAGGGAGATTTGCGTTCCTTTCCACAGACGGCTGAACAAATCACGTCCCAAGCTGTCCGTCCCGAACCAATAATACTCTTCGACTTTTTTCATTTCATAAAGATTGACGACTTTGGATCCTAGCTTCCCTTCCCCATTCGCGATGCCAAAATTTTCGAGACCCGGGATCTTCGGCGGTAGATTAGCGTGGGTGACCCGGACGTTTTCGGGGTCATGCGGTACCATGGCCGGACCAACGAATGCCATGAAGATGAGAAATAACAGGATGAACACGCTAAAAATAGCAGCTTTATTTTTCCGGATCCGCAGCCAGGCGTCTTGCCAGAAGCTCAAACTCGGCTTGGAAATCTTTTCAGCCTGATGGCTATCCACGATAATCCGTTCAAATGATTCCTTCGGCAATTCTTCTATTGGTTGGGTCATGATTTGGCACCTCCAGACAAACGAATCCGCGGATCAATGACGCCGTATAAAATATCGACGATTAGAATAATGACGATCAAGAATACGGAGAAGAACATCGTAGTCCCCATAATGACGGAATAATCATTCGAGTTGATCGATTTGACGAATTGTTCACCGATTCCCGGGATAGCAAAAATCTGCTCTACGACAAGGGACCCGGTAAAGAGACTAGCCGCCACTGGCCCCAATACAGTGATAAGGGGAATCAAAGCATTCCGGAAAGCATGCTTGAATGCTATTTCAAACCAGTTGGCGCCTTTCGCTTTTGCCAGCAAGATATAATCCGAATTCAGTACTTCAATCATTTCCGTTCGAATGAAACGGGCCGCCATCGCAATCGGCCCCATCGCGAGTGCAATCGATGGAAGCACGCTCGATTTCCAACCTTTCCAAAGACCGACGTCAAACCATTGCCAATGCACCGCGAATGCGTATTGCAATAGCGCCGCGAATACGAAGGAAGGGATGGAGACTCCCAAAATCGCAATGACAGTACTACCGTAGTCCCATATCGTATTTTGCTTCAATGCTGCAATCATTCCGAGAACAATACCGAACAATGTGCCGAACAACAATGCTTGACCGCCAAGTATCATTGAATATTTCAACTTTTTCACAATCAACGTCATGACGTCGGCGTTCTTATATTGGAAAGACACGCCAAAATCCCCTTTTGCCAAATTGCCCATATACCGAACGTATTGGACAGGCAACGGATCATTCAACCCATATTTTTCGTAAACGACTTCTCGCTGCTCTTGTGATAATTTTGCCGCGGAGGTGAGCGGGGAACCGGGCAGCAGTTTCATCAAGATGAAAGTAAACGTCGCTATGAGGAATAGTGAGATGAACATGTAAACGACTCGCTTCGTTATATATTTCGCCATCTTTTGCACCTCCTGCAAATTATCTTTCGTCTAATCATCGTTCATTGGGAAAATAAGCATAAACTCCTTTTTATTGAAAAAGAGAGTACATGGTTGTGCTCACCATATACTCTCTTTAGTATGAGATTTTACAGGCTATATCATCCCATTACTCTTTGCCGGAAATGTACGTCCATTTATAGGAGTAGTCCCCACCGAATGGGTGTGTGACAAGCCCTTTGACATACGGTTTCATGAGAGCTGCACGCCCGCGTTGGTACTGTGGTGCAATAGCAGCATCGTCTTCTAGAAGAATCTTTTCAGCCTTCGCAAAAGCTTCATAGCGGGCAACCGGATCATCCGCAAGTTCAACTTTTGTCGCTTCGACCAATTGATCCAATTCTGGATTCGAGTAGCCCGTCAAGTTTTGCGGACTGTCGGTAGTGAACAGTTCCATAAAGGAAATCGGATCCGAGAAATCCGCTCCCCACCCTGCGTTTTGGATATCGTAGTCACTGTTGTTATCCAATTTCAGCCGGACAGCGAATGGCACTTCTTTCAAATTGATCGTAAGCCCCGGGAGGTTGCGTTCAAACTCGGATTTGAACCACTCTTGCTGCTTCTTCGCGTTTTCTGTATCGCCGCCAAGAAGTTCCAGTGTCACTTGATCCGTACCTAGCTCTTCCAAGCCTTTTTCCCAATATTTTTTCGCTTCGTCCACATTGTATTCGAGATATTCGCCGCTATAATCACGGAAGTCTTTTCCATCTTCGTCATACGTAAACTCGACCGGGACCAAGTAGTTCGCCGGAAGGGAACCGTTTGCCAGAATAGCGTCCGTCAATTCCTGTTTGTTGAACGCGCGAGCTATTGCTTTACGAATGTTCTCATTCGCAAGCGGGGTCGCTTTCCCGTTACGTTCTTGGTTCAATTTAAAGTAGAACACAGACGTTTCCAATTCATGTACCACTTCCGGATTATCCGTGTACTGCATCGCATATTCGGAGGATAGGACGGTCCGGTCGATTTGTCCCTGTTCATATAGTTTCACTGCCGTAGCAGTTTCCTTTACGACATTGAAAGTAATTTCATCAAGCTTCACAGTGTCTTTATCCCAATACTGATCATTCTTCACATACTTCCAGTCGCCTGTCCCATCCCAATCCGTCAATTTGAACGGACCGTTATATAACATTGCGTCTGAATTGGCTGCATACTTGTCCCCGTGTTCCGTTACAAAGTCCTCATTCAATGGGAAAAATGTCGGGAACGCCATCAGCGATAGGAAGTACGCCACTGGATTTTCAAGTTCGATAACGAGAGTCTTGTCATCTTCCGCCCGGATTCCGAGGTCAGTGATCTCCGCTTCCCCTTTTCCGATTTCCGTCGCGTTTTTCACCATGCCAGCCATCAAGTAAGGGCCGTACGGCGAACCGGTGTCCGGATCGATCGCCCGTTGCCAGGAATAGACGAAATCATGAGCAGTCACAGGATCTCCATTAGACCATTTGGCATCATCACGGATTTTGAACGTGTACGTTTTGCCATCATCGCTGATTTCAGGTTCACCTTCCGCCATTGCCGGAACCGGCATACTTTCTTGGTCCAGGCTGTAAAGGCCTTCCATAACATTGCTCAAGACGAGGAAGCTGACTTGGTCCTCCGCAACGGAAAGGTCCATCGAAGGGATTTCAGCAGCTTCGATTAAATGCAGTACTTGTTCCGCATCGGGCTCTCCTGCCTCTTCTGTACTTCCTTCTTCCTTGTCTTGTCCATTCTCAGTCGGAGTGGTCGTGTCTTCCTCCGTTTCATTCTTTCCGCCACAAGCAACCAGGAAAACGCTCATAATGAGCAATAGGCTCAACAGCCAAACTAAACGATGCTTCAAATAAATAACCTCCCTTTCAGCACTAGCGTTGCATGAATATTAATTAAATATTCAGTCACCATTCTATCTTTATTTTTGCCAAAAAGGGAAGCACCTGAATAAAGGTAGCGCTGTCCATTTGGTAAGTTTATACAGTTATCCATAAGTGACGGGTCAGCAGGGATCGTTACGGTATGCTTCCACTCCTGATTCTACGAAGCCAATACCGGGACGACTCCCATAGATTAGCGGCTAGAATACGTGAAATCGCCAAGATGGATTTCCTGCTGTTTGTTTCCGATTGAATCAGGACGTTCAGACAATAGGCAATCAGAGCCAGATAAATCTGGTTTTTCACAGCGTATTCACTTTGACCGTAGAAATGCTTGATCTTCACGTGCTGCTTGAGCCACTTGAAGAACAATTCGATGGCCCAGCGAGAACGGTAGATTTCGCTGATTTCCTCCGCGGAAATGTCGAAACGATTGGTGATCAGCCGCAATTCGCCCCCCTTGCCATCAGGGATGACAAGGATTCGGAAAACGTTCTCCGTACAGTTCGGATTGGCGCCTACGAACGCCATCGTGTCGGAAAGGGCATCACTCCCTTCCGGAAGGGAGAATGTGTGGATGGGATGCAGAACGGCATTCTTCTTCAACCGACAGACGAAGAAAAGCCCATCGTCCGTGAAGCGGTCAAACCGTTCATAATCCACATACCCGCGGTCGAAAACATACATGGCCTCCTTGTCGTCAACAAGCACTTCGAGTTGATTACGGTCGTGCTCCTTGGCGTTCGTGATGACCTCTTTGTCGGGGTAATGAGTGCCGTTTTCATCGAACACCAAGCGTATATGCAGCTTTACGCCGGCCTTGGTCTCCCGGAATTCGGCCCATTTAAAATGGTTTACGTTCAACGGGATCGTTGTGGAGTCGATGATTTTCAGGAGCAACCCCTTTTTGGGCGAAAGTTTTTGTACAGCGATCTGACTAACCAGTTGCATGAAAAGATTCGACAGAACCGTTGGATCCAACCGATTATTCTTTCTGGAAAGCTGCGACACACTGATGGAATCCACGCCGATCGCCCGTTGGAAATCCCGGTTTGTCAGCGCTGCTTCCAGTGCGTGCAGGCTGTCTGACTCCATTAATTGAGCATACAGCATGAGAAGTGTGTAAGCTTGCGTCGTTAACTTCTTTGTATACCGGTCTTGCCCATGTATGGTCACAATTTCGTTGAATTTCTCAAAATCAATGGCATTCAGCCATTTACCAAATGAAGTTTTTCGTGTATTCTTGTCCATGAGTTGGTCCTTTGTATTGGATTTGGACAGGAACTACCTGTACCTTCCATTATAAAGGACTTTTTCTTTTGGATTCCTTAGATTTTTGAAGGTTTTATGAATTCCTAATCTTCAAAAGATATTAATGCAACACTAGTGCCCTTTCAGTTCTAAAATGTTGTGTAGCCCATGTCCACTTATCACTGTCCTAATATAATGAAGTTTGTAAATTTAATTCACCATCAGTTACGTGGAATGCTTTATATTGGAGAACGGAGAATCATTCTTTGATTCCATCTCATCAAATCTTTAAAATACTGAAATAAAGGAGGCATCGCTATGAATAAAGCCATCCGATATTTCTTCTTAGGGCAACTTATTACCGTTGTCCTTGTATTGTTATTCCATAATGAATTTTCACTTCTCGCCTATGTAAATATGTCATTTTCTGTCGGCGGTATCATGCTGTTTACCGGGCTTGTCTTCTTTGTTTTTTCTACCGGATTCTTTGATGTTTTTCTCATCACGTCCCGCAAGATTTTCACGCCGAAACATCGGGTGGAGGAAATCGACTCGATGCGGGCACCGTCTCAACTATTTACAGGATCCATCACGCCATTGCTGGGGGGAGGTACGCTGACTTTAACGGGGATGGGCATCGGCCTTCTCTTTTATTACATTTGACGGCGCTATTGCATTCTTTCATACCCCATATTATAATTTGATAAACATGATGAAGAACGGCTGTGAAGGAAAGAGTAATTCAGTTCCGAGCTTTATAGAGAGCCTGTGGCTGGTGAAAACAGGCAAGCTGAACTGGATGAATGGGATCCCGAGCCTGACGAGTGAACGCTTTGGCCATTAGCTTGTCACGTTTTCCGCGTTACGGAAGTGGAGTGGCCTTCGGGCAATTCGGGTGGTACCACGGTTGAATCACATCAATCGTCCCTAGTATGGGATGATTGGTGTTTTTTTGCATTAGTAAATTGTTGGTACAATAGAACCTGTTTTTAATTGTAGAATCGAATTTTTTAGGAGGAGTTTGAATTGACAACCATTTTTTCTGGTGTACAGCCGACAGGCATCATCACATTGGGGAATTATATTGGAGCATTCCGGCAGTTTGTCGAAGTTCAACATGAGGCGGACTGCATTTTTTCAATTGTCGACCAACATGCAATCACGGTCCAGCAAGAACCAGATGAATTGAAGAAGGCGATCCGGTCATTGGCGGCGACATATATCGCAAGCGGCATCGATCCGGAGAAATCCGTTTTATTTATACAGTCGGAGGTACCGGCGCATGCCCAAGCCGGCTGGATCATGCAATGCGTTTCGTATATCGGAGAACTTGAGCGCATGACCCAGTTCAAGGATAAGTCGGAAGGGCAAGAAGGGGTTTCCGCAGCACTTTTGACCTATCCACCGTTGATGGCCGCAGATATCCTCTTGTATAACACCGACGTTGTCCCGGTCGGAGAAGACCAAAAGCAGCATTTGGAACTGACCCGCGACTTGGCGGAGCGATTCAATAGACGCTACGGAGAGGTCCTCACCATTCCTGAAGTGCGCATTCCGAAAAACGGAGCCCGCGTCAAATCCTTGCAAGATCCGATGAAGAAAATGAGCAAGTCGGACCCTAATAAAAGAGGGACGCTTTATTTATTGGATACTGCAAAAGAAATCGAGAAGAAGATCAAAAGTGCCGTTACGGATTCGGAAGGAGTCGTCCGATTCGATGTGGCGGAAAAACCGGGCGTTTCGAATTTATTGACAATCGAATCCGTTTTAAGTGATGTCGCCATCGACGACCTCGTCGCCAAATATGAAGGACTCGGCTATGGCGCCTTTAAGGCCGGTGTCGCGGAAGCCGTCGCCGCACATCTTGCCCCGGTCCAGGAAAAGTACTATGAATTGCTCGACTCCACGATCTTGGATGATATCTTGGACAAAGGCGCTGAAAAAGCGAATGCTATCGCTTCGGCCACTCTTCAGAAGATGGAGGCCGCGATGGGACTCGGACGGAAACGGTAATCGTTAAAACCAGGACAGCCGCCGCAATCAAAAAAAGCGCGAAGTCAGCCGTCCGGACAATGTACTGGAAAATCTGGTTCCATTCGTATCCGAGCGAACGATAATTGAAATAGAAGATCATATGGGACACCGTGATCACCACGAGCCCGTAGCTGATGAGGAACAGGAACAAACGTGTCATTCGGCATCGTCCTTTGGATTTTCTATGAGTATATGAAGACGCCCCCTCCGTTAGACGAAGGGGGCGTTTGGGCATGCTGCCGGATGGAGGTTGAGGGACTGGATTGTCATGACAATCGGGACGGGCGGTGGAACTGTCAGGCCTATCCCCCGAACTGTCATGGCTCGCCGCGAAACTGTCATGGCCCAGCACAAAACTGTCACGGCACGGCCCAAAATCCACAGCCCCTAGTCTTCATTGCACTCAAAAACGCCCCACCACAGTGGGGCGTTGCCTTCTCAATCAATCTTCTATTTTCTTGAACACGAGGGAAGCATTATGTCCGCCAAAACCGAGTGAGTTGCTCATTGCGTATCGGATGTCCGCTTTGCGAGCACCCTCTGTCACGTAGTCCAGATCACATTCCGGATCCGGGTTTTGGTAATTTGCAGTCGGCGGCAGAATGCCTTCATGGAGCGCCTTGACAGTGAAGATCGCCTCGAGTCCACCCGCTGCACCCAGAAGATGGCCCGTCATCGATTTCGTCGAGCTCATCGCCAATTTGTAGGCATGGTCGCCGAAAACCGTTTTCGCGGCTATTGTTTCGTATAAGTCATTGTACGGTGTGCTCGTGCCGTGCGCATTGATGTAATCGATCTGATCCGGCGTAATGCCGCCTTTTTTGATCGCTTCCACCATCGCGCGGGCGCCCCCTTCCCCTTCCGGAGCGGGTGCCGTAATATGATGGGCATCTCCCGTGGAGCCATAGCCGATCACTTCCGCATAGATTTTAGCGCCGCGTGCTTTCGCATGCTCGTATTCTTCAAGAATCAGGATCCCAGCGCCCTCTCCCATGACAAAACCATCGCGCTCTGCGTCGAACGGACGGGAAGCCGTCGCCGGGTCCGGGTTCAATGAAAGAGCGGTACTCGAACAGAAACCGGCAACCGCCATCGTCGTGATCGGCGCTTCTGTCCCGCCAGTGATCATGATATCCGCATCCCCGCGTCGAATGACTTCAAACGCATCCCCGATTGAGTTCGTTCCGGAAGCGCAGGCCGTCACGGTACAAGAGTTGATGCCTTTCGCCCCCAAATGGATGGATACCTGGCCAGACGCCATATCCGGAATCATCATCGGGACAAAAAACGGACTAACCCGACGATACCCTTTTTCCAGGAATGTCTTGAATTGCTGTTCATGTGTTTCCATTCCGCCGATCCCCGAACCGATCCACACGCCCGTCCGCAGTCCGAGCTCCTCATCCAATTCCAGATTGGCGTCTTTCATTGCCATGACAGAGGAAGCGATCGCAAAATGCGTGAACCGGTCCATCTTCCGGGCATCTTTGCGTGAAAGATACTCTTCGATATCGAAGTCTTTCACTTCTGCCGCCACTTTCACCGGAAATTGTTCCCGATCCAACCGGGTCAGCATACCGATTCCCGACCTGCCTTCCAGTACGGACTGCCAAGATTCTTCCGCTGAATTTCCGACTGGGGATACCGCCCCGACCCCTGTAACCACGACACGACGTTTTTCCATGTTCTCAACTTCCCTTCCCTATTTAAGTAATTCCGCATCTTCTAGCACTTATTCTATCATGAAAAGAGGGAATCATCTTCCCCACTTGACGCACAGGCCACCCCATGTAAGCCCTCCGCCAAATCCGACGAGCACGATGACATCATCGTCTTTCACTTTCCCCTCCGCTACGTCATCGACTAAAGAAATCGGAATCGATGCTGCGGAAGTATTTCCGTATTTATGAATCGTCTTCGACATCTTCTCAGGTGGAAGACCCAAACGTTCCCGGGAGGATTCCATAATCCGCATATTCGCTTGGTGTGGAATCAAATAATCGACGTCCTCTTTCGTCAAGCCGGCCTTTTCGATGACACTTTCAGCCGATTCGCCCATTTGTCTCACTGCAAACTTGAATACCTCTCGGCCGTTCATTTGAATATAACGGTCTTGGAACAGATGCTTGCCGCCGCTGCCATCCGCTCCGAGTTCGAATGACAGGATGCCGCGGCCTTCGCTTACTTTACCGATTACCGCTGCCCCTGCACCGTCACCGAACAGCACAGCCGTCCCGCGGTCTTCCCAATCCATGATCTTCGATAATTTTTCAACGCCAACGACGAGCACATACGGATACGCACCCGATTCAACGAACTGCTTCGCCGTCACGATACCGTACATAAACCCGGCGCAAGCCGCAGATACATCCATCGCGGCCGCATTTTTCGCTCCCAACCGGTCTTGGATCATGGCAGACACCGACGGGAATGGCTGATCCGGAGTCACCGTCGCCACCAAAATCAACCCTATGTCCTCTGGATGGAGCCCGGCATCTTCAATAGCATTCACCGCAGCCTGGTACGCCAAATCCGATGTATCCGTATCCTCGTCTGCAATATGCCGTTGTTCAATCCCTGTCCGCGTGCGGATCCATTCATCCGATGTATCCATACGTTCTTCCAAATCTGCATTCGTCACAACTTGTGCAGGAACGCATTTACCGATTCCAATGAAACCAGCGTTCATTTTCATCCCCCGTTCTTATCATCTAATATTAGTACCTGGTATTAATCATAAGGGAAAGGGATATACTTTTCAACCCGCCGACACGCTTTTGCCAAATTTAATTTCTCTTTTCCGCATTAAAGGTTCCTCCCCTGCCGCGGCTATGCTATCATTAGTAAGAATCCGTTTATGTAGAGGTGAATTTGATGAAATTCGTAATGACTTTCTTTTGGTCATTTCTTTTGGTTACCATGGTGAACTATGTTACCGGCTCGATCGCGAACGTTCCATTCGACCTCGTACCGGGCATCGTCGTTTCAGTCATCCTATCGGTCGTCGTCCTCGTCATCTCCAGTGCATGCCCGGACGATCCAGTTTCCGATCATTGATTGACCAAGACAGCCATTTCCTTTTGGGGAGATGGTTTTTTTGTTGGGCTGAAAAGTAGGATTCGCAAGCAACAGCAGAGTGGGTGCAAGCAATCTCGAGTGCAATGCAAGCAAACGCCACACGAGCGCAAGCAAACCCACGGCAGACGGCGAGTTGCAAGAAAGACCGGAGCGAATGCAAGCAACCGGGTTGTGAGTGCAAGAAAACCCCGATCGAGCGCAACCAAACGCCACACGAGCGCAACCAAACCCACGGCAGACGGCGAGTTGCAAGAAAGACCGGAGCGAATGCAAGCAACCGGGTTGCGAGCGCAAGAAACCCCCGACCAAGTGCAAGCAAACGCCACACGAACGCAACCAATCTCACGACAAATGCAAACCAATTTGCTGCAATCACTCCACCACGAAAAAAGCCACACAGGAATTAAAATCCCCATGCGGCTCTTCAGTCTTCACCCTTTATGAACATCCAGTTTCCCATCCACCATCGACAATGCCAACACTTCGCCTGGACGGATTTCGCCTTTGATGATTTCTTTGGCGACGACGGTTTCGACGTTCCGCTGGATGAAGCGCTTCAGCGGACGGGCCCCGAAATCGGCGTCCGTGCCTTCCCGGACGATCCAGTCGACGACGGCATCGTCATAAGTCAAGATGACTTCCTGCTCCTCAAGCCGTTTCACCAGCTCCTCCAGCATTTTCCGGGCAATCCGTGAAAATGCGTCTGCTTTGAGGGAGTGGAAGATAATAATATCATCCATCCGGTTCAATAATTCCGGTTTGAAATGGCGTCTCAACTCGGCCATGACCAAATCTTCGGCTGCGTGATTTTCCGTATCGTCCAGTTCGTTCAACAAATAAGCTGAGCCGATGTTGGATGTCATGATCACGACCGTATTCGTGAAGTTGACCAATCTGCCTTGGCTGTCGGTGATCCGGCCGTCATCCAAAATTTGCAACAAGATGTTCGAGACATCCGGATGCGCCTTTTCGATTTCATCGAGCAGGACGACAGAGTACGGATTGCGCCGGACTGCTTCCGTCAACTGGCCTCCTTCTTCGTAGCCGATATACCCCGGAGGCGCCCCGACGAGTCTGGAAACGCTATGCTTCTCCATGTATTCGGACATGTCGATCCGGATGAAATGGTCTTCCGAGTCGAATAATGACGCGGCCAACGTTTTCGCCAATTCCGTTTTCCCGACACCCGTCGGACCGAGGAACAGGAACGAACCGATCGGCTTATGCGGATCTTTGATGCCCGCCCGCGCCCGCCATACTGCTTCCGTTACGAGTTGGACGGCATCGTCTTGGCCGATGACCCGCTCCTCCAGCGTTTCGCGGAGGCGCAACAATTTTTCCCGCTCCCCTTCCACCAACTTGGTGACCGGGATTCCGGTCCAGCGTGCCACGATCGTTGCAATCTCTTCTTCGGTCACTTCTTCCCTCAATAACCGATTCTCCTGGCTCTCCAACAACGGCTGCTCCAGCTCCTGCAACTCTTGCTCCAAAGCGGGGATCTTGCCATATTGGAGCTCGGCCGCCCGGTTCAAATCAAACCGGTTTTGCGCATCTTCCAAATCGCGGCGGAAGCGGTCCAGCTCCTCCCGCTTCTCCTGGATTCCACGCAATGCCTCTTTCTCTTGATCCCATTGCTCCCGCATGCCGGCGGAGGACTCCTTCAATCCTTTCAATTCTTCCCGCAGCGTTTCAAGCCGTGTTTGGCTCACCGCGTCCTTCTCTTTCCGAAGTGCCTGTTCCTCGATCTCCAGTTGCATGATCCGCCGGGTCACCGCATCCAATTCGCTCGGCATGGAGTCGATTTCCGTCCGGATCATCGCGCTCGCTTCGTCGATCAAGTCAATCGCTTTATCCGGCAAAAAGCGTTCCGTTAAATACCGGTCCGATAACGCAGCCGCCGCTACGATCGCCCGGTCATGGATGCGGACTCCGTGGTGCAGCTCGAAGCGCTCTTTCAACCCACGCAAGATGGACACCGTATCCTCGACGGACGGTTCGCGCACCATCACTTGTTGGAACCGCCGCTCAAGCGCCGGATCCTTCTCGATGTACATCCGGTATTCATCCAGCGTCGTCGCGCCGATGCAGTACAACTCGCCGCGTGCGAGCATCGGTTTCAGCATATTGCCCGCGTCCATCGCGCCTTCCGTCTTCCCGGCACCGACAATCGTATGGATTTCATCAATGAAAAGAATGATCTCCCCATCGCTGTCCTTGACCTGCTTCAAGACGCCTTTCAATCGTTCCTCAAATTCCCCGCGATATTTGGCTCCTGCAATCAATGCACTCATATCCAGCTCGAAGATTTGACGGTCTTTCAATCCTTCCGGCACATCCCCTTTGACAATCCGTTGGGCCAGTCCTTCGACGATTGCCGTCTTCCCGACCCCCGGCTCTCCGATGAGTACTGGGTTGTTTTTCGTCTTCCTTGATAAAATTCGAATGACATTCCGGATTTCTTCATCCCGGCCGATGACCGGATCCATTTTCCCGTTTTTAACTTCATCCACAAGATTGCGTCCGAACTGCTCAAGCGGTGTGCGTTGATCTTCCTGTTGAGTATCCATTCTCATGTCAATTCACTTCTTTCATTTGACTTTGACTATCTTTGATTAATTAAAATTATAATATGAATTTCTCCAAAAGTAAAGAAATCCACTTTCCATTCCCTCTTACCCGAATGGCAGCAGAAATAACAAAACATCCTTCGGAAAAAGGCTACGCCTCCCCCAAAGGATGTCCAATTCAACCGATCAAATTCCGGGCAGCGACGATGACCCCATCCTCATCCGCATACACATAATGCCCCGGCTCCCAATCGATATCGCCGAAATTCAACGTAATATTGCGTTCGCCCTTCCCTTGCTTAATGCTTTTCATCGGATGGCTTCCGATTGCGAACACGCCAATCTCCTGTTGGCCGATATCCGCCGTATCCCGTGCGCATCCATTAATGATGACGCCCGCCAATTTCCGCGTTTGCGCAATATCACCGAGCAGATCTCCCATAAGCGCGCACCGTTTTGATCCACCCCCATCGACAACGAGCACGCTGCCTTCCGGGATAGTCTGCAACGCTTCTTTCACTAGCACATTGTCTTCAAACACCCGAACCGTCTCAATCGGACCGGAAAACCGCTTATGCTTTCCATACGAATTGAACTCCATCATGCAAACTTTCACTTCATTTGCAAATTCATCGCATAGGTCTGCTGTTTTGAATGACATAAGACCGACCCCTTCCATTATGTAAATCACTGCCACTTGCTTACATTCGACATATGACGTTGTTTCCCTTCCAAGCGCATCCCACCTTCCAATTAAAAAACACCGGTATTCTCTCAATTATACAATTGAGGGAACTCCCGATGTTTCATAATATAATACAGGTTCAGCCCGTCACTATAGCTGCCATTCCCGTAGTCGACCGGGATGAGCGAGATAAACGCAAACCAGATCGAAAAATAGGAATAGAGAAAAAGGTAGTTCCGGTCTTTCATGATTCCATGTGAAATCAGGTAATTCAACAGCAGCACGGAACCGATATTGAACAGGACGCCGCCTGCATGCACCATGAAATGAGTGAACCGGTTGCTCCAACGTAAACGCGAGTACCGGACATTCGAATCGAGGAAATAGATCCGATGAACCGTGATGGCCCCGATGCAAAACAATACTTTCCCCCTCCCCAATGCAAACCGCGCCCAACCGCCGAACAGAGCTGCCATAAACGAATGGCCAATCGAGTGGACAAACGACACGAGCGGCAAAAGGATGAAGAGGGATAACGCAAACCGTGCGAAATCGGAAAGGCCAAAAATACAGCATCTCTCCTTTCAATGGGGTATCCATCTTTCCTCTTTACCCTCGAACACCGTCCATAAACCGACCCAAAAGATTACTCTTTCGAGTAATGGATTCGCCATGAATATTCAGTATAAATTGAATTAATAAACGAAAGGGGTTGGAATGAATGACGTACTTGAACATGGCAATTATCCAAATGGCTTCGCCGAGCGGACATCCAGATCCGTAGCAAAAGAAGAAAGAAAATCTGAAGGCGATGATGGCGTATGTCGACCAAGTCACCTTCATGAACCCGACAGTCGATCTAATCGCTTTCCCGGAACTTTGCTTGAATGGCATCGAGCCGATCAACTGGCGGCAAATGGCCGAACCAATTCCAGGCGGCCCTTCTACGAAAGCGCTTACAGAGAAAGCGAAGGCAATGAAGAAGTGGATTGCGCCCGGGTCCTATTTCGAATTAGGGGACGACGGCAATGTGTACAATACTCCGGCGTCAGCTCAAGTCGTTCCAACGGATCCCTCTGTAAAAACGTTTGCAGTTTCATCGATACATAATAGGAAATCACTTCGACACTCTCAAGGATCATTTCATTCTCGAACGGGTTGCGCCTGCCTGCTGTGAATGAAATACCGCCGACTAGCTGATTGCCCGATACTAAATAGACGCCCATTTCATGATAGTTTCCTTTCGGTTCCATGAACTCCTGATAGAACGCACTTCTTTCATATTCGGACTCGGTTACGACATCGTTCAACCGGAGCACTCTTGCCGTATCAAGATTGGCCTGCACTCGGGCAGGCAGCAGAAAATCGTCCTCCACATAATCTACGTAACTCTCCAGAACAACCGGCTTAATATTATGAACGACCGGGTCGTGGATTACGCCACCCTTCCCGCATAGCCAGAAAACGGACCGTTCCAACCCGAAATATCAGTCGAAGATACGCAAGGTTTCATTCCGGAAATCCTGCATTGTTTCCAGTGGTTCCAGATGATGCATGATCTGCTTGACTGTCTGCATCGGTTCCCTCCCCGCTTTCATCTAGCAAAAAATCGCCATCAAAGATGCTTGACGGCGATTTCGATTGCTTTTATTCAGTGAAAATCCCACCTTTGCAAGTAGCGGGATGAATTCGGCCTTGTCTTTTATTCAGACGACGTGCAAAAGACCGCAAATTACAAAATGATGTCACGAGCTTTGAATCGAATTAACCCCGATTCAAACGTATTGGATTATCGAACTCCGAGTGCCATTTTAGCGTAACGCGACATCATATCACGCGACCAAGGCGGATTCCATACGATGTTGACGTCGACATCTTTCACTTCTGGCAACTCCATCAATTCCTGCTTGATATTGGCTACGATTTGCGGGCCCATCGGACAGCCCATCGAGGTAAGTGTCATCGTAACGATCGCTTTTCCGGCTTCGTCGAGTTCCGCATCATAGACAAGTCCCAGATTGACAATATCGACTCCCAGCTCGGGGTCAATCACGTTTTCCAAAACGCCCATGATGCTGTCTTTCATGTCCTGATCCATTTTCATACCTCCCACTCCGTTAATACCTTCATCATAACAGAGTCAGGGCCGCCCCTTCAAATAGAAGGCCATCCAATCCGCCGCGCGCAGCATCCCCGGTCTGGAAACGGCATGGCCCGCCGTTTCATCCGTCATGAATTCAAAATCATGCGGATGATCCGCATAATCCGATTTCACCGCATTATAGAAATTGAACGTCGGCTCGTACGGTACAGTCGTGTCATTCCGGCCATGCCAGAAAAAGACCGGGCGTTTCGCCAGCGCCGGCCGATGCTTCGTCAAATCGAACCGAGCCAGCGTATCGAGCAAGTTGCGACGTTCCTCATCCGTGATCGGCAATTTAAAGCCGCCCCTTTCGAACTGGGCCATTTGCGCCTTCGCCAGCTGAACGTAGTTCGGTGCACCCATCATGACTGCCGCCGCATCAATCCAATCATAGAGCGTGAGGCAACCTAATGTTGTGATGCCTCCCATGGACGTTCCCCCAAGCCCGACCTTTACAGCAGGCAGATCCCGTTTTGCCAATTCATCCTTCAAGACGCCCACTTCTTCAAGCGACGTCAACACAATCTCCCAAAATCGTAAACTCAGTTGCACTTCATCCAGCTCCTCCGCCCGGACGCCGTGGAGATGTGCATCCGGCAACAGGACACGCAGCCCTTTTTTAGCCATCTGATAGGCATAGTGCAAATTATGTTCCTTCGCACTCGTAAAACCATGCAGGAAGATCATGACCGGCATTTCCGGAGTCTCCAACTCTTTTTCCACTATATGCAATAAAGGGATATTTCCCCACACCTCATCCGTTACAATCACGCCGACATCCCCTTCCTTTCTTTATAAAAGAGCGTACCAAAGTTTTTCTAATAAAACAAAATGAAAAGTTCGCTATCGGGTTTTTTTGACTTATTATACGGGGAAACGATAGACTGAAGTTGTAAAGGAGGAGTTTTCTTGAAACCGCATTTGATCGTCCTCGACTTGGATGGAACACTTCTCACCGATGAAAAAACCATCCCTGAAAAAACAGCAGACACTTTGAAAAAAGCAGAAGAAAACGGGCATCAGATCATGATTGCTACCGGCCGCCCGTATCGTGCAAGCGAAGTTTATTACAGGCAACTCGGGTTGAACACCCCGATCGTCAACTTCAACGGTGCCTATGTACACCGGCCGGGTGACCTGTCGTGGAAGCCGGTCCATGAAACGATCTCGCTTCCCGTCGTCAATGATGTCATCGATGCCATGCAGGATTTTTCATTCCAAAATATTGTGGCGGAAGTGCTGGATGACGTCTATATGCAGCGCCATGATGAGAAGCTGCTTAACATTTTCGGCTTCGGGGATCCTCGAATTACAGCAGGCGACATCCGTAAATATTTACGCGTCGATCCGACGAGCTTGCTCATCCAAGCGGACTCCAAGGATGTCGATCCAATCCGTCGACATCTTGCCGAAGTCCACGCAGAAGTCATCGACCATCGCCGGTGGGGCGCTCCATTCGATGTCATCGAAATCGTGCGCCACGGGTTGAATAAAGCAGTCGGCATCTCGCACGTCGCGAAATGGATGGATATTCCCCGAGATCGGATCATTGCATTCGGCGACGAGGACAATGATCTCGAAATGATCGACTATGCCGGGGTAGGCGTCGCCATGGGCAATGCGATCGACCGTTTGAAAACGATCGCCGATGAAGTGACATTGACGAATAACGAAGACGGCATCGCCCATATTTTACAAGAACGGCTGCAACTATAGTAATTAACAATCGGGAGGAATGGGAATGAGAATTTTTGCTGACAGCGCCTGTGATTTACCTAAAACGTTTTTCGAGGAAAACGATGTGACCCTGATTCCGTTGCGTGTCCTTGTCAACGGCCAGGAATTTGACGACATCGTCTCCGTTGATTCCAAAGAAGTGTATAAAGCGATCCGCGAAGGCCAACATCCGAAGACTTCCCAAGCATCGCCGGAACTGCTGCTCGCTACGTGGAAAGAGTTCGCAGCAACGGGCGAGGACGGCATCTACATCGCTTTCTCCTCCGAATTATCCGGAACCCATGATACCGCCGTCATGATGAAAGACCAAGTGAAGGCGACCAATCCGAATATGAACCTCGTTATCATCGACTCCAAATGCGCCTCCCTCGGGTACGGCCTTCTTGTCAAAGAAGCGGTCCGATTACGGGATGCCGGGGACGATGTCCGGACAATTGAGCGGAAAATCCGGTTCATGGCGAATCATATGGAACATCTTTTCACCGTGGAGGACTTGGATTATTTGGCGAAAGGCGGCCGGGTCTCGAAAGCGAGCGCGTTCATCGGGGGGTTATTGAACATCAAGCCACTGCTGCATGTCGAAGGTGGCAAACTTGTACCGATTGAAAAACACCGCGGTCGCAAGAAAGTGCTGCGCCGGATGGTCGATCTCATCGGGGAACGCGGAAGCGGACTGGACAAACAGCACGTGGCAATCAGCCATGGGGATGATGAAGCGATGGCCAATGAAGTGAAGGCGACCATCGAAGAGAGGTTCCACCCGGAGTCCATCGAAATCCATATGATCGGGTCTGCAATCGGCGCCCATGCCGGTCCCGGAACGATCTCTGTGTTTTTCTTGAATAAACTGCCGGAAAACTGACACCGAAGGAGGACTCCACTCATGAAAATTGTCATTGTAGGAGGCATTGCGGGAGGTTCGACAGCCGCTTCCCAGATCAGGCGGGCATTGCCGGATTCGGATATCACCCTGTTCGGACGGGATCCGGTTTTCGGGTATGGCACATGTGGCATGCCCTACGTCATTGGCGGGTTGATTAAAGATAAATCAAAAATAGCCGGACCGTCCCCCGAGAAATTCGGCCAGAAGCGGGACATCGTTGTGCGCTTGGAGCACGATGTCCTGTCCATCGACCGGAAAGCGAAAATCGTCTTCGTCCGCAATATGACTACGGGGGTCACATTCCATGAACCGTATGACAAGCTCATCCTGTCCCCGGGCGGCCAGGCGCGGGTCCCCGATTTGGATGCCGGGGAGCTGCCTTTATTCACCTTGAAGAGCTATGGACAAATGGAAGAGATTCTGGATTTCATCTCGCAAGAAAAACCGAAGTCCTGTGCCGTCATCGGAGGCGGGTTCATCGGCATCGAACTGGCGGAGAACTTCGTCCATCGTGGAATCGAGACATCCGTCATCCTGCGGGGCGACCGGGTGATGGACGTGCTGGACCCGGAAATTTCGGAGAGGCTCGAAAAGGAAATGCAGGAAAATGGGATTACGCTTTATCGGGAGGAAGAAATCGAGCGGATTGAAGGAAAACGGTTGATCCTCAATAGCGGAGCCACGTTGGAAGTCGATTTTCTTGCTGCGACGATCGGAATCGAACTCGATACAAAGTTAGCGGAAGAGGCCGGGCTGGCACTCGGTCCGACAAAGGCGATTGCAACGAACCGATATATGCAAAGTTCGGATCCGGATATTTACGTCGTCGGCGACGCGGCGGAAGGCACCGACTGGTTCACGGATAAGCCGAGGACAGTCATGCTGTCCTGGCATGCACACCGGGAATCGTATATCGCGGCCCGGCATCTCGCCGGTGAACCGCTCGAAATCAACGGCTTCCTCGGGACGTCCATCACGAAATTATTCTCTCTGACGGCGGGGATGACCGGCCATTCCGCCAAAAGTCTGGAAACCGAAGGCATGGCGTTTGCCACTTCCGTCTACGAGGGCGGTACGAATGCCGGCTACTACTTCGACCATGGCTGGATCCACCTGCGCGTCCATTACGACCCGGAAACCCGCCGGATCCTCGGCGCCCAGGCTGTCGGCAGCAAAGGAGTCGACAAACGGATCGACGTCATCGCCACTGCCATCATAGGCAACCTGACTGTCGATGATCTCGCCGCCTTGGAACTTTCCTACTCCCCTGCCTATTCTTCGCCAAAAGACCCTGTCAACATGGTTGGGTACAAAGCCGAATAACCAACTTCCGCCCCGCCTCCATCGGTGGGGCGATTTTTCAAATGAAACCTCATGAGATGGGGACGTCACGCTGCTAACTTCGTCGGACGGCTGATATTACTGCGCGACGGCTGACTTTTCCACGCAACCGATGATAACTTCGCGCGATGGCTGATACTTCCGCGCAATGGCTGATATCTCAGAGGAACGGCTGATACTTCCGCGCAATGGCTGATAACTCCAAGTGACCGCAGATTGTTCCCGCAACCTTCAACAGAATACAAAAACTCCCTGCACGCCACTATCGACATGCAGAGAGTGCATTTTATATTTGGGAACCTTCTTCTCTTTTCTTCTGTCTCCCTTTTCGCCACACCGCGAACAGAAAGCCGAGGAAGAGGACGTAAACTAGAATCGACGCGATCAAATACGGAGTGTTGAAACCTTCATCTTCACTTGCAATATAAATTTCCGCCAATTCGCGTTCCAAGACGACTCGGAACAACCCGTCATCCGATTCACGGATCAAATCTCCATCCAGCAAGCCGCGCAGGATTTTATTCTCCCCGATCACATCCACGGGAATGGCCGTATTGGCTGTTTTCGCCGAGTTGTTCAGTGCGACGATCCACGTTTCTTCCGGTGACGAGATTTTGTAGACGATGAATCCTTCCTCATTATATAGCAATTCAAATTCCCCGGACCGGAACGTTTCGGATTGATTGCGCAAGCTGTTGAGATCTGCAATATAATCCTTTAATTCCATATCCGTCCTGAAATTCATGTATGGATGGCTCTCCGGCGCTTGCTCACCATTGACCGCAATTTCTGTCCCATAAGGCATCAGCGGAACACCCGGCATGGTGAACAACGCAACAGCCGCCAATTTCCAACGAGTTGGAGGAAACATACGCGCTTCCACAATATCATACGTATATCGCGGTCCCGTCAGGTCATCCACTTGAATGAGCTGGCCCCGGTGTTCACTTGTGAAGATACCGAGCGGGGACGTATCCGCGTCAAAAGAAACAAAGGAAGTGCGAAGGGCATTCATTTCCTCCGCATTTGGTGTCAAATCAAATCCAGCGTCCGTTTCTTCATTGGCCAGAACATACGCATCCGGATCCGCTTCTTTGATGGCTGCAATCAATTCATTCAAATAGGCCGTATCCACCCCGGCGATTTTCGTCAGGCGGATGCCGTCCAGATCATAGGTATTTAGAAATCCCACAATGGCATCCTGGATTGCTTGCCGGACAGCCAGGTCGGCATAATCCCAATTCACCGTTCCATCTGTAGCCGGAAGTGTGGCCAATTCATCCGTCCACACGTGATTGGCACTCACTCCGTTTAATGGAAAATCCGCAATGACTTTCAAATCCTTGGCATGAATTGCCTCAATCATCGAGTTGAACTCATCCGCGGTTCCAAAGTGAGGTTCGAGCTCTTCGTAATCCAGCACTTCATTTCCGTCATACGTAGCCGTTTCGAAAACCGGACCAAGTGAGATGACAGTGAATCCCATATCCAAAATATGTTGCAACCGGTCCATGACCCCTGCAAAATCGCCACCGTTAAAGGCCTGCGGATCCTGGGCGTTGATATTCAAATCATTTTGACCATTGGCATTATTAAAACGGTCCACCAGCAGGTCATATATACTTTCATCCGCTATCGTGCGCACTTTCTCCGCCTCCGCTACCGATGGAAGCATGAGCGACACGGATAGCAGCACAACAGTCAGCAGTCCGAACCATCGATTCACTTTCAAGAAAATTGCCTCCTCGCAACAAACTATCCCTCGCTATTTTACCAAACACCTTGTCTTCCCGCTATTCTTTCAATGAAATTTAGATGGTCGGGGCTGGAAATAGGTCGATTTTGTGAAGATAGGGGGAAGGGTGGGTGGGTTGAAGCAGGCAAGACAGTTCACCAGAGCCAGGACAGTTTCTCCATTTGCCACGACAGTTCTCCCAGTTGCCATGGCAGCCCCATTTCAGTTCCCCAATCCCCCTTTAGCCCCGCAACCCCATGGCGCAGCTTCCTCGCCCCTATCCAAAAACCCGCCAGCACGCAGCTGGCGGGTTGTCCGGTCAATCATCAAACTCATCAGGAGCTCTCATTCTTCGGTACGCGATGAAGACAGATATGGCGAATAGCGCCATTAACAGCAAAATGATTCCAAATGCGATTGGTCCCATTGTCCATATCCTCTCCAATCCGTCTGGTTATAAGTTAGCGAACCATGAAACTCCGATCGGAAGATAGAATCCGATAAATAGTGTTGCCAGGAGGAAAACGAAGAACAAAATCCAGAACATGCCTGTCTTTTTCCCTTTCTCCCCGCGAACCAGCACCATTTCCATCATGCCGACCGTCAACAGGCCGAGCAGGAATTTGACGCCGTAGAGCGCGGCGTTCGCGCTGGAATACTTGAAGAATAGCAATGCGCCGGAAATTACAATTAGTACATAAAACAGCCTTGCAATCATATGCGTGATTTTCTTGCCTTTTGTCCCGTTCGCCATGACAGCCGCCACGAGGAACAAAATGATGCCGACCACCCATGTGAACACATGGAAATGTGTCGTGCTCGCTAATGCGTCCAAACTCGTCACCTCATTCATTATTCATACATAATAATGGTATCATATCAGAGAATCCAAATAAAAGAATATCGGCTTCCCCGCCGTCCATCCGGCTATTAATTAAACCGGTTGACGAGCGTGCCAATCCCTTCGACGGATATTTTCACCGTGTCGCCCTTTTTCAGGAAAGTCGGCGGTGTCATGCCTTTTCCGACTCCTGCTGGCGTGCCTGTCAAAATGACATCACCCGGCTCCAGCGTCACATAACGGGAAATTTCCGCAATCAATTCGTCGATCTTGAAAATCATCTTCGACGTATTGCTGTTTTGGCGCACTTCATCATTCACTTTCGTCACGATGGATAGGTTCTGCGGATTCGGCAGCTCATCCTTCGTCACCAAATATGGGCCGAGCGGACACGACCCTTCCAAACTCTTGCCAAGGAAATATTGTTGATGTTCCTCTTGGACATTACGCGCCGTCACATCGTTGGCGATCGTGTAACCGAAAATGTAATCATAAGCCAATTGACGCGGAATATCCTTCCCTCTTTTGCTAATGACCACTGCCAGTTCCCCTTCGTAGTCCAGGCTGTCCGTCACATCGTCGTGGATCGGCAAGTTCTGTTCGTCTGCGGCAATTGTGGTCGGGGATTTCGTGAAGACGACAATTTTTTCAGGTGGCGCATCCGAGCCCATTTCCGCTGCATGATCGGCATAGTTCTTGCCGACACATAATATGTTTTTCGGAGTTCTCGGAATCGGGGACAACCATTCGATGTCCGTGAACGCAAATTTGAATTGCTCCGGGTTTTCATCTTCCTGCGCCCGTTCCGCGAGCTGTCTCACCTTTTCCACAAAATCGAGGCCAGCCGCCACTCCTTCCGTGATCGTCTGTGGAAAATCGGCCTCGCCATATGCTTCCGCAATGGCAAGCACGTCCCACACCGCATCTTCCCTTTTCACTTTCGGACCGAATGAAGTCCTGTTCTCGTAACGGAACGACAATAGTTTCATCTTTTTTATCCATCCCTTCTCAAAATCAATTACCGCACTGGCTGGCGCCCTATCATTCTGCCAACCTTAGCCTATCTTCCATGTTACAACATTTCCCCGGATTTCTCTTCTCAATCCGGCAATTTTTTTCCGTATGTCCCTCTTCGCCAGATCCACTCGAGCGGACCCATGCGGAATTTGGACAACCAGATTTCCGCGAAAATCACTTGGATGACAAAAATGCCGCACGCAATCCATGTCCCCGTTTCAAGATCCACCTTGCCGTAAAGCCCGAAACCATAGGAGTAAAAAATGAGTGTCGCCGCGATGGATTGAGTAATATACGTCGTCAGCGACATGCGTCCCGCTTTGGCGACCGGGCGGAAAACCGAGCGGAACAGCCCGTTCTGCGCCAACAGCAAGAAGAGAGCGATATAACCCAGTGCAAGGATCACTCCACCGAACGCTTCTTGGATAAATTGATTGGAAGCCGAACTTCCGTATCGGAACGGGAACGACTTCAGCCAAATGCCAGCGGGAATAAAAAAGATTACCCCGATTAAAAGCCACCGTTTCAGTTCCCCTGCCCGTTCAAACAGTTTCCATTTCGACAAAACGGCGCCCAGTATCAAAAGCGGTAAGATCATGAAAAACCCGAGCAAAACGCCGCTCATCAAGCCGACTTGCAGCCAGTCTTGGAACCGCTGCACCATGATATCCATAAAACCTCCATGGGCATAAGCAGAAATGGACAACTCCACTTTATGGATATCCACAAACGAAGGGTCTACCGATATCGGATCGAGCTTTTCCGCAAGCTTCAACAATGCAAGAAGTCCGCTCATCGGCAACGCGTATAGGATAAAAGCAATCGGCAGCAACCACTTTGTCCGCAGCCGGATGAATAATAAGAGCATGAATCCCATCGCCGCATAGGACAATAAAATATCCCCCGCCCAGATCAACAGGCCGTGAATCAGGCCAAATACGAGCAACAGGCCGAGCCGTCGGGACAATACCCGGGCGTATGGGGATCCGCTGTCGACCGCTTTCTCAAATTGCATATTCAGCCCATACCCGAACATGATGGCGAAAATCGGATAAAAGCTCCCTTGGATGAAAATCGCGATCCCTTTATATGTCACCTCATCCGAGGGCGTACTGAACCAGCTATACGGGTCGATATACAAAATCGGCGTATGGAAAAATAACATATTGGCAATGAAAATCCCGAGCAGTGCAAAGCCCCGCATGAGGTCCAATGCTTCAATCCGATTCCCGAGGGTCGTCGGTTCTACTTTCAAAATCATTCCTCCTGAATAGGTACGGCCCTCTCTCCATCAAACAGGTACAGGACCATTTCCTTAATAGGTATGTGCAAAATCTCTTCCAGCGCTTGCCGGTATAAATTCAACTGGATGCCATAGCGCCGCTGCAACTCTTCATCCGCTTCCTCCGCCGTCCGGAATCGTCCGCGCACCCGGTCCGTTTTGTAATCCAAGAGCACCCAGCCGTCTTTCTCTTCGAAAAGACAGTCCACAATCCCTTGCAAAATCTGGCGGTCCCCGTCCTGCCCGTCATACGCGTACGTAAAGGGCACTTCACGGAACAATCGGCTTGCCGACTGGAGCCGCTTGGCAAGAGGAGTCGTGAAAAAGTGGGCAACCGAACCCGCATCCACTGCATTGGCCTCTTCCATCGTCAGCAATTGACGATCCACCAATTCCGATATGACTTCTTCGACTTTCCGTATCGTAACGGACTGCTCAAGCGGAATCTGCTGCATGATCGTGTGCATCGCGGTTCCGATTTCAGCAGCCGACAAAGCGCGGGACTGCATGAACTCAGGCCGGTCATGCAAGTACGGCGTGCCCAATTCATCTTCCTTGACGGTGAACGGATCATCTTCATCGATCTGCTGCTCCAGGATGGCGAGCCGTTTCACGTCGCTCACCGTCTGCTTGGATCGTTTGGAAACCGAAGACAAATGCGGATAGGTCCAATCAAACCGGCGATGCACTTCCGCCAAATCGGCTTCATCCACCTGATCCGGCTCCGATACTGCCGAATCCGCTGCCGTTTCGGCGGATGAAGACTCCAGTTCCTCCAAGAATGAAGAAACCGGCAGTGCATCGATTTCCCATTTCGAACGATCGTCCAGCAGCTCTCCGCCTTGGATGACACCGAACTTTTCGAATGCGGGATGCCTCGCGACGGCCGGCCCGATCCAGTCGAGGTAGCCATTGGCGCGGGATCGGACATATTCCGGCAATCGTTCCGCCGGGTTCACAAGTTGGGCATCTTGCCATTTCACAATCGCTTTTTCGATATCTTTTACTGAAGCGACAATTTCCAGCTGCTCCTTCGCGCGTGTCATCGCCACATATAGGACGCGCATCTCCTCCGCGCGCATTTCCAGCTCCTTCTTCTCCTTCATCGCAAGATACGGCAACGATGTATACGTGATCCGGTTGTCCGGATCAATCGCCTTCACCGCGAGCCCGAAATGCTGGTCGAATAAATACGTTTCATTGAAATCCATCTTATTGAACTGCCGGCCGGCCCCCGCGATGAAAACATACGGGAATTCCAGCCCTTTTGAAGAATGGATCGTCATCATCCGGACGACGTTCTCTTTCTCGCTCAGCGATCGGGCCGCTCCTAGATCATCCCCCCGCCGCCTCATTCGGTCGACAAAACGCAAAAAGCGGAACAATCCACGGAACGACGTCTTCTCATAATCGATCGCCCGGTCATGGAGCGCGCGAAGATTCGCCTGGCGCTGCTTCCCGTTCGGCATTGCGCCGACCATCTCATAATAATGCGTATCAGAATACACTTGCCAAATGAGCTCGGACAATGACCCGCGACGTGCCAGATTGCGCCAATCCTCGAACTGGACAAAGAATCGCTGCAACTTCAACTGCGTTTCCGGAGCCATCCCCGCCCCTCCCGTTGAAATGAACGTCTGGAGCGCTTCATAGAAAGGTACGTTCTTTTTGGCCAGCCGGATTTGCGCCAACTCGTTCTCCGTCAGCCCGACAAACGGGGCACGCAGCACGGAGGCGAGCGGGATGTCCTGATACGGATTGTCGATGACGCGCAATGTGTTCAGCATGATCATCACTTCAAGTGCGTCGAAATAGCCGCGCTTCAGTTCGGTGTAAATAGGAATCCCCGCCAGCTTGAACTCTTCCGCAATTTCACCTGACCACGTCATCGAGCGCATGAGAATGACGATGTCCCGATACTCAAGCGGCCGCCGCTCTTCGGTGAACGCATCGGTCACTTCCGCTCCGGATGCCATCAGCTGCCGGATTTTCCGGATCATATACCGCGCTTCGGCCTGGGAACTCTTCAAACTTTGGCCCGCCAGTTCCGTCGCGTCCTCCGCCTCATCATCGTCCTCTTCTTCGTCTGCGTAAAGTAGCGACAACTGAGTCGGAACATTCTTCTCCGGATACTGGGCTCCATATTTCAAGGCGGCAGCCTCATCGTATTCGATCTCGCCGACCCGCTCTCCCATCACTTGATGAAAGACGAAATTCGTCGCATCCAGCACTTCTTCCCGGCTTCGGAAGTTCGCATTCAAATCAATCTTCAGTCCTTCAACGCCATCCTCCTTGGTAAACCGGTTATATTTCCCAAGAAAGAGCATCGGCTCAGCCAAACGGAACCGGTAAATGGACTGCTTCACATCACCGACCATGAACAGATTGCCATCGGACTCTCCCGCCCGCTTCACCAACTGGATGATCGTCTCTTGCAATCTGTTCACGTCCTGGTACTCGTCAACAAGCACTTCCTTAAACCGGTTCCGATAATCCTGCGAGATGGCGGACGGATACAATTTCCCATCCTTCTCTTCGGATAAAATCCGTAGTGCGTAATGCTCAAGATCCGAGAAATCGACGATGCCGCGATCGAGCTTCACCCGCTCGTAGCGCCGTCCGAAATCAATGACAAGATCGATGAGCGTGTGCATTGCGGGAGCCATCAAGCGGATTTCCTCCAATAACCGGGCAGGCGTCCTTGTAAAATAGCTATCCTTTACAGTGTTCATCATCTTCTTCACATCATCGCGGAGCTTCTTCGCCCGGTTCGCCAATTCCTCGTCGCACGAATCTTTCTTAATGCGGCCCGCCGTCACCCATTTCAACGTCGCGAAGAACTCGTACGTTTCTTCCCACGTCGTTTCATTCAACCGGCGGATTGCTTCGTTGATCCATAAGAGATCGGCCTCCGCAGTCGCAGCGAGCGGTTCCGGCCCGTCCGGCAACAAGGCGATGCGGCGCATCTCCTCCGCAAGCGCAGCAGCCTCCTCCAGCGTATGACGGATCGAAGTCTTCAACGGTCGGATGAAATTCAGCTCATCGACGGAACTGATGCCTCCGATTTCATATTGTCCCGGGATCCGGCGCAGCCATGCTTCCGGCGATGGATGGACGCGCGAGTAATCATACAGCCGGTCGATCAGCGTCTCGATCGCCTGGTCGTTCCGGTCCGATGTGAAACTGTCCGCCAGCCGGTACATCGCATCCGGATTTTCCGCACCATACGCCTCTTCCAGCACTTCCCCGATCGTATCGTCCCGCAAAAGTGCCGCTTCCGTGCTATCCGCGATGCGGAAGCCCGGATCGATATCGAGCAAATACGCATACTGGCGCACGACATTCAGGCAAAACGAGTGCAATGTGGAAATCTGGGCTTTATTCAATAAATTCAGTTGCCTCCGTAAATGGGCAGAATCCGGCTTCGCCGCAATCGCTTCTTCCAGCGCCTTTGCCATCCGATGGCGCATTTCCGCTGCGGAGGCGTTTGTGAACGTCACGACAAGCAGCTGATCCACGTCGGTCGGATCGCTTTCATTTAACACCTTTTCAATCATCCGGGTGATGAGCACTTTCGTTTTTCCCGAACCGGCGGCCGCGGAAACGAGGATGTCTTTCCCTGACGCCCAGATCGCTTTCCACTGGGCATCCGTGAACGTCACGCCTTCAGGTTTCACTGGTATGTTCATCCTCCGCCACCTCCTTCCGCATTTTCTCCAACGTGATATCGGGTGCCAACTCTGCGTACGGCCGGTATTCCTCGTCCGGATCGGTTGGATCGAACTGGCACACGGAACGATACGAGCAGAACTGGCACGGCATCTTTTCGCGCAGTTTGTACGGGAACACCCGTGCATCGCCCGCGAGCATCGCATCGCCCGCTTTGCGGTGGCGGGACCGGACGAATGACCGCATCATGTCCAAATCGTCCGCCGCCAGCACTTTCGAAGCTGCTGTAAAGCCGCCATCCTTTTTGAGCGCCGCCGGGACAATCGCCGAGGAACGGCCGATATCCGCATCCATTCCTGTAACGACTTCCGGATGTTCGAGCAAGTAACCCCTCATCTTATAAGACTTGCGGATTTCCGCGTCCAGCTGTTCGGCGGTCAACTCCATATCTGGACGGATCATCGGATTATGGACATGCATATAGAGCACGCCTGCCGGATGGGCCTGGATGCCGAGCCATTCATCCGCGTTTTCCAGCGCAACGTCCAAATACGTCAGCATCTGCAAGGACAATCCGTAATACACTTCCGCAAGATCCAGCGAATGGGCGGATGATTTGTAATCGATGATCCGCACATACTCCTTCCCGCCGATTTCCGTCGCATCCACCCGGTCAATCCTACCGCGAAGTTTCATCGTATTCCCGCGGCGGAGCGGGATTTCGAGCGGCGGCAACTCTTCCCCCGGCCCGAATGCCGCTTCGATGGCGACCGGCTTGAACACCGTCGCCTTTGCCTGATGGCTGAGGGAATAGATGGTCCGTTGGAGGATTTGCGTGAGCTTCCGTTTGATATATTGATAGCGATGCGTCGACAATAAAATCCGGTTGAAGAAATACGGCGTAATATCATCGACCGCTTCCCGCGCCAACCGCCAACATTCCTTCCTCGACAATCCGCTCCATGATTTGGAGAGCCGCATCACTTCGTCAGACACCCATTTCAATGCAGCGTGGAACAGATCCCCGATTGCCGGAGCTTCCAATGTGAACTCCGTCCGTTCTTCCAGACGCAGTCCATAGGAGGCGTAATGCTGGAACGGACAGCTGTAATACGACTCGATCCTCGACACGCTGGAAACGAACGACTCGCCGTACAATCCCGCGGTCAGTTCCGGACGGAGCCGTTCCGTCGCCTTGCCTTCCTTCATCGGGCGGATAATATGCCGCAGAACGGAAGACCAGAGCGGATCTTCTTCGTAATACGCCATAACGGCCTGCCATTCCGCATCAAAAACCCCGGAGTGAAATGCCTCCTTCGCCTTAATTGTCGCGTAAGGGAGCGCAGCCCGCGGATGGCTGATATAGTCGAACTGATTCGACTCCAGCGGCAGTTCGGAAGGATCGGTTACGACAACTTCCAACGGTGTGCCCGGCAGCAATTGCTGGATCCTCGAAATGTAAAGCGACGGGATGAGCGCCTTCCCTTCTTCATCCGCAATCGGATACGACACGACCAGTTCCTCCCTGGCCGCAGTGAAGGCACGATACGCCATGAATGTCTCATCCATCAATTTCATCTTCGAAGTCGGGGCAATGTCGAATCCCGCCTGCATGAACCATTCCCGATCGGCATCGGAGAGGAGCCCTTCATTGTCGATCCGTTTCGGCAGCACCCCATCGTTGACACCAATTACGAACACCGTGCATATTTCCATCAAAGCGGAAACTTCCAGCGTCGTCACGGTAACTTGATCGAGGGACGGCGGAATCCTGGAGAACTCGAGCGTATCGAAGCCTTCATCCAGAATGCGCGCCGCTTCCGCCGGATCCATCTTCCGATCGCCGAACATGAGCACGAACTGGTCCAGCACATGGATCCAATTATTCCATGCCTGCTCATGCTCCGTCGCGCCGAACAGCCGCCCCGCCTCCTCCTCTTCCATCCGAAGGTCGAGGATCTTTTCATACACATGAAGCTTTTCCATGAATAAAAACAGCGCTTCCGCCACATCCCGGCCATTTCGGGAACGCTTTAGCCGAGCCTCGAACGAAGCGAGCGGTTCCCGGATGACATCCCGGACCAAATGCAACTCCTGTTCCAGCGCCCGCTCTTCATCGGTTTGTACATCCGTATGGAGTTCAAGCCCCCGGTACTTCTTCACCCGCCAACGCGTATCATCAAACCAGCGGGAACCGTAAATTCCTCGTGCCAACACGAAATTTTCCAAACGATCCGCTCGCTCCCGCCAGAGGATCTTCTCTTCATTATGCGGGAAAAAGAGGTCCGTCTTCACCGCGCGGAAGACCGATTCATACGACCAGCCCGCAATTACCGCCTCCAAGACGGAACGCGAGAACTCGATGAGCGGATGGTGCAGCATCGGTTTTTTCCGGCTAATGAACACCGGGATATCGTATTGGGGAAAAATCGTCCCGATCAGCTCATCGTACTTTTCCGGCTGCCGATACAAGATGGCGATTTCCTTATATCGCTTGCCGGCCCGGGCCCGCTCACGGACCGCCCGTGCCACGGCATGGATTTCGGCACGGCGATCGGCCGCTTCGATAATGCGGACATGGCCTTCCGCCTCTTTTACCTGTGCCGGATAATGGTCGAATTCCGCCTCGAAATGGCGCAGGTCGGCACTTTTAAACCGCTGCCCCTTCGCCATATAGACATCGTCTTCCACTTCTACCGACTCCGTCCGCGCAATCTCCCGCAAGCGGAATGAAGTGCGGACCGGCGTGTAAAACAGTTCATGATCGCCGAACCCGGAATCGGCCCCTTCCATCGGCAGCGCGACCGTCACCCGATTGGCCACTTTCATCAGCTCGGTGATGATTTCATATTCCCGGGTCGGGAAATTTTCGAACCCATCAATATAGATATCCGCCTCCCGAAGCAGGTCGGAATGTTTGATTTGCGAAGCGAGCAATGCCAAATGACCTTCGCTATCGATGTAAGCGGTCCCGAGCTTGTCCTCGATCTTCGTCAGCAAAATGGACAAATCATCCGCTTTATCGAGCAAAGTCCGCGGCGCCTCCTGCCCGGACAGCGTTGTGCGGAGTTCCTGCAACTTCGCATGATCCAAGCTGTAGCGGCTGAACTCCTTAAGCAAATCGCCGATCATTTCCGTAAATCCGCGCTTATTCGCCGCCTGGCGGAACAGTTTGAACTCATCCTGATTTTCTTCGAGAACGCTGCGCACGAGCATCCGATAGCCGAAGCCATCCACTTCCTTGCGTGCAATTCCGCCCGTCTCCTGCAGCACGCGCCACGCGAGCCGCTTGAACGTCAGCACTTGCGCTCGTATAATCCCGTTCAATCCGAAATCGACCGACAAGCTATGCTCCATGGAAAAGGACATCTGGTCGGGCACGATGACAATGATAGGCGCCCCAATCGGCCGCTCCGCCAGCTCCGCCGCGATCTCCCTCTCGATGAACGTCGTCTTCCCAGAACCCGACCGTCCGGTAATAAAACGCAATGACAAAGCGTCGTCCCCCTTCTTTGTAGAGGTGACAGTCACCAAGTCAACAGTCACCAAGTCAAATCCCGAACAATTCCGAATAGTGTCTGAATTGTATTGGTGCCTGTCACCCCAAAAAAATCCTGCCAACCTTTCTTTCTATTGTACAGAAAGATGAGGTGGACAGGAACTATTTGAATGAGATAGATTTTGAAAGATGAACGACACTTCAACGTATACGATTTCCTTATTGAATTGTTTCCTTCAACTGTTTCCTTCCCGATTTGACGTTCACCTGCACGTTCAGGGACCGTATGGAGTCCTCTGATAATTCAACTTTTCCATTTTGCTGCAGTCGTTTCCATTCTTTGTTATTTTTTCGATATAGCACTTCCGAAAGACGATAGATGTCAATATCCCGGTCGAGCGCTTCTCGGTAAGTTTTTTTGATATCATCGGCTATCTTTTCTTCCGTTTTCTTTTTCACTGTATCGTAATTGGTGCTTCGGTGAAGGAGACCAATGCCCCCAGTCATCTTCACGTCAATGTCGAATTTCACAGTGTCCCCTTCCGTAACCGGCCGGATGTCCACTTTCAGTTTTTCGAGAATGACTGTTATATAATCTTCCTCTCCCCCGTCCAGATGAATCGTCACCTCTCCCCGCTTTGTCTCCTTGTTCATCCATTGCAGGCCGTCTGCCTTTTCTCCACTGATGAATCCTTTAAACTCTTTGGGCGTCACGACACCGACCCCTTGAAGCTTTGCGATGGGATCCTTTCCCTCCACCGTTTCCCAATTCCGTGTTATGGTGATGTACGGGATAACCGCTTCGTAACTCGGCTCGTCCATCTGAATGATCATTCTGCGCATATTAACAGGTTCGATAAAAGACTCCTGCTCGTAGGAATTGGACGGATCCCCCAATGTCGATAATGTAATGGCGGTATTGATAATGGGAATCGTCAGCAAAATATCTTTCACCGGATCTTCCGTGCTGTACAGCCATACCCGGTATCTTGTATCCCGATACCGGACGAATCCATCAATTACGGAGTTCAACCTCCCGTTATCTAAAACGTTTTTCGAAAGGACGATGAACGTTAAATTCCCCCAGTACACTTTTTCATCCGCCGAATGGTACAACTTAATTATGGCTTCGCTCACTGTTTTTCCGGCTGCAAAACCCACCTCGGCCTGATTGCTCTCCGAAGTAGGCTGTTCAGATTTTGCCACATTCCTGAAATTGATGATCTGCACATATACTTTATATTCCCCATCTTCAAAGTCGACACCCAATCCATGCACGTATAACATCCGTTCCGGCTCGTTATTACTCCAACATCCTGAAAGGAAAGCGAGCAATAGAAGACCGACTGCGCATAAGATTTTATTTTTCATCATTCTTCATCCTCGTTTGGTCTTTTGGATTAAGCATCTCCGGGCGTTTTGCATAGTCTCGAGGAGAAGGGCGCATGATCGTCTTTTTAATAGTCGACCAGTTGATCTGCTCTGCGATATTCAAATAAGGAACACCAAACGATCGGAGATTTGCTAAATAGATAAGCGTTAAGAACATCGACATGAAAAAGCCGAATAGCCCAAAAAACGCAGTTACCAGTATGAAAAATATTCGTAAAATACTAATTGCGGCCACAAGAGATTGATTAACGAGTGTAAATGTTGCGATAGTAGAGGTCGCAATGACGACAATCATCGCAGGGCTTGTCACGCCCGCACGAATCGCCGCATCTCCAATAATCAACCCCCCAACTACACTGATAGTAGAACCGATGGCAGCAGGCAGGCGCAAACCGGCTTCCCGGAACAACTCGAAGACGATGACCATGAGGATCATCTCCAGCGCGGATGGAAGCGGCAAGCCTGTCCGCGACTGGATGACGGTCGCTAAAAACAAAAGTGGCAACTGATTTTGGTGAAATGTCGTCAGGGCGAGCCAAAATGCCGGCAGGAGCAAACCGATCAAAAGGCTCGCCACCCGTACAAGCCGTTCGAATGAACTGAACACCATCGTATACTCGTTATCTTCTCCTGTTTTGAACAGCAGGAACAAATTGATCGGGATGATGACTCCATAGGCAACACCGTCAATGAGAATAACAAAGCGTCCTCGTGCCAAAGACTGGACCGCATAATCCGGCCGTCCTGTATAATCATGATTCGGAATCAACTTGGACCGTTTGTCAATTCGTTCCATGAGGATATTGCCGCTATAGACGATATCCGTATCGATGGCTTTTAATTTCTGGACAATCCCATCCCGGATTTGAGGATTGGCAATGTCATCAAAGTACAGAAGGGCGACTGTCGTTTTGGTCCGCTCCCCCAATTCGAATTTTTCCACGCAAAGCGAATTAGTCGGCAGCCGTTTCCGGATCAGTGCAATATTAGTTGCTACATCCTCAATGAAATTATCCCGTGGCCCTTTAATAAGCGCTTCCGTGTTCGTCTCTTCCGGTGTCCGATTCGGCTTTTTGGCAATATTGCTCGAATACAGGGCTTCCTGCTCCTCAAAATACAACAGGGCCTGCCCGGTATAAACAGCCGAAAGGGCTTCGGCCGCCTCGACAACTTTCTGCAAGGAAGGGATTGGCAACGCTTCAATCTCTGCTTCCCCAATCGGCTCCTCCCCAAGGGAATCCATACAGACTCGCACCCGTTCCACTACAACGTCGTATAAAAGATGTTCATCGATCATCGCCTCACACGTGACAAAAAGAACCGTCTTACCACTAAAGGTGAATTCTTGAAATCGGACATCTGCAGATTTGGAAAATAATTGCCGTAATCTGTCCCCATTCAAGGCGTCGTTATTCTGCTTCATGTCTCATCCTCGCCTGTTCTCTTTCCAAACGTACCCCTCCTAGTCGATTTTCCTGAAATGTATGCAACAATCCCAAGGAACAAAGAAAGAGCGAAAAAGAAGATTAGTGTAAATGGCATGAAATACTTCTTTTGGTAGTCAATGAACGTATGATCATCAATCAAAAACAACGCCAGGCAGCCAAAGAAAAAGGCGGGTGCGATACGCTGCCAGATTTTCACCGGCTGACGAGTGATTTGTAAAAAGTCGGCAATGATAAAAAGAAAAACGCTCACTCTGACGAGTGCACCTGTCAACCATTGATATATCGATAAAAAATCTAAATGCTCGATGAAACGGCCGAGCGTAACCAATCCCCATTCTTCATAGGCGGGATAGCGCTGTTTGGCCGCCTCATCTGGACCAAATTCAGTAATCGCGCCAATTAACGGACCTAATGTCAGCACCGTTAGTATGAAGAGAATTATGAAGAAATGGACATACCGAGGACGACTGTCAAGACGATGGCGGAGAAACAGGAAAAGAATAAGGATTTCGATGAATCCCGACGCTGGGTAGACCATTCCTCTCAGAATAGGCTGCACCCCATGTTCAAAAAGAGGGAGCAGCAGCTCATACTCCTTCACCTGGATATTGGTAAATGCAACGAAGAAGCCCAACACATTGACACCGAACAGCACGATAGCATTTAAGATGATAATGGTTTGAATGTTCGTGACAGAAAGACTGATGCAAACAATCGTATACAGGATCAACAAAGGTAAAATCGGGGTTTCTGGTAAAAATGTTGTATTCACCCACTGCAACGTTTCCCGCATCGTCACGGCAGCAAGGAATAAAAGACTGAAGATGAGGACGTACACGACGATTTTTGAAGCAGTTCGGCCAAGCTGCTCGGTTAGCCAATCCCTCATCGAGGCTTGGTTGGATCGATTGACAATGTAAATCAGTAACACTCCCCATGGTAGAGCTGCCAAAGCCGACAGCAAGACAGACGCCCATCCATCTCGCCCCGCCCCGATGAGCAATGGAGGCAGGATCGTCACATGATTCTTCAATCCGATGGCGGTCATCGAAAGAAGGATAAGATGTAGAATGCTAAAGGTAGCAGATGTTTTCATGATGTACCTCACCAACCATCGTTGATATCAAACAGCTTGGACAAATGGAAGGTGGTTTATAAGTAGTCACAAGTCGGGATTCCATTTCCCGTGTCCCCACATTGATCATGTATCTAGAAATTGTTCGGATTTTGCCACAAGCAATTAAAAAAGTGACTAGCGCCGGAACAATTCATATTGTCCCGGCACCGGTCACTTTTGGATTTCTGTAACGTCTTTTCCGTCCACATTCATTTGATAATGTCGATAATCCGGATTCCGTTCTCCGAATCGGCGATCCACTAGGAAGTAGATTTGGTCGTCGGCTCCCCGGATTGGTTTTGCCGCATATTCCTTTAACCTCGTCAATTGCTTGGTCTCTTGCGTTTTCCAGTTATAGCTGAATAATTCATATTCAAAGACGCCATTCGCCCCTGTGCCGCCAACCGCTTGATAAATCAGTTCATCCCTTTCCGGCAATACGAGGAAATCAAAGACATCCTCCTGCCCAGTTGGATTGCTGATGATGATTTTCTCATCAGGTGCGGCAAGCGGGATTTGGAAAATCCGCTGTTTGGACACAAAGACATCTTCCGCCGTTTCTACCTCTTCGTCATCATCCATTTGGACAAAGATGGTTTCGTCGGTCGCCGACACTTGCAACGATTGCATATGATATTTCTTCAGATCGGTATACTTCGTTTGCGTCTCCTCGACCAAATGATAGCTATGTACATCAAAATCATGGGGCCGTTTCCCGGCAATGGGTGAATAATTCGTATACACTCCCGATTGCAAATAAAACAGCCGATTGGAATCTTTCGGATCAAACACCACCTCGGTAATCAAATCCGGAACGGTGAACGCCAGTTGATCCGTACGGCTTTTCACATCAAACAGGCGCACTGCACTGCCGCTTGCGGAATCCAACTCTTTATCCGATACGATATAGGCCAGGGTGTTTCCATCTTCCGAGAAGCTGATATCGACAATCGCCTGATCCACCGGCAATTGCACGGCCGGCTGTTCATTTTTATCCGAGAAATATAGACCGGCTTTCCCATCCTCAAATTCGACGTGGGCAATGATGCCGTCCGCCGATACATCATACACACCGGTCAGTCCTTGCTGTTTTTCATTGTCCTCCTTATGGAATACAACTCCCATGACAATGAGAACACCGGTTACCAGGCCGATCAAACCATAGACAAAGCCGAATGATTTATTCATCGATGTTCTCCTCCTTTACATGCTCCACAGCCAAAAGACAAGGCCCGCCAAAAGCACTCCGGTTTGAATAACTGCTATCGCGTACGACCATTTTCTCTGTTGTTCGGCTAATAAATGCATTTGAATCGCATATGACAGGATCCAAACTCCAATCGGAAGGAGGAGCCATAAAAATGCAGGCGATAATCCCGATGAAAACAACAAAAATGCCCATAAAAAGAAAAGAGTAAGAAACACGATCAAAATACCCGTCGTAATATTGATGAAATGCAGTCGTTTCGCATCTTTCTTCAATGCTTGGCGATCCGATGGAAAATCATAGATCGTCGTCCGATATACAAGAATAATAGTTAACAGCATGAGCAACGCCGCCACGAACGTTAATATCGTGGAAAAGGGACGCTCCAAATAGGCGGCCAACAACAAACCGTAAAAGAAAACAAATAGATGAATAACTAACAAGCCGTTCATCCACAAGCGCCGATTCAATGAAGTAACCGGGCGAACGGTCACATAAAGCAGGGCAGAGCTGCTCAAGACAGCCATCACCAACCAGGGAATATGTGCATCGCCCGCTAAGAACAATTGGCCTAAGTAGACGCCATAGGCAAAGAGCAACGAGACAACCGAAAGGACCAACAGCATTTCCCGTCGATAAGGATACATCGCGTGCTGAAGCTGCTTGCCGATCTCCGGTCCATCACCAAAGTTTGTCATCACGATCCGCGTGGCCTCCTCTCCCGAATAACCTTGTTTCCGATGCTCCGCAAAGGAATCTTCCAAATGCGAGAGCAGTTCTTCGTATAAATCCTCCCGCTCCGCCAGATTGCAATCCGTCTGGCGGACAATCCCTTCAACAAAGCGCTGAAACTGGGCTTTCATATCAAACCTTCCGAACTTCTACGGATGAGGGTGTTCATCCACTTCCAGTTCTCCTGCTTACTTGCCAAAGCGGTCCTGCCTTCATCGGTCAGCCGGTAATACTTTCTTCTGCCGCTCTCTCCCTCTTGCCAATAAGACGAAACCCACTGCTTCCTTTCCAGGCGCTTCAATGCGGCATAAAGCGTCCCTTCCCCCATCTCGTACGTGCCATCACTGATTTCTTTCAATACCTTGACAATTTCATATCCATACAAATCCCGTTGGGCAATCAAAGACAATAATAGTAAATCAATGCTCCCCTTCATCATCTCTTGGTCCATAAATTTCACCTCATTACTGACATCGTAACACGTTGTACATCGCATTGCAATGTATCGGAATTTCAAGCTTTCAAAAAGGAGGCGCCCATAAATTGCGGGCGCCTCCGGCAGATTCAACATTATTATTCATTCTGATACAAATGGATAAGGCTCTGATCCCGTCCCCTCGCAAAGACATCTGTCCGATTCGGGCCCCATGAAACAGCAGCGGGTGCGGAGGTCAGGGTTCCTCCAAGGTTTTCCCAGTTCAGCCAGCGAGAACCGTTCCATTCTCTGAGATAGAGGTTTTGATTCGACCCTCTGGTGAAGACTTGTAGGCGGTTCGGCCGTTTGGAGGCGACAGCAGGAGCCTCGGTGAGCGTGCCGCCGAGACTTTCCCAACCGCTCCACGAAGAGCCATCCCACCATTTATGGATCAATTCCTGGTTCTGTCCCCTTGCAAATACGTCCACGCGATTCGGCCCCCAAGAGACGGCAGCAGGCGCGGAGGTCAATGTACCGCCGAGGTTCTCCCAGTCGAGCCAGCGCGAGCCGTTCCATGTCTTTTTGTAAAGAGCGTTGTCTGTTCCTCTGACAAAGACATCAAGCTGATTCGGCCGCTGCGAGGAGACAGTCGGCGCGCTGGATAGTACACCGCCCAGACTCTCCCAATCGTTCCATCGCTGGCCATCCCACCATTTGTGATACAACGCGTTGTCCGTCCCCCGGACAAAGACATCGATCCGGTTCGGGCCCCAAGAAACGGCAGCCGGGGCGGAAGTAAGTACGCCACCAAGATTCTCCCAGTCGCTCCACTGACGGCCGTCCCACCATTTATGGTACATTGCCTCATTGGAACCCCGGACAAAGACATCAAGTCGGTTTGGCTGCCAAGAAGATACGCCCGGCCCCGAAGTAAGGACACCGCCCAAGTCCTCCCAGCCAATCCAGCCCCGTCCCGGCTGAGGTTGCGGGCGCCCATCCTCGGCCTCTGCCAACGTCAGCCGGATCACTTGCATCAAAGTTCGGTTCATGACGTTCGGCGGAATCCGGAACTGTGCATAAAAGAGCGGCAGCCAAGGAAACTGCGACTGGAACTGATTATAGACCTGAGTGGCAGTCTGATCCGTCCCGGCTTGGCTGAGTGTAAAGCGGATGACCAGGAGGAATACATAATCCGCGATTGCACGATTCATCCCATACGCTTCCAACTCCGTATACAATTCTGGATGCTGCGTCTGTATTCGCTGCAACACCTGTTGAGCCGACTGCTGCCGTCTCCTCTCCTGATCGTTCTGAACATAATAATGGGGCGGACCGAACGTCGGCCCTTGATACATATAATAAAACATGTACATACCTCCTCCAATCGATAGAGTAGTATATGTGCTTTGCCCGAAGAAGGTCCCGACTGGGAATTGATGTTATAATGGATTTGATTGGAAATGGGTCGTATGAAGGGGGCGGCGAAGCTGAAGGTTTCCATGCGGCTCTATTTGAGCGCTTTGTTCGTTTACTTTCTCTCTTTTATCACCGGCTTTTCGATTGGATTGTATGTATTATGTGGGGCCATTCTGCTTTTATTTTTCGGGTTGGCCTGGTCTTTCAATATTCTCGGAAAAAATGGACGTACTGTCGGCATTTCCATTGTCATCTGCCTAGTTTCATATGGCGTTTGGTATCTGCTGGTCCATTACGTGGACGATTATTACATCTTCTACCCTTTCACTCTATTCATGTAATCAAGGCGAAATAAAAATGCTTGGTGACATCCCAAGCATTTTTTCATTTCTTCTCCTGTTGGACCGAGAACGAACGGAATTCCGCTTCCACTTTCCGATTGACCCGCTTTTCGAGCCACTTGCCGACAATCCATAAGAGGACGATCAGTGCAACGACGACAGCTGTCCGGATCGGTTGTGTGAGCAAGGCTTTCAGATCATAGCCGATGAAGCTGATGGTAAAAATCATGACGAGCTTGCCCGCCATCAAGGTGAACAAATAGTAGCGCTTCTTGATATCCGCCAGACCCGCGACCAAATTGACGAGGGCCGACGGGGTGAACGGGAAACAGAGGAACAGGAATAGGGGAGCAAATCCGTTGCGATCCACCCATTTAATTAATTTCTGGATACGCGCACTTTTCGTAAGGAACCGCAAAAGCCGGTTGCGTCCGTATTTCCGGATGATCAGAAAGACAACGTAGGAACCGGCAACCGTCCCCGCCCAGGAGAGGATGAATCCATACCATAGACCATAGGCACTCGCATTCGCAAAGACGAAGACGAATAGCGGTAAAAACGGTAGGAAAGACTCGATAAAAGGCAGCAAAATCCCGATGACAGGACCAAGTGACTTGTAATGCTTCGCCAATTCTACTATTTTATCTACATCGAGCCACTCTTCCATTGACAACACCCTCATACTTCAGTTGGCATTCATTCCAACCTCTTATTACTTCTAGTCTTCCTGATGGTATCTCCATTTAAACACGAAAATAGTGTATAATCACTACAAACAACTAAGAAAGATGTGGCAATATGGAGAAAAATCAATTTGGAAACGGCCTGAAAGCAGGTCTGAGCATCGCCATCGGTTATTTCCCTGTCGCCCTCACGTTCGGGTTGCTTGCCAAGACGGCCGGATTGTCCATCATCGAAGCGACAGCGATGAGCATGTTCGTCTATGCGGGCGCGGCCCAATACATATCGCTCGGTTTGATCGCCAAGGCAGTCGACCCGATCTTAATCGTCCTCAATACATTCGTCGTCAACATCCGACACTTTCTTATGACGGCATCACTGAATGAAAAGATGCAGCCCGCCCCGAAATGGGTCAAAGCGATCTATGCGTTCGGCATCACGGATGAATCCTTTTCGGTGCTGGCTACGGGCAAGGAAGGCAAGATTTCAACCTCCTTCGCATTCGGCGTCAACTTGATCGCCTATGGCAGCTGGGTCAGTTTCACGGTAATCGGCCACATCATCGGGGCCAATCTGCCTTTATTCCTGCAAGCGGCCATGTCGATCGCGCTCTACGCCATGTTCGTCGGCCTATTGGTCCCGTCGATGAAAGGCAATCGGAAAGTCATCATGCTTGCCGGAATCGCAGCAATCATCCATAGTTTCTTCTATTTCACGGGACTTCTTTCAACCGGCTGGGCGATCCTCGTAGCCACGCTCGTGTCGTCGATCACCATTGAAATGGTGTACACCCGCCGCGGGAAAACGCCCGATGTCCAATACAATCGAAAGGGGGATGTCTGATGGGACCAACCTATTGGTGGATGCTGTTCGGCATGGCCCTCGTCACGTATATCCCGCGCATGATCCCGCTGACTTGGCTAGACGGCAAGGAACTGCCGCCGATCGTGACCGGCGTATTGCGGAATATCCCGTATGCGGTGCTCGGAGCGCTCATTTTCCCTGCCATCCTGTTTGTCCAGGAAGGCAATCTTTTATTCGGCATCATCGGAGCGGCCGCCGCCTTCCTCATCGCCATCGTCGGGGGCGGCGTCATGTCCGTCGTCCTCGGCACGATTGGCGTGCTGGCGGTGTATAGTTTGTTTATGTGATGATGAAAGACCGCTTCGGGGCGGTCTTTTTGGTCAGGGGATATGGTTGGTGGTCGGGAGAGATGCAGGGATAGTCGGCTATCGCCATGACAGTTCGAGGATTTGTCCTTGCAGTTGGGCGGTTTGCCATGACAGTTCTCGCGCGCCATGACAGTTTCGCGCGGGGCCATGACAGTTGGACGATTTGCCATGACAGTTCTTGCGAGCCATGACAGTTCTTGCGAGCCATGACAGTTCGGGAATTTGCCATGACAGTTTTCGGGGAGTCAGTTTCTCTAAAGGGATACCACCCGCGCAGGAGTAACGAATTTGCGGCAGCATATCATCCCCATGTCCACTTAGCACGAAGCCGGAAAACGGGATTTCATTTCGTGACGGAGGGGTTTGCGTCAGTTCTGTCACAAAGTCCTCCACAATTGCTTGGATCGTCATCTCGTTCATAGAAGATGCCCCCATTCCCGATCAATTCATAGAGCCTGGCAAAATGGCTTCCAACTCGTTATGTGGACGCGGGATGACATGCACTGACAGCAATTCCCCGACCCGTTGTGCCGCCGCGGCTCCCGATTCAGTCGCAGCCTTGACCGCCCCGACATCCCCGCGAACCATGATCGTCACGATGCCTCCCCCGACATGTGTCTTCCCGACGACTTGCACGTTGGCTGCCTTGACCATCGCATCCGCCGCTTCAATCGCCGCCACCAATCCTTTTGTTTCAATCATTCCTAATGCTTCGCTCGCCATCCTCGTTCCTCCATTCCATTTCTTCGAATCAACCTTTCATCGGGATGATGCGCCTCACATCAATCATCGGTCTTGCGATGACCTCATAGGACATCAGCGCATTCCCTTGTAACGCAATTTCGACGCCGCGGTCGATCGCCATCTGGACTGCACTAACTTCCCCTTCTATCACGATCGTGTAATAGACTTCGCTGACATCTTCACGGGTGACGACTTGGATATCCGCCGTTTTCAGCATCGCATCGGCGACGACAAGTGAATAGGCCAGACCGAACGTCTCGATCATGCCGATCGCCTTCGTCATGGCCGATCCCGTTCCGGCACCGAATCGACGATGCCGATCACCAGAGCGTCAACCGGCATTTTCCTAGTCTGGTCGATAAAAGTCGCAGGGGACCCTTGTGTCACGATGACCCGGTCCCCGATCCCCGCTCCGATTCGATCGACGGCTACCAAAGGAGGCTGCAACGGCACACCTTCCCGTTCCGTTCCCACCGGCTGGATGACGAGGAATGTCAAACCCGTGAGTCCATCCTCTTTACGAGTCGCCCATATATTTTCAATCACTTTACCAACAAGCATCTTCCATCGCCGCCCTTCAACCGATCTGATTGTTATCCATTCGCCCGTGGCAGAATGCCGATCAGTTCGTTATGCGGGCGCGGGATGACGTGGACAGATAATAATTCACCTACTCGCTGCGCTGCGGCGCTTCCCGAGTCCGTAGCCGCTTTGACTGCGCCGACGTCCCCCGTCACGAGGACCGTCACGATGCCACCCCCGACATGCGTTTTCCCGATAATTTGCACATTCGCCGCCTTGACCATCGCATCTGCCGCTTCCAACGCTGCCACCAATCCTTTTGTTTCAATCATTCCGAGTGCGCCGTTAATCTCTGCCATTTGAATTCCTCCTTATTGTCTTGCTCATTTGTTGTCGTTGTACGATTTGCCGGACTGTGGTCGAAACATCTTCCAAGTCCATCGACTTACAGTTCCCTTGAACTTCCCGCATCACCTGATCGATAATCGCCTCGATATCCGGTTCAACTCCTTGCTGTACCAGCTTTTCGACCGGCTCATACCGGCGCGGCGATGGCTTCGGTAGAGTCACTTCTTTAATCCCTGACGCAATCCTCTTTGTGTTGAATAAATGACGCGCTGTAATATTATCCGACGAAATATTCCCTCCGTACGAACCGCATCCCAGCGTCAGCGAAGGCATGAGTCCCGTCGTCGCGCCCGCCGCCCCGATCGAAGCCATCGTGTTCACCATCACCCGGGAAACCGGCATTGCGAGCCCGTACCGTTGTGCCGCTTCTTCATCCGTCGTATGGATGGAGCAGCTATGGCCGCGTCCAATGAAGTTCAACAGCCCTTCGCAAATACGAAGTGCTTCCTCATCGCTGTCCGCCGTGTACAGCGGAAAGATCGGAGCCAATTTTTCCAATGAGAACGGTACATCTTTCCCGATCCGATCTTCTTCGGCAATCAAAACCCGGGTCCCGACCGGAACTTCAATACCCGCCATTTCAGCGATTGTCTCCGCCGACCGACCGACAATTTTGGCGTTCAATTGTCCTTCCGTCGGGGCGATGACATTTCCTAATTTCATCTTTTCTTCTTCATTCAGGAAATAGGCTCCGTTGTTGCGCAGTTCCCGCATCGTCATTTCCTTAATATTCCTATGGACGACAATCGATTGCTCCGTCGAACAGAGCGTCCCGTTATCAAACGTCTTGCTATCCACAATCAGCTGTGCCGCTTTTTTCACATTCGCTGATTTCTCGATGTAGACCGGGCCATTGCCCGGCCCCACTCCGTAGGCAGGCTTCCCGGAACTGTACGCCGCCTTGACCAGTCCGCTGCCCCCCGTCGCAAGTATCAACTCGACATCCGGGTGTTGCATCAGTCGTGTCGTCGCTTCCATCGACGGATCCGTGATCCAGCCGATCAATCCATCCGGCGCCCCTGCCTCCACTGCCGCCTGCGCACAGATTTTCAAGGCTTCGACCGTGCACCGTTTCGCTGTCGGATGCGGACTGACGACGATGCCGTTTTGCGCCTTCAAGGCGATCAACGTCTTGAAAATAGCGGTCGACGTCGGATTCGTCGTCGGGCAAATGGCTGCAATGACTCCGAATGGATAGGCCACTTCCGTCATTTTCAAACGATGATCCTTATGGATGACGCCTACCGTCTTCTCATCTTTGATCGATTCATAAACGCCCATCGAGCCAAGCTCGTTCTTAATTTTTTTATGTTCCACGACGCCCATGCCCGTTTCTTCGACGGCCATCCTGGCGAGTGTCTCGGCTTGCGCGAAGGCCGTTTCCGCGATATGCTTCACGATTGCGTCAATCTGCTTCTGGTTGAATGTGCTGAATTTTTCCTGAGCCGCCTTGACCTGTTGAACCGCTTTCTCCATCTCTTCTACTGCGTTGATAGGAAACACTCCTTCCCGCTTGTCCTGTGAGTGTTAAGTGTGTGAATGGAACTTCACTTGCCCTGCCGGCTCCATGGATTGCGCAGCCAGATTGCTGAATCGTTTCGTAATGGCATTCCATCTCTCGATCTCTTGCGCATGTAAAGGACGCATTCCATTGTCGGACATGCCGACATTCGTCCGTTGCATGGAAGCACTAATTTCGCTCCATCGTCTTAATTCCGCATCGGTCAGTGACGTGATCGGGCCCGTTCCGGCCCCTCCCATTCTTTCCAGTACCATCTTTGTAATTTGTTCTATTAATTCAGGATTCATCTTGTCGCCTCCTTACTCTTTTCCGAACAGCTCGCCATAATTGCAGATCTTATAATCCGCATCTTGTAGGTGTCCTGTTTTTCCTTTCGTGTAACTCGCAATGCCTATTGTCAGCTTAACACCTGCCCGTTTGCCCAATTGGATATCCGCATTCGTGTCCCCGATCATGGCAGCCCTTTGCAAATCAACCCCATAGCGGTCGCGGGCCAAGTACGCCATGTCCGGAAAAGGCTTTCCTCTCTCAACCAAGTCGCTGCCGATCACGAAATCGAAATAACTCCCCAACTGAAGCTCCTCCAGCTGTTTCCTCGCCTTGTCCGTGTCATCAGCTGTCAGCACCCCGAGCCGCATCCCTCTTTTTTTCATCTCGCCGAGCAGATCGGATATTCGCTCCACTGCCTGAAGACTCGTCGAATCATTCTGTCTTTTATCGGCATAGGCAATGCACTCTCTTGCATAAATGACTGCCGAGTCCCAAGACAGCCCCTTTTGATAAAGCAAGAATGCTAAGATGGTGATGCTCTCCTCGATGGACGCAATCGCCAACGGGCTTCTCGGATCGACACTCCCGTCCGTGACGTCCACTCCGATCGCCTGCTTCGCTTCAGCAGGCGATATATCAATTCCGGCGATCCTTTCACGCAAATAGCGGACTGCATCCTCCACCCAAGGAATCCAGATGGAAGGAAAATCGATCAATGTGCCATCTTTATCAAATAGGACAGTGTCCACATCTTGGTCCCAGAAATTCATCGGACGATTTCCTCTTCAAGCTCCGGTCCCGTCACGACTGGAATCTCAAGATCGCCGACGTTGGAAAATTGCTCTTCCGGGGCGTCTGTATTGATATTATGGCGGGCCCAGACGAAGTAATAGATGATGGCAACCGCGAACACCGTGATACTGATGAAGAAGAATGGCAGATTTGCAAAAAAGCTCGCAAACAAGGCAATGCACGCCAAGACCATGGAAACAATCGGCATGAACGGGAACAACGGCGCCCTATAAGGACGTGCCAGATTCGGTTCTTTCTTCCGCAGGATGATCAGAGAAAGGTTCATTGAAATATAGGAAATCAACGCGCCAAATGTCGCTATCAAAATCAAATCATCCGGATTGAAAGTTGCCACCAAGATTAACCCGATGAAACCTGGGATGATGATTGCCATATACGGAGTCCGCCGAGTCGGGTGAAGCTTCGAAAAGACGGCTGGCAAATACCCTGCGCGTGATAAGGAGAAAACTTGCCTGGAATACGCGAGGATGACCCCTGAGAAACTGGCGATCAACCCGACAAGACCGATGGACGCAAGCAATTGTGCCAACCAGTACGTATTTCCATACGCTGCGGCGATTGCTGCCGGCAAAGGATCTTCCGCCGTGCTCAGTTGGTTGAAACCGCTCAGGCCGATCGCCACTGTCGTTGTCAAGACAGACAAAATGACGAGCGTGAACATCCCGGATAAAATCCCTTTTGGCATGTCTTTTTTCGCATCCCGGGTTTCTTCCGAAAGCATCGGCAGCATTTCAATGGCCAAGAAGAGCCACATTGCAAACGGCAACGCCGCCCAAATCCCTTTGATGCCCCCCGGGATCATTGCTTCCCCTTCGCCGCCGAACAGGTTCTCCACCCGGATTTGAGGCAAACCGACAAAATACATAAGCACTAATAATGCAAGGGCGATGAATACAAGAATCGCTTCCAATCTGGCGTATTCTTTCACCCCGATGATGTGGATGACCATGAAGAAAACATACATGACAGCTGCGGAGACGATCGGATTCACCGTAGGAAACAGGAAGTTGATATATGCCCCGATTCCGATAGCGACCACAGGCGCGGCAATGACATATTGCAAGACGACGCCCACCCCGGTGATAAATCCGACAAATGGTCCCATCGCCCGCCTGGCGAATGAGTAGGGACCGCCCGCAAACGGCAAGGCCGTCGACAGCTCAGAAATCCCGAAAGCCATGAATGTATACATAACTGCCATGACCCCGACTGCAATCAGCATGCCGACATAGCCTGAAGTGCTCAAACCGAAATTCCAGCCAAAATAGTTTCCGGATATTACGATACCTACACCGATGACCCATAAGTTAAAAGGCGTAAGCGTCTTTTTCAGTTCCAAGTTCTGTTTTCCACTCATGGCAAAGCTCCTTCACGTTTTATTTGATTGTGCTTACATCGGTTTGCAAGAACCCTCTTTCTCTAATGGCCACCCTTTTGGTAGCGCTTACTTTTTTATTTGAACTTCTCCAAGTAGTCCTTCGCCAATTGATCTGTCTGTTCCGAATACTCAGCTCCGAGTTCCGCTGCCGTTTCGTTGTCGCGGCTGCCGACCCAGGCGATGAGTTGCATCCGTCGCATCATGATGAATGTCGGAATTTCATTCAACTCTTCTTCGGACAGCTTGCGGACGGTCTGATATCCTTCCAGCCATGCCTCGACCAACTTCGGCACGTAGGAACGGTGTTCGATGAACGTCAGGGACGCCGCGAGGTCATACAAATACCAGCCGAAACCGCTATCGTCGAAATCGATGACCTGGACGAGCTTTTTCTCGTTGTCTATCAGGAGATTCGCATGACGTAAATCCGCGTGGATCAAACCGAAACGTTCTTGGCCCTTGCCGAAATTCTCCAGCCGTTCCTTGATGACATCAGAGACACGGGTTAATAGCTCTTCCCGCTCCGGGGTGATGCCTTTTCCATCTTGCCATCTGCCCCATTTGGGCCTCTCGCCGATCAGATTTTCATAATCCCAAATCGGCCGCTTGATTTGATTGAACTGCTCCCAATTTTCAATGGAGTGTTTATGGAAATGGGCAGTCGTTTTTCCGATTTCCCTGAAAATCCTGATCAACTTCTCTTCATTGTCCACATCAGGGGTCTCCCCTTCCAAAAAAGTGAAGAGGACGCAATGGTATTCCCGGTTATTTCCATCCAATGTTACCGATTGTAAATATTCCCCGTCCGACCCCGGAATGGGTTTCGACACGATGACCTCTGTATGCTCATCGATCGATTGCAGCCATTTCACTTCGCTTTCGATCTCTTCTTTCGTATGATAATTCGGACGGCATACGCGCATAATCCGTTTTTCTCCCGTCTCCGGGTGTTTCACGAGATACGTTGCGTTCTCCGAGTAATCGAGGAGCTCGACAGTGAAATCATCGAGCCCATCGTATAATCCCTTCGCCTTTTGTGAAACCAGATCGAAGAACTCCACAGGTCGCTCCCATGTGTTGACGCCAGCATTGCTCATACCCAGAACTCCTCCCTCTCCCATTAGGTTTTATTTTAAATTTTACATGTTGCGGACAGCTTGAGCCATACTTGTTTCCACTAGATTCAACAAATCATCGCAATACCGCTGATCCAGCAGGATGCCCGGTTTGAATTGAAGGACCTTTGTATCGAGCATCGAGTAAATTGCCCAGACGCCATTATCATACAGGGCGCGCATGACATCTTTTGCACCATCCGGTTTGCTGAACTCCAATCCGAGGATGACGCCTTTTTGCCGGATGCCTGTGAAATGATCCGGGTACCGGCTTTTAATTCGCTCCAGTCCTGCATGGAGATATCGTGCGACGTAGTCGACATTTTCCACCACTTCAGGGCGCTGGGAGATTTCCAACACCTTCATGGCGACGACACAGCCCAGTTCAGAACCGCCGAATGTGGAGATGTGGGCGAAGCCATCTTCATTCATCCATTGTCCGACCTTTTCGCTGACGACCGTGGCTGCAATCGGGTAAATTCCTCCGCTCAGACCTTTCGCCGTCACCATGATGTCGGGCTTAATATTATGGTGTTCAAAACCCCATAGCTTCCCCGTACGCAGCAGTCCCGTTTGCACTTCGTCCGCGACATAGAGCGCACCGTACTTCTCACAAAGCCGTTTCGTGCCTTCCAAATAACCCGGTTCCGGGAGAGGGAAGCCGTATGTAGCCGGAATCGTCTCGATGATGACGCATGCTACATCTTCTCTCGACAACGCTCTTTCCATCGCATCCAAGTCATTGAAGACGACATTGACGACTTCATCCGAACTGCCTTCGCTGAGGAACGGCTTGGAATAACGCTCATTCCCTAAGGAGACGGCAATCCCCGTGTGGCCGTGGTAGGCGTATTTAACGGACACGACCTTTTTCCGCTTCGTGGCGTAGCGTGCACTTTTAATTGCCACGTCGATCGCTTCCCCGCCTCCGCTTGAAAAGATGGAATACCTAAGATTATCCGGCGTGCACTGATTGAATTTTTCCGCCAACTGGGCTCTCGCAATGGATGGGAAATGGTGGTTCCCGATATCGAACTGGTCCATCGCTTCCTTCAATGTTGAAATGATTTCCTGATTGCGGTGCCCTAGATTATATGTCCCGCCGTTCAAATGAAGATCCATCAATTGCTTGCCATCCATGTCGTACAGGTAGTACCCTTCCCGTTTGCCGATGACCAAGTCGACGCCGTCACGTTGCCATTGCTCCGTCTTGCCCGGATTCCAGTATTGGATCGATTTATCAAGGACTGATGATTTGCTAATAGTCTGGACCATTTTCTCTATCTCCACCTTTTTCTATTGATTTGGATTTTGGTGTCGGGCACTAAACATCTCAGTTTTCTACATTCGCGATGATCAATTCAATTTCGTTGTCTCTGAGGACATTTTGCCATTCTTCCGAGCAATGTTCGTCGGTGATGATCATCGAAATATCGGTCAGCGAGCAGATGTGCGCGAAGGTCGTTTTCCCGAACTTCGTGTGATCTGCCAGAATGATCGCTTCATCCGCACGGCTCATCATTTGCCTGGAACTGCCGGCCCCCTGCAAATCGTAATCCGACATGCCGTCATTGATGGATAAGCCGCCCGCCGCCACGAATGACTTATTGGCCTTCAATTGGCCAAGGACGGATGCCGAAAGCGGACCGCTTGTGAACTTCTGATTCGCCTCATATTCCCCACCGATGAAGATCACTTTCCCTTCGAAATATTCCATCGTCGATAGGAGGACCGGTATGGAAGGCGTGATGACTGTCACGTTCTTTTTATTCGCCAAATACCGAACAATCCCGACCGGCGTCGTGCCATGCCCGATTATAATGCTGTCGCCATCCTCGACCAAATCGGCGGCCGCTTTGCAGATCGCCTGCTTCTCGTTCGTCATGATGTCTGTCTTCAAGTCAAACGGCAGTTCTCGGGATGATTTCTCTTTGACGGCACCGCCATACACTTTTTTCAATACGCCTTCCTTCTCCAAGCGATCCAAATCCCGTCGGATCGTTTCCCCGGAGACTTCCAGCTCATTCGCCAATTCACGGACTTGCACTTTTTCATCCCGTTCCAGCGTCTCTATGATCACTTTCTTTCGGTCCTCGAATGTTAAAGACATTTCACTATCCCCAATCTTGTAAGCGCTTGTTATACACCTCTCATTTTCTAGTGTAATAGAGCCATCTTAGTAAATCGAGCGTTAGCACTGCCGCCGCTTGTGTAATCTTATTGAATCATGTGGATTTGGTACATGATAGCATCTATATTTTTTGAAGTCAACAAAAATGTCGAACTATTTGAAATCAATAGAAATTACGAAGTGGAAACAATATCTTGAAGGCTGTCAGGGATTCTATTAGCATCCAACGCAATTCTTGCTTTTTTTGATTGTCTATCATTAAATTCAATTAATCTGAATAGTCTAATATAAATGTTGACTCCACATAACAAGAGTGATAGCATGTAATAAATCAACAAGATCCAACAACTTTATATGGTTTATTAAATGAATCCTGCGCTTTCTTTATTACACAAAACGCAATAGTAGGAGGAGTGTTGAACAGATGAGACAATTTGAAGGGAAAACGGTAGTGGTGACAGGTGGCAGCAAGGGGATCGGAAAAGGGATTGCGAAGGTCTTCTCCCAATTGGGGGCCAATGTGGCGATTCTTGCACGACATGAGGACGAGGCATCAAAAGTCGCGGAGGAGTTGCAAGGCGATCATAATAATGTAAGGGCTTACAAATCCAATGTCACCTCACTGGAGACGCTGGAAACAGCCGCAAAGGCCATCGCCGAGGATTTCGGTAGTGTGGATATCGTTTGCGCGAACGCAGGAATTTTTCCATCAGCCACCATGGAAGAGATGACAGAGGAGCAATGGGACTACGTGCAAAATGTGAATTCGAAAGGCACCTTTTTCACAGTGAAAGCATTCCTCCCATACGTGAAGAAGGCGGAACACGGCCGTTTCATCGTCACTTCTTCCATTACCGGTCCGATTACGGGATACGCCGGTTGGTCGCATTACGGAGCAAGCAAGGCGGCACAACTCGGCTTCATGCGGACGGCGGCACTTGAACTCGCAAAGGACAATATTACGATCAATGCTGTCTCCCCCGGAAACATTTTCACTGAAGGGCTGGATGGTATGGGGGAGGACTATTTAAAAGCGATGGCCGCAGCCATTCCATTCAAACGATTGGGGACCGTAGAAGATATCGGATATGCAGCAGCATTCTTCGCTTCCAAAGAAGCAGGCTTCGTAACCGGACAGACCCTGGTCGTCGACGGCGGTCAAATTTTGCCGGAAAGTATTGAATGAAATAAAACGGGAAAGACCACTTCCTGACTTGTCAGGCGGTGGTCTTTACATGTCTTAGGCTACTCCTTTTTCCCCGAGTCGCTTTCGGGAGTCATCCGTCCATTTCATCCTCTTCCCCATGGCGCCTCGCTCTCTTCACCATTCGGGTCGCATACCAGAAGCCGATCGTCAACGACAGCGCATCGGCGACATAAAGCAGCCAATTATGGGTATATCCCGCGTACACCGAAGCGGCGATGAGCGCAATCGTCAAAATGAGTCCGACAACATGATGGAACGTGACACGCGTGAAAAAGACGACGAGCAGTCCCGGCAGCAAAATGGCCAAAAACAATTTCGTTTCAAATGATTCCATTGCACCCATTCCTTCCTGCCCGGCAGCGCCCGCCCTTTATCGGACGACCAGTACGCCAAGGCGGTGGTGGTCATAGCGATACAGCACCTGTTGCATGAGCCGCACTTCCCCGTTCCGGTCGATCACTTGGAGCCGGCAATGCGCGGCATTGATTTGAATCGCATCATATAACTCTTTTTCATTGCTGACCGGGATACCGTTCACCGCCCGTATGCACTCTCCTGGAGCCAAGCCCATCTTTTCACCTGGAGAATCCGGCAATATGCCCGCTATGACGACACCGGCCGATCGGGGAGCCGCCACGTAGCGGCCCCGCCGTTCCCGGATCGCTACAAGGATCGACAGGAAGGCGCGGCAGACGACACCGATCGCAAGCGCAGTCCAGCCGAGAATCGGCATCCACATCGCAGAAAGCCCGATAACTACAACCGCGAAGCCAGTCCAAGATACCGCCTGTCCTATTTTCGGAAACAGCACATCCGGGAAGACAGAGCGGGCCACTTGAGAAAAACCGATCACGACTGGGACAGGGATGAAGCTGAAAGCCCTCTCGCCGAGCGTGAATTGCGGCCAATACGGAAGATAGGCCGAAATCATATCCCCCGGAACGAGGAACAGGACAGGCAACAGCCAAATCCGCTTCGCTTGGAAGACCGCCGCGTGAAGCCCGCGATCCGTTTCTTTTAAAAAGGGCGAGGCATAGCGAGTAGTGTGCCGGCTAATGAGGAACCCTTCCACGATAAGGAATAAGCCGGCCAGCACCGGAATTGTCACAGTCAAGTCCCCCGACCAATCGACAGCAGCCGGCGTCCAGCCCCGGTATGCGAAATCCCCCGCGAATCGCTGGAGCAGGAGCAGCCCGACCGTTGCCACTCCTGCGAAGTACACCGGCGATGTCCATTTAAAGTAGAATGTGAGAATGGCCACGAGCGCGGTTGCCGAGAACAGGACCAGCCAACCGGGATCCACCACCAGCCCCGCTCCACAGATCAGCAAGGACAGCAGCAACGCATACCCAAGCGAATCGGGCACCAGCCGCTTCAACTCCGTCCATCCTGGCAACAAACGCACCCGGAAACTCCGCCGCTCCCGCTTCACCCGGAAATACCCAACCGCCACCGCGATGAGCAGCGTGGCCAGAAATACGGGGTTCAAGAAAAACAGCGCCACGGCCTGCAATACATCCAACATGATTTTCTCCGACATCAACCGCCACCACCCTATTCCGCAATCTCGTTTCCCTCCATTGTATCAAATGAACCCGACTTCATGTGAATCCGGAAAAAGATTTTTAAGAATGGGTAAATTTGGAGGGTAGAATGGTCGGGGAGACGGGTCTATTGGGATTGGTGAAAACACTCATGGCAATTCGGTCCAGTGCAAGGACATTCCGGGGAACTGCGGGGGCACTAGTGGAAACTCTCATGGCCCGAGAATTCTGTCATGTTCCCGACGCTGACTGTCCAGTCCTGAAATAATTCCATACAAAAACCCGGCAAGCCGCCGGGGATCCATATTCAATCATTTATCTGTAATTTTATGATGCATATACCCAATCGCCATTTGCAATTGGCTATCATTCTTAATATCTTTCCGGTACGTTTCCACCTGTTCGCGTAAGGCCGTGAAGAAAACCCGGTCCATCGCGTCACCGGCATCCACTTCGGCATCGATCCGAAACGCGTGGACTGCTTCGGCGGTGGACTCGTCGAAATACCCGTCGTCCCGCCCCGTGCTATATCCCAATCCAGTCAACAATCGCTGAGCATACGCGATGTCGTCATGGAAATCGCCTTCCGCATAAATCTCCGTCACCATCCGGATGTGCTCCTCAAACAGATAATTCTGCTCCACCTTCAAATCGGCTTCGACCCCTTTGCCATGGATCCATTGCTCTTTCGGTGTTAACCATTTATGAGTCGACAATTTCATTTCCCCGCCATTTGACAAGTCCATCGTCTCTTGCACAGTCCCTTTTCCGAAACTCGTCGTCCCGGCGATGAATCCTCGATTCAAGTCCTTCACCGCTCCCGTCAACACTTCGCTGGCAGAAGCGCTTCCTTCATTCTGCAAAATGACGATTGGCATCTTTTTCAACTTCTCATCGAATTCCAAGCCTTCCACGGGTTCGGTCACTAGCGGCGTAAGTGCCCCTTTGGCATCCTCCATGAAAGCGAAAACCGTATCATTCTGCAATAAACTTCCTGCAATATTACCGACACTATGCAAATAGCCCCCTGGATTCCCGCGCACATCGATCACGAGGCCATCCGCCCCTTCTTTCAACACCCGGGTGGTCTCCTCCTGCCACTCATTCGCCGTCTCCTCGCCGAATGTCGTAATCGATATGTAACCGATCTTCTCACCGCGCTCCTCTAACAACTCTGCAGACACCGTCTTCACCGGAATGGTATCCCGTGTGACGGTCACTTCCAAATGCTTCTCCACCTCTGGCCGGTAAATCGTCATTGACACGTTCGTTCCCTTTTTGCCGCGGATCCGCTTCACGACATCCCGTAGCGTATCGCCGTCCAACCGTTCGCCATCGATCCGGACGATTTCATCATAAGGGCGCAACCCTGCTTTTTCCGCCGGCGAAGATTTAATCGGTGCCACGATGATGAATTTTCCATTGGACCGGGTCAGTTCCGCCCCGATGCCAACCCGTTCGCTGGCTAACGATTCCTTATGGGCCGCCGCTTCCTCTTTTGATAAATACGTCGAGTAGGGATCCCCGATGACATCCGCCATTCCGCGCAAAGCCCCTTCTACGAGCATGTCCCCCTCAACCGGATACACGCCTTTCTTTTTGATGACTTCAAATGCTTCATCGATGACACTGAACGAACTTTTCGATGTCGTCTCCTTTTCCGCTTTTCCCGTGCAGCCATCCAGCACGAGCAAACTGGCCGTCACAATTACCGCCAATGCGGCAAATAAAAGAAACCGGCTCCTTCGCATACGCAACGCCACCTCCTCCGTTCACTATATGAACCGAGGACAGACATTACGACCGAAGAAGCCGGCATTTTTCAATTCATTCCTTGCACGAGGCCTTTCAACATTTTCTCGTCCAAAGCGCCGACATGGCGGTGGGCGATCACCCCATCGGTCCCGATGAAGTAAGTTGTCGGGATGATCATCACCTGATATTGCTGAAGTAATGCGCCAGTTTCATCTAACGGAATCGGGAAAGTCAGACCATATGCCTTCACAAATTGTTCGACCGCAGGAAGCCCTTTCTTCTCCCCCGACGTCAAATTGACCGCCAAGATTTCCACATTATCTTTCTCCGCACTCTTCTTATAGTACTTCTGCATATGCGGCATCTCGGCCTTGCACGGCGGACACCAAGAGCCCCAGAAATTCAAGACGACCTTCGTCCCTTTCAACTCAGATAACCGGACCGTCTCGCCCTCCAATGTCGTCAACTCGAAATCCGGCGGCATCTCCCCTTTTTTCAGCCCGGGCAGTGAATCCATCGCCTCAATCGCCGCCTGATCATCCGCCGACAAGACAATCGGCTCCGGCTTATCCAATTTTGTCTTCACCATCATGACCACCATCGCGCCAATGACCAAAGCGGCAACGATATAGCCAGTCGTTTTCCTGTTCACACGATTTCCCCCGATCTTGAAACTCTCTGAAATAAAACCCCGAATGCCAAACTGACTGCGATAGTCACGGCGAGCGGAATGCCCAGCCACCCTTCCGGCTGGAACGACGCACCAAATACATGGACCGCCGCCGCAAGCCAGATCCAGGAACCTGCAGCCAAATCCGCCCGTTTTATCCAATATACGATGAGGAACAAAGTGAAAATGACAACGGTCGCCCATCTTCCAAGAGGATCACCCGGATTCAATACCGCCATCGCCACTTGGAAAACAGACTGGCCTACAATCCAAGCGGTCACCAGCGGCACCAAGCCGATCCGGTTTTTCATTCGTTCCCGGAAAAGTTTCACGATGACAACAGCCAATCCTAAGAAAAAGCCCACGACCCCTCCGTGGAAATAAAGAATGGAAAGCGGAGCCGATACAACCGATTTGAAATCCGTCAACACGACGGAAAGTTTCCAAACGATGACCAGCCAAAAGAAAGAATCCGCGATCAGATCCGCCTCTTCCTTCTGGTACAAAACCCGAACCGCAACATAGGAAAGGAGAAAAGCGAGCAAAAGCGCCAGCCACGTGGAAGGCACCGTCACACTCCAGATAATGAACCATTTTGTAACCGGCATCCTTCCGCAACTCCCTTCCGTTTCATATACCCTATATCGTATCTAAAACGGGAATGAAAATCGATTGTTTTGCTCAATGTAATACTCTACCCGAGCTGAAGTGGAAATAAGGGATTTATGATTGTACATTCCTCGGTATCGCGAGCGGGAAGGCACGTATTCTCGTTCGGTTAACCGACATGCCAATGGTTGGACAGCCTCCCCCGTTCGTTGGACAACTCCGCTCGTTGGTTGGACATCTCCCGCGATTCGTTGGACAACTGCAGTACATCGTTGGATACCTCGCCGTTCGTTGGACAGCTTCCCCCCTTCGTTGGACACCCCCGCTCGTTGGTTGGACATCTCCTGCGATTCGTTGGACAACTACAGTACATCGTTGGAAACCTCGCCCTTCGTTGGACATCTTCTCCCGTTCGTTGGACACCCCCGCTCGTTGGTTGGACATCTCCTGCGATTCGTTGGACAACTACAGTACATCGTTGGAAACCTCGCCCTTCGTTGGACATCTTCTCCCGTTCGTTGGACACCCCCGCTCGTTGGTTGGACATCTCCTGCGATTCGTTGGACAACTACAGTACATCGTTGGAAACCTCGCCCTTCGTTGGACATCTTCTCCCGTTCGTTGGACACCCCCGCTCGTTGGTTGGACATCTCCTGCGATTCGTTGGACAACTACAGTACATCGTTGGAAACCTCGCCCTTCGTTGGACATCTTCTCCCGTTCGTTGGACACCCCCGCTCGTTGGTTGGACATCTCCTGCGATTCGTTGGACAACTACAGTACATCGTTGGAAACCTCGCCCTTCGTTGGACATCTTCTCCCGTTCGTTGGACACCCCCGCTCGTTGGTTGGACATCTCCTGCGATTCGTTGGACAACTACAGTACATCGTTGGAAACCTCGCCCTTCGTTGGACATCTTCTCCCGTTCGTTGGACACCCCCGCTCGTTGGTTGGACATCTCCTGCGATTCGTTGGACAACTACAGTACATCGTTGGAAACCTCACTCCCCGTTTACGAAGAACCTTTCCTTTGAAACTAAAAAAACCCGCCCCTTAGTAGAGGCGGATCGAGTTTCAATTAAAACGGTACATAGTGAAGCGGGTTGACGGCGCTTGGGCCGCTTGCCGACCAGTTGCCGATGTGGAATTCAAAATGGAGATGCGGACCAGTGGAACCGCCTGTATTCCCCATCGCTGCGATATATTGGCCTTTGTCGACATGTTGGCCACTGCTCACGCCAATGCTCGATAAATGGGCGTATAACGTAGTGTAAATCTGTCCATCTACCGAATGGGTGATCATGATGACATTCCCATAGGTTCCCATCGTGCCCGCATAGGAGACGACTCCATCACCTGCGGCTACTACTGGCGTTCCGACCGAGTTGGCCAAGTCGGCACCCCGGTGTTGACGTTTCGTTCCGCTGATCGGATGAGTCCGCCAGCCGAAGGAAGAGGTGAATCTTCCAGTGGATGGCTTCGTCCATGTTCCGCTTGAAACTGCTGGAGGTGGTGTATAACTTCCTCCTCCTCCGCCTCCACCCCCACTATTTTGCCGGGCTGCGGCTTCTCTCCGTTTGCGCTCCTCTTCGGCTTTCCGCGCAATTTCAGCAAGGCGCTTCTGCTCAGCGACGATCTTTTGCTCTACTTCCTTGCTCACTTTATGGGTTTCATGAAGTTCACTTTCCAGTTGGCCTTTTTCATTCTCCAACTTTTCCTGCTCCTTTTCGAGCTGGTCAATCAATTTGTTTTTCTGCGATTTCTGAGATTGCAAAGAAGCTCTCATTTCTTCCAGCTTCTTTTTATTCGCTACCTGCTCAGCAAGCTTCTGTTCTACAAGCGCTTTTTCTTTTTCCAGCTGCGCAATATCCTCGGCTTGCTGCTCCATGATTTTGCGGTCTGCGTCCATCAATGTGTTGACTGCGGAAAAACGGTCGATGAAATCTGCGAAACTATTTGCACCGAGAAGCACGTCGATATAGTTGACGGAATTCCCTTTCACCTGCATCGCGCGAACCCGTTCCCGAAGAACGACATCCCGTTCCGCTATTTTCTTCTCCAAATCCTCAATGGAAAGGCGAAGAGCACCGATCTCTTCTTTCGTGACCTGAATCAATTCTTTCACTCTCGCAATGTTTTGATTCGTTTCCGAAATCTCGCCGTTCAACTTCGTGATCTGATCCAGAATCTTTTCAATCGTCGTCTTTTTTTCGGCAATCTCTTTCTTTTTCGTATTGATGTTGCTATTTATTTTGTTCTGTTTTTGTTCGAGTTGTTTCTGCTCTTTTTTCAGGTCGTTCAACGTATTGGCCAAAGCGCCTGTCCCACCTAACAGGGTGGATAATAGAAAGACCGCAATCACGCTTGAGAGTAACAGCTTGTACTTTTTCAACTTCCCAGTTCCCCTTTCAGCATCTCTTTCAGGCTCAGACTTTAAGAAACTTACGGACTGACATGAAACTTCCCCACGCGCCGATAAAGACACCCATGAACAGGATGAGCCCGTTCAATTGGAAGATGAACGGCGTCACATGAAGCAGTTGAAACAGCTCATCTTGCAGTTTAGGTGACCAGTTTTCATATAGTTTGAAGTAGGCGAGCGAAATGACGACCATCGGGATGATTGAGCCCAAAACGCCTAGCCAAATCCCTTCCAATAAGAACGGGATCCGTACGAAATTATTGGTCGCGCCGACAAGTTTCATAATTTCAATTTCTTTCCCTCTTGCAACAATCGTGATGCGGATCGTGTTGGAAATTAAGAACATAGCGGTGAATAGAAGGGCTAAAATGAGGACCAATCCAACATTGCGGCTCGTCTTCAGCACTCTGAACAGCTTTTCGACTTTTCCTTCCCCGTACTCGACCTCGTACGTATAATCGTATGTATCGATTTTCTTGGCGATGGCCGCTGTTTCATGCGGGTCTTCAGCTTTTACATAAAGCGCATCTCCAAGCGGGTTATTCTGTTTATATAAACTTAATTCATCACCGAATGAGAGGATCATTTTCTCCAATTCATCGTCCTTGGAGGAGTAGACGACTTCCAATACGCCATCCGTTCCCCTGACCTCTTCCGCCAATTTCTCGACGGACTCCGGATCGGCAGCCGGATCGGCAATGACTTTGATTTCCACGTCACTTTCAATATTGTCCGCAAGCTGATTCAAGTTCATCATGATGACAATGAAGACTCCGACGAGGAGCAAAGTGACAGTGACGGAGCTGACGGAGGCGAAGGTCATCCAGCTATTCCGGCCGAGGCTCTTCATACTTTCCCGAAAATGCCTACCGATTGTTCTAGCTTTCATAGCCGTAATCACCTCCGTACTCGTCTCGAGTGATCAGACCGCCTTCTACGGCAATGACCCGGTGACGCAACGTATTGACGATTTCCCTGTTATGGGTGGCCATGACAATTGTCGTTCCACGCGCATTGATCTCTTCAAAAATCCTCATAATCTCCCAAGACGTTTCAGGATCCAAGTTTCCGGTCGGTTCATCGGCAATGACCACTTTCGGGACATTGACGATAGACCGGGCAATCGAAACCCGCTGCTGCTCCCCGCCCGACAACTCGTTCGGGAACATCCGCGCCTTCTGTGTCAAACCGACCAAGCCGAGCACGTCATTCACTTTCGTCCGGATATTGTCCACCGGTTCTTCAATCACTTCAAGGGCAAACGCCACATTCTCATAAACATTCAATTTCGGTAATAGTTTAAAGTCTTGGAACACGACACCGATCTGCCTGCGCAGAAACGGAACGCGCTTATTCCGCAAGGTGGCAAGATTGATGCCGTTGATCAGAATTTCACCACTCGTCGGAACCTCTTCGCGGTACATCATTTTGATGAACGTCGACTTCCCAGCACCGCTCGGACCGACGACATAGACAAACTCGCCCCGCTCAATTTCGACATTGATGCCATTTGCTGCGACGACACCATTCGGGTATTTCTTGTAAACATCTTTCATCACAATCATTGTTTGAAACCACCTGATTCGTAATCCTTTTTTTGACTCAACATGCCCATTATAGCACGATTCGCCAACAGGTAAGTATTACAGATATATTTCATTTGAAAGCGACAGCATTCGTTGTCGCGAAAACAACACAGTACCAAGCTACTAACCTCGGACCATGTCGGAAATCCTACGCTATTTTTCAGTTCGATGTCGATATTTGATAATATCTTGAACAGAAAATATTGAATGAAAAAATTATAGGTGATTTCGTGGAATAATGTGTTGGATAGCTTATGAGGAGATTTCAATCGATGGTTGGTGGTGGTGGAGTGGGGTCAACGCTTGGCACGGGTTATCGGTACTTGACGTAATGTATCAGCAATTGGCGCAAGTTATCAGCACTCCGCACCAGTTATCAGCACTTGGCGCAAAATTTCAGCTCCTGTTGTTGATCACGGAACCCCAAGTTATGAGCGCGAGGGCACGGAGTATGAGCGCAAATACGAAGTTATAAGCGCAGGACGTTGCTGTATGAGCGCGACTCAGTGAGATATAAGCGCGGAAAAAGACATATGAGCGCTAAATATGCATATATGAGCGCCGAACACAAGTGACGAACGGAAAACCCGCAATCAGCCGAGGCCGATTGCGGGATGGGGATCAGATATGTTATTTTTTTTCAGCAAGCCATTTCGCGACAACATCGGCTTCTTCGCCTTTAAGAAGTCCAGGAGGCATGTTGCCTTTACCTTCCAGAATGATTGTGCGGATTTCCTCTTCGGATAGACGGGAACCGACATCACTCAACTTCGGTCCGCTCGCACCTTCCAAGTTGGCGCCATGACAGCCGATACAGCTTTTTCTGTAAAGAGCTTCAGCGTCGGCCGAAGCGGTTTCGCCGCCACCGGACGTGCCTGTGTTTGCATCATTGTTCGTGTCACCTGCGTTGTCATCGTTGCCGCCGCATGCCCCGAGGACAAGTCCAGCGCCAAGCATCATTGCTAACAGCTTTTTCTTCATGTCGTGACCTCCTATTGTGAAATAATGTGCTACAACCTTAAGTATACCAAAACCCACCATCGATTCCCGTCGGTCAACTATCCGAATTTTATCAAATCCATGACAAACGAGAATGACTTTCGGTTTCGGCAAAGTCCTCTCCTCTTCACTATTCCCCGCTTTCTGCAAGTTAACCGCGGAAAAGAACAAAAGCGCTAAAGCGCCTCTGTCCCCGTCCCAGGTGAAATCGATTCACTTGGGATTTTTTTCGCTCTATGCATGGTCCCACCACAAAAAGGACATTCAATCTCGACTTCTTCGTTCTGTTTTAAGTCGACCTGAAAGTCTGCCACTACAAAATCGGGAACGTCATCTAATTCCTGACAATCCCGACACTTAAATTCAATCGTACTTATTTTTTCGTTCAATCCGAACGGGTCATCCTCTTCTAATGATTGTAAAAATGCCCGATTCAGTTCATCCAGCTCTTCGTCTGTTGGCATCCTCCGACTTCTCCCATCTTTTAATAATTTTCATGCCCTCCATATAATGATACAGGATTCCATAATCAGCATGCCAAATCTCCACCAAGTCCATCTCCCGATGGCAACACGGGCAAATAAACGGATCCTGATCAAAAGCCTCTCTCATCCGTTCCCGATATGTTTTTCTCTTTTTCCTTCTTTCCAAAAGCATGGAAAGTTGTTTTGTCCGCATGAAGGCATAAAGGCTTAGAATTTGATTTGCCTTCTGATACGATCTTCTGCTATACAACCCAAAACGGCCCACCATTCTGAAGTGTTTTGGTGGGATGTGCTGTAAAATATTGAACAGGAATCGATAGACCGACTGCTTCACGTCCACCCGTTTCCCTGTTTTATGATCTTCATACCAGAACTCGACTTCCTTCCCATCGTATCCGACAATGCGATATTCGGCGATGGCCGGTCTCGCCAAGTATCTGCCTATGTATTTGGCTGCCCCTTTGGCATCCTTCATTTTCTGTTCTGCGTTCACATAGAATCCTTTCGGATATCGCCTATATAAATCATTGATTAATTCCTGGGCCTTTGGGTGATCGGGAAACCACTTCTTCATTAAATCGAGTAGCACCTTTTGCCAGGATTTCCGTAAGAATTCATAGGGAATGAAATCACTTGAACACCATTCATTCCGATTATCAATCGCCCCTTCCGTCACTAGGGCATGTATATGTGGATTGAACTTCAGATCCCTTCCGAACGTATGGATGACCGTGATCACCCCGGCTTGTAGGTTGCGCTTCCTGCTTTTACGACGATAATAGAATTGGAAGACCCCGGCTACCTGTCTACTCAACTCATTCAATTTTTTGCGGTCGTGGAAAAAGATATTCCGAAGTTCCTCGGGAATGGTGAATACCATGTGGCGATGCGGCACATTAAAGATTAAGTCCTGCTGTTTGGTGGACCAGTCATCCGTATATTTCTTTCCACACTTATTACAAAAGCGGCTCTTGCATGTGAAACAGACAATGACAGGAGATGGATTCCCTTCACAACCCAGACATTCATATCTCGCATATCCGACATCCGAGGATCCACAACGGATTGTTTTCAGGACGGTTTCTTTTATATCCTCTCGATAAGCTTCTGGAAACAAGGTAGAGTGCATTTGCCAAAACCCATCGAAATGGTCTTTCAGTATTCTTTTGATGACTCCACTAGTCCCTCTCATCGCGTCTCAGTCCCTTCGAGTATACGAACATTTTATCGAACAGTTATCCACAGGTCAAAATTTTATAATTTCCTAAGCAATGAAAAAAGCGCACCGAGGTGCACTTTTTCATCAAGAGATTCTAGAACGCAAATATGCATTAATAAATAAATCGATCTCTCCATCCATGACCGCGCCGACGTTTCCGGTTTCGGCGTTGGTCCGATGGTCTTTTACCATGGAATACGGATGGAACACGTAAGAACGGATCTGGCTGCCCCAGCCGATTTCCTTTTGATCGCCCCGGATTTCAAGCAACCGTGCTTCCTCTTCTTCCAATTTGATCTGATAAATTTTTGCTTTCAATAAATTCAACGCGCGCTCCCGGTTTTTGATTTGCGAACGTTCAGTTTGGCACGTCACAATCGCCCCGGTCGGAATATGCGTCATCCGCACCGCGGAATCGGTCGTGTTGACATGCTGTCCGCCTGCACCGCTCGAACGGTACGTATCGATCTTGACGTCTTCCATCTTGATTTCGACATCAATGTCGCCATCGAATTCCGGCATGACCTCAACCGATGAAAACGACGTATGGCGTCGGCCCGACGAGTCGAACGGGGAAATCCGGACGAGCCGGTGCACGCCTTTTTCCGCTTTCAAATAGCCGTACGCATTATGCCCTTTGATGGACAATGTGACAGATTTGACGCCTGCTTCGTCGCCCGCTTGGTAATCAAGTGTCTCGACCTTGAAGCCTTGGTCTTCCGCCCAGCGCGTGTACATCCGCAGCAGCATGGATGCCCAGTCCTGCGACTCCGTACCGCCTGCACCGGAGTGGATTTCAAGCACCGCATTGTTTTTATCATATTCATCGCTCAACAGCATTTGCAGCTCGAACGCTTCAACTTTCGTCTTGAATTCCTTCAATTCCGATCCAAGCTCTTCTTGAAGTTCCGCATCGGCTTCCTCTTTCAACAATTCGAGCGTCATTTCCAAGTTCTCCTGCTCTTCGTTCAATTCGTTGAAATCGCCGACGATGTCTTTCAAGCCATTCGACTCGGAAATGACTTTCTGTGCCGCGTCCTGGTCATCCCAGAATCCCGGCTCCAACATCACCTCGTCGAGCTCCTGGATACGTGCCTCTTTGTTTTCTAAGTCAAAGAGACCCCCTGAAGTCCGCTAATTTCTTAGCTGTTTTGTCTAACTCGTTTCGTACATCGGATAATTCAATCATTACAGTTTCCTCCTGAAATTGGGTTGCCCGGCCGCTTATGCTTTGCCGTGGCAGTTTTTATATTTCTTCCCGCTGCCGCATGGGCATGGATCATTTCGTCCGATGTTCACCGCACGCCGTACCGGTTTCTTCTTCACTTGCTCGCCGTCCTCTTTCGGGTTGACGGCCTGCCCTTTTGCGACTTCCTCACGCTCCAAGTTGTTGCGGATTTCCGCTTTCATGACATATTTCGCCGCGTCAGCTTCAATCGCCGAAACCATTTCCTCGAACATCGCAAACCCTTCCGATTGGTATTCCCGGAGTGGGTCAGTCTGGCCATAGGCACGTAAATGGATTCCGCCGCGCAGCTGTTCCATCGCGTCGATATGGTCCATCCATTTTGTATCGATGGCGCGCAGCAGAACGACTTTCTCGAATTCACGCATGCGCTCTTCCGACATTTCCTCTTCCTTCTCATCGTAACGCGCCGTCACGGCATCAGTGATCAGTCGTTTCAACTCGTCAACCGATTTCCCTTCCATGTCGGCCTTTGTCAAACGGCCTTCCGGAAGCAGATTCGCACCTAGATAGTCTTCCAACCCTTTCAAATTCCAATCTTCCGGCTTCTCTTCGGTCGTATGGATCGCTACCGCATTATCGATGACATTCGCCAACATCTGCTCCAGCACACCACGGATGTTGTCGGATTCGAGGATTTCATTCCGCTCCTTATAAATGATTTCCCGCTGTTGACGCAGGACATCATCATATTGAAGGAGACGCTTCCGCGCATCGAAGTTATTCCCCTCTACCCGTTTCTGCGCTGATTCAACCGACCTCGACACCATCCGGGACTGGATCGGAGTCGTATCGTCCATTCCGAGTTTCGTCATCATGTTTTTCATTTGATCCGACCCGAAACGGCGCATCAATTCGTCTTCCAAGGATAGGTAGAACTGCGTGATCCCCGGATCCCCTTGTCGCCCGGAACGTCCACGGAGCTGGTTGTCGATCCGGCGCGACTCATGCCGCTCCGTGCCGATGACCGCCAGACCGCCGAGTTCCTGAACGCCGTCGCCGAGTTTGATGTCCGTCCCCCGGCCTGCCATGTTCGTCGCGATCGTCACTGCGCCCGGTTGCCCGGCTTCCAGGATGATTTCCGCTTCCCGGCCATGGTTTTTCGCATTCAATACATTATGCTTCACGCCGAATTTCGTCAAGTACTTCGAAATGATTTCGGACGTCTCGATCGCAACCGTTCCGACAAGAACCGGCTGGCCTTTCTCATGACGTTCCTTGATATCTTGCGCAACCGCCTTGAACTTGCCGTCCATCGTCGCGTAAATCAAATCTGCCCGGTCATCCCTCGCAATCGGACGATTCGTCGGAATCGCGATGACATTCATATTGTAAATATTCCGGAATTCTTCCTCTTCCGTTTTCGCCGTCCCGGTCATACCGGCCAACTTTTCATACATCCGGAAGAAGTTCTGGAACGTGATCGTCGCAAGCGTCATCGACTCATTCTGAACTTCCAAGCCTTCTTTCGCCTCAATCGCCTGGTGCAAACCGTCGCTGTAACGGCGGCCTTTCATCAGACGGCCTGTAAATGAATCGACGATGACGACTTCGCCCTCTTCGACGACATAATCGACATCGATGTGCATACTAGCATGAGCTTTCAACGACTGACTGATCGCATGGTTCAGCGAAACATGCTGTAAATCGAAAAGGTTGTCGATCGAAAAGGCCTTCTCCGCCTTCTCGATGCCCGCTTCCGTCAACACGACGCCTTTTGTCGATTCATCGTAGGAATAATCTTCATCTTTTTTCAAGGAAATGACAAAACGGTTCGCCAACCGGTACAATTCCGCGGATTTCGCGGCTTGCCCGGAAATGATCAACGGCGTTCGCGCCTCATCAATCAAAATCGAGTCGACTTCGTCAATGACCGCATAGAAAAGCGGTCGCTGCACTTTATGTTCACTGTACAGCACCATATTATCGCGCAAATAGTCGAAGCCGAGCTCGTTATTCGTACTATATGTGACATCCGCTGCATACGCTTCGCGTTTCTCCTCTTTCGACAGACTGTTCAAGTTCAAACCGACCGACAGCCCGAGAAACTCGTACAACTGCCCCATCTCCGTCGCATCCCGGCTCGCCAAGTATTCGTTCACCGTCACGACGTGGACCCCTTTGCCTGCCAGCGCGTTCAAGTAAACCGCAAGAGTTGACGTCAACGTCTTCCCTTCCCCGGTTTTCATCTCTGCAATATTGCCTTCATGCAAAGCCGCAGCCCCGATGAGCTGGACACGGAACGGATACATCCCAAGCACCCGGCGCGACGCCTCGCGGACGACGGCAAACGCTTCGACTTGGAGATCATCGAGCGTTTCACCTTTCGCAAGCCGTTCCTTGAACTCTTCCGTCTTCGCAGTCAGCTGCTCATCTGACAGTCGCTCCATCTCCGTGGCAAGCGATTCCACCTGGTCCGCTACCTTATCCAGGCGTTTCAAATCCCGTTTATTCATATCAAACATTTTATTTAATACGCCAAGCATTTATAGGTCACATCCTCATTTAGTTCACCCTTCATTTTAACACTGCGAAAAGCCCCATGCAAATGAGAGCGGTTGGAAATCGGGGAGAAATGGGGCTTGGAGAAAGTTGTGGTGGGAGAGCATGGGTTATGGGCGCAGAACGAAAACTATGAGCGTCCCCGCGAAGTTATGAGCGCGAAACGAGAATTATGAGCGGTCCCGCGAAGTTATGAGCGCGGAACAGGAATTATGAGCGGTCCCGCAAAGTTATGAGCGCAGAACGAGAATTATGAGCGTCCCCGCAAAGTTATGAGCGCGGAACGAGAACTATGAGCGGTCCCGCGAAGTTATGAGCGCAGAACGAGAACTATGAGCGGTCCTGCGGAGTTATGAGCGCGGAACAGGAATTATGAGCGGTCCCGCGAAGTTATGAGCGCGGAACGAGAACTATGAGCGGTCCCGCGAAGTTATGAGCGCAGAACGAGAACTATGAGCGGTCCCGCAAAGTTATGAGCGCAGAACGAGAATTATGAGCGTCCCCGCAAAGTTATGAGCGCGGAACGTATAATCCAACCAATAAAACAATCCCCCGGCAAATCTTCTGCACGGGGGATTGTAGAATTCAGTTTATTTAGTTCGTTTCAATCAAACCATACTTGCCGTCTTTGCGTTTGTAGACAATGTTCGTCCCATCGGATTCTGCATCAGTGAAGATGAAGAAGTTGTGGCCGAGCATGTTCATTTGCAAGATCGCTTCTTCCTGATCCATCGGTTTCAAATCGAATTGCTTCGTGCGGACGATCGGGAATTCCGTGTCCTCTTCCGCCTGCGCCGGAGCTTCGTTCGATTTGTCATTGTTCACGGATGCAAAGAAAGCGGCGACGCCTTCGCGCTCGCGGAATTTGCGGTTGACTTTCGTTTTATATTTTCGGATTTGACGTTCGAGCTTGTCGACGATCAAGTCGATCGCCGCGTACATGTCGTCGTGGCGTTCCTCTGCTCGGAGGGTCAAATTTTTCATTGGAATGGTAATTTCCACTTTAGTCTGTTTATCATTATACACTTTCAAGTTAACATGGGCTGTTGCGTTCGCGCCTTCTGTGAAGTATCTCTCAAGCTTCTGGACCTTCTTCTCCACATGCTCGCGAATTGCTGGAGTCACCTCGATATTTTCACCGCGGATGTTAAAGTCTAGCATATGAACTCCTCCTTTATTTACCGATAATCCTTACTTCTACATGATACCCGGTAAACCCTTTAAAAAAACTCGCCCTTTTTCTAAATAATGTCGAAGTGTGACGGATTGTTGAATAAACCGCCCGTCCATTGCCAGTGCGAATTGTCAGCGTTCGGCATCCGCTTCGGCACGCCGCCGCAATTTCAACTCCCCGATGATCAACTCACCAAGTTTCCGATCCTCTTCAAACTCGAACCCGTACATATGGCCTTGATTGAACGGCTTTTTCCAGAGCACCTTCCCATAGATGTCCAGCGGATAATTATAGACTGTGAACTTCAGCGACAACCGTACATCCCTCTGTCCAACGGGGATATCATACGTCGAATACAATTTTGCCCCGCCCGGACTGAGATCGAGCATCTTGCACTCGCCCGGGTTCGACTGCCCTTCCGCCTTGAAAATCCGGAATTCGGCCTCCAGCGGCTCGCCGAACGTATATCTGAAATACTCGGTACGTTTATAAAGCATAGATCACACTCCGTTCCCTAGCTTATTGTACGTCTGCCCCCAGTATAACAGATTCCATGCAGTTTTTTAAATTTTCAACAGGCTTCAGGCGCGCTTAGTGTCGACTATTGCATAGAAATGATTTGGTTATTAGGCGGCGTTCAATTCTTCCAAGGCACCACTTGACCCAGTTATCAAATCCGCCGCCGTCTATTGTACAAACGGACCCTTTCCCGTCTCAAACTTGTCGCATAACCCGGCGATTTGTGCCTGCGCATTGCCCTTACTCATCCCTTGCCCCTTCCACTACTCCGTTCTTTGCTCAATCCTTTTCATTTTATCCTTTGATCCGAAACGCCTCTTCATGTGTCTCTTGGATATATCGTGCGATCCTTTGCTGTTCTTCCGTCAGCTCGGTTAATGTTGCACTCACCTCCTCGATCATCGCTGTGCTCTGCTGCATGATTGCTGCGAACTGTTGAGTCCGCTCGCGGATCTCGTTGCTGTTCTCATTGATTTTCCCGAAGCCTTGGAGAAATTCCGATAACTCCTCACGTAAAATCCCCATCGTTTTGAATAAAGCCCCGAACGAGCGATCCGACTCCTCGGAAATCGCTGTCTGCCTGGCAACTTGTTGCGACCCTTCCTCGATTTTCGACAGTGCCAGTGCGTTGTAGCGATTCACCTCTGCCAGATTCGCATCAATTTTCGTCAACGTCCCGGCTGTCATGCCGGCCAATTTCCGGATTTCACTGGCCACGACCGAGAACCCTTTCCCGTGCTCCCCCGCCCGTGCCGCCTCGATGGATGCGTTCAGCGCCAGTAAATTCGTCTGCTCCGTGACTTCCTTGATCGAACTCGCGAACCCGTTCGTCTCTGTAATCTTTTCGGACAGCATTTCGAATGTTTCCGTAAGTTCGTCGAAGAATGCCGAATACGAGTCGATGCTTTCCTTTAATTCCGCCATTTGGGCTGACCCTTCATCCGCTTTTTGTCCAGCTTCCTCGGCTTGCCCGACAATCTCCTCCAAACCGGCCGTTATATGCTGCACCGCTTCATGCGTGTGCTCCGCATTCAGCGCGATAGTCGTAATATGGTCTGTCTGATCCTGGGTGCCTGCGCTCACTTCATTCACAGCCGCCAACATTTCACGTTGCGAATCCGAGGCTGTTTTTGCCCCGGCTCGCAGTTGCGCCAAGTTTGCCGTGATATTGCCGACCGCCTCGTCCAACCGCTGTGCATGTGCTTCTTCTTCCTTGGCCTTTTTCTCCGTCATGGTGACCAACGCCTCGATACGCACGAGCATCCGCCGGTTTTGCCGGACCAAGAGAAACAGGATGACCCCCGAAAGGAAATGCAGGATCAGCAGATTCACCCCACTCCCCTCCACCAAGCCGGGTTCAATGAAATGCCGATTATTGAGCAGGAGTGCGATGAAACTCAGCGTATAGCCGAAAATGAGAATCTTGAACACGCCATGGATCGAACCTATGATAAGCAAAAGAATGATGATGCCGATGGACCCCAAATTCGCCTCGGATAGAAAAATGACACTGACGGCGATACAAAAATTCAGAAGAAGCAAGATGTAAGGCAGCGTCCGGAAAATCACTTTCACCCGATGACTAATGAGGTAAAAAAGCCCTGCCAGAACAAACGGAATCGCCACTGATAAGATGATGGCCTGATTCGACCGCTGTACCAACTGCGCCAATAGACCAAGCCCCGACGCAATAAGGAATCCCGCTGCCATGATCTGATTCTTTTGAAGCCAATCACTTTCTTTTAATTGTACAATCGACACCCTTACTCACCCTTTCCTAAATAGGTATTTCAGAATAATAAAGTATGTAAAATATATCATGAATGACGATTCATTCATATAGGATGAAGAGCCTAACTATTCGGATATTAAGAGATTTCACTTCTAATTAGTTGTCTTCTCCAGTAGCCAAGGATCGTTATGAAGTTGTACCGAGAAGATTGTCATCGATTCCAAGCCGCCTCATTTTTTCCCACATCGCCCAAAAATAAAAAGCCCGAAAGAGAGAATCCCCTTTCGAACTTCATTGTTTCGTATCATAATAAGAGCCGTCTCGCCCTAGTTGGCTGTAGGGATTGACGTAGCTGTTCATATTGTCTTTTTTCGCCTGGGTCTCGGATATATTGTTCCGGATCAGCTTGAGGAAAGCGGCTAGTTCGCGCTGGACCTGCTGTTCGAGCATCATGAGCTCCTTCCCGAAGTCGGCTTCCTCCGGAGAATGCGGAGCGGCGATGTGAGGCTGCAGCTTGTCCCGCTTGTCCAGCAGGCCTTCGATTTCCACAATTGTCTCGTCGCGTTCCGCCTCGCTGTTCCGTCGGGTGGCGGCCAGCAATTGCTCCGTCACATCACGCCAAGCGGCAAGTGCGGGACGGATCATATTTCATCCACATTGGCATATTGTTTTTGCCGGTTAATCTGAATCACTTGCTTCCACGTATCACGGAATTCAGTGATGATGTCTCCCGCCTCGTCGAACAACTTGCTATCATTCTTAATGTTGCCATCGAGCAGCCGGTTGTTGACAAATTCATAGAGGACCATCATATTTTCCGAAATCGGCATCGACGTATCCAACGTCAACATCAATTCCGTCACAATCGCTTGCGCCTTCTGCACCGACTTGTTCTTCTCTTCAATATTGCCGTCTTCCAACGCTTTCTTCGCCTGTGCAATGAACTTCAAGCAGCCATTGTACAGCATGAGCGTCAGTTCGCCAGGCGTTGAAGTGTTCACCGAGTTGTTCTGGTACGCTGCATATGGATTGTTAATCGCCATTGTGTGTATCTCCTTTTATCTTGCATTATCCTTACATGCCACCGCCGAAGGAACTCATCAATTGTGCTGATTGCGCATTCGCGCGCTGGATCGCCCGCTCCATCGCCGTGAACTGCCGCCAGTAGCGGTCTTCGGTCATTTTCAGGCGGTCTTCGAAACGTTCGATTTGGTTATTCATGTCTTTCAAGCTGCGGCCGAGAGTGAATGTATCATTGACTGCTCCGGCGCTGCCGGCTTTTTTCTTGATGTCCGATTCCGCACTTTGCAGAACTTTCCGGTACTTGACCGCGATTCCGCTGTTATCTTTCGTATCAGTCGCTTCATTATCCGCTCGACCAATCAACTTATAGATGTTTTCTGGATTAGTAGCAATAGCTTCACGCAGCTTGTCCTCATCGATAGTGAGCTTCCCGTTATCCGTGTAACTCTTGGACATGGAGATACCGATATCGCTTAGCATCATTTTTTGCTCGGGCGGGCCCTCCTCAATCGTAACAGGACTGCTCATAATTGTTCGCAGCTGTGATAGCATGCTGGAGACTGTCGGGTCGTTGCGCAATGTACCGCTCTTCGCCTTCTCTTCCCAAAGCTCAATCTCTTTCTCTTTCATCTCTTTCTTCTGCTCATCTGATAGGGGTTGGAAGTTCCGATACTTCGGCTCCCGGATTTTGGCATTCAATTCCTCGATCATTTTATTATAATCGTTTACGAATTGGACGACGGAATCTACGATTTTATCCGTGTTCGGGGCCGAGCTGAAGGTTATGGCGTTTGTTGTCGGGTATGTGTCCTCACCCAATTCGTTTTTCACCGGCGGATCTGTCACTTGCTTCAGGTTGATTTCAAATCCGTTGATCTGGAATGTGTTGGATGAACGTTCTGTTTGCAAGCCATTGAACGTGAAAATGGCATTTTGTCCTTTTTGGACGGCAGCACCGTTTCCATTTAGTTTCAGATGTCCGGCCAAATCACCGTTAACCTGAATGATATTATCGGTTTCACTACCCCCGCTTTTTTTTGCTGTCATCGCAATTTTACCTGTATGTGCGTCATAGAACGCACTCACGCCAGTTTCTTCATTAATTCTTTTTAGTACTTTACTAATTGTGTCATCCGCAGTAAAGGTCAGTTTTTTCGGTGAACTTTCTCCTGGGACTTGGATTGAAATATCGATTTCTCCCGTGGCGAAGTCCAGTTCGGATAATTTTAAAGTCTTTATTTCCTCATCCGTATAAGTACTTGTATTGTCGCCCTTCGTAATTCCCTCACCCTGCAAAGTCGCCTGCTTCGCCAACTGATGCACTGCCAGCGTCCCTGAAAAATCAGACGTCGCATTCAAAGCCCGGATATTAACCGCATCCGTGTTCGAAACCGTAACCGCCTTCTGCAAGTAATTCCCTTGCTTCATAACTGTATCAAACAGCTTGTCACTCTGTGATTTCAAATTCCGGTTGATGCTTCGATAATCATCCAACTGCCACTCTAAATACTGTTTCTTCTGCGTAATCTTGTCCAACGGTATCCGGTGGGCCTTCATCATGTCGCGGATGATCGACTCCGTGTCCATTCCTGTTGCTAAACCACTGATTCTCATACATTTTCACACACCTTTGTTAGATTTTCCGGTCAATGAGCAGTCCGAGGAATTCGCGCATGGCCGCGTGCATGTCCATCAGTTTCTTCGATGGAATTTCACGGACGACTTCGTCTGTTTTCGAATTGACGATTGTCACGTAGTATTCATGCAGCTGATCATGGAATTCAAATCGTAGTTGGGTATTTGTGCTTTCCAGAAAATTGTTCATGCTCTCGGTTAGCTGCTTCGCTTTTTCCAGCGGCAATACCTGTTGTTCCACCGCTTGCTGATTGTCTCGTATAGCTTGCATTTCGCTGACCATCTCCACATCCTTGGTGGACGCCACACTGTCAGCTACTACGCCTGCCTGTGGTGTGACAGGACTTCCCCCAATCCGACTGACCATCTCCCATACCCCCTTGTATTTGAGAACGTTCGTTATTTCTAATATCGGCGAACCCGTTCCGATGTTGAGCAAAACTTGGAATTTCCAGTTGAAATGAAAAACCGGTCCTCCCCCGAACCGGTCTTCACTTAAAAACTATGTGTCGTTTCATTCAACGCATCTGCCGAGTCGGCAATCTGCTCTGTCGCCCGCCCCATTTGCCCGATGCCTGCCACCAACGCCTGCAATTCGCTCACCGCCGAAGTGATGCAGCGGATATTCGCATCCATGGCGGCTACAATGCTCTCGAATGTCGTCTTCGTTCCCTCCGAGTCTTCGCTTCCTTCCACTATCCGCTCCTGCATTTCCGCAAGTGTTTCCAAAGCGTTGCCGATATACCCTCCATTACGTTGAATCAAATCCGTAATCTGCCCGATCGACTGTTTCGTCTCATCCGCCAACTTTCTGATTTCCTCCGCGACGACCGCAAAGCCTTTCCCGTATGCTCCCGCTCTTGCCGCTTCGATGCCCGAGTTCAATGACAGCAAATTGGTCTGGTCCGCAATCGTCCGTACAATCGTAATCACATTTTGGATTTCCTTCGACGATAAATCCAACTGCCCCATGATTCGCTGCATGTCACTCGCACTCTTTTTTATCTGCATCATCTTCTCATGCAGCGATTCCATTTGCGTATAGCCTTCACGTGCCAACTCTTGCGTGACTGTCGATTGTTCTTTCGTCTGCTGCACTGTCGCTGCCACCTCATTGCTGCTGGCAATCAGCTCCTCCATCGACGCTTGTGTCTCCTCGCTGATTGTCACAAGATCTCCACTCGTAGCCCCGATCCGTTCCTTCACTTCCGTTCGCACTTTCGCATTTTCGTCCGCTATGCCTCGCAGGTAGCTTTTATGATATTCTTCCAACACCAATTGCTGCTCGAAATTAAATATTTTCGTAAGTGCTTGCATGGAGCGGTACATCTCCTGCGGGTCGTCCTCTTTCTCCTGCAAACATTGCAAGAACGCGTCCTGCAACAGCTGGAAAGCCCCGATATACCATTGCGGGTCGAGTCCGATCTCATAATGGACCCGCGCAATCGTCATCCGTTGCTGGATATACGCATCATCGATCTTTCCATCCAGCATTACAGTCAGATGTGTATAAGCTTCCCGATCAGCCGTTCCGGTGAACTATGCCGGAAGATAATCGATTCCAACAGAGGCACCTCCAATAACTTCCTATAGAACTTGTCCACCATATCCGGCAAGTGCGAGGCGATGATCGGCTTCATACGCCTCAGGACCTGCAAATCCTCTTCAGACAATCCGATCAACTTGGCCTGCTTCGTCATCTGCCCTGCCTCCAACTGCATCGTCACGACAAGCGGCTTGCCCGTTTCGAGAAACCCTTCTTTCCTCTTACGGAATACGCTCAATAGACTGTTCACGAAATCCCCTCTCTCTCCATTATCATCCATCTATGGAATTACTCGGAATGTTATATCTATTATACTAATTATGTTGAAATACAACGAATATTTTACGAATATGTAACCTAAATGACCTACCACCGTCTAATTTTCGTCACAAAACAAGGAGAATCCTTCCAAATTGTCGAAAATGAGTTAAGGAGGAGTGGAAAGTATCAATTCAACTGGGGGGTTGTAAAATGCAGCAAAAAGCACCGATCAAGCTGGACGACCGGATCTACATATTGGATGGATTCGACCTCGGCTTGGAGGAACGCACGGGGACATACGTCATCATGGAGGAAGATATCACACTGGTCGATACAGGGCCGAGCACGTCGATTCCTCATGTTAAAAAGGGGTTAGAAACGCTGGGGATCTCGTTGGATCAGATCAAATATATCATCGCAACACACGTCCACTTGGACCATTCAGGCGGGGCAGGGCTGCTCATGACGGAATGCCCGAACGCCAAAGCCGTCGTTCATCCTAGAGGCGCACGCCATCTGGCGGACCCAAGCCGGTTGGTGGCAGGAGCCCGGGCCGTCTACGGAGAGCGGTTTGACGAACTATTCGATCCGGTTGTCCCGATCCCGGAAGACCGGATCTTGGAAATGACCGAAGGCGATACGCTGAAGATCGGGGAAGCTTGCACGCTGGAGTTCTGGGATACGCCAGGGCACGCCAACCACCATATCAGCATTTACGACCCGGTCAGCAACGGCATATTCATCGGCGACACAGCAGGCATCCGCTATGAACCGTTGATACAAGACGGAGTGGCATTCTTCCCGCCGTCCACATCGCCAAACCAGTTCGACCCGGACAAGATGCAGCAGGCCATCGACCGTTTCATGGCTAAAAATCCAGATGTCATCTACTTCGGTCATTTCGGGGCAAGCACATCGCCCAATGAAACATTGCACCAAGTGTCCGAGTGGCTCGGGGTATTCATGGAAGAGGCCAAGGCGGCAGCCGCCAAAAGAGAAGGACACGCTGCCTTGACAGAACGCATATTAACCCGGGTCCGCACCCACCTCCGGGAGCTCGGCGTTCCGGATGATCATCGGGCATATAAGATGATCGAACTCGACATGGATGTCAGCGCGATGGGAATTGTGAATTACTTGGAGAAGAGTGCGAAGAGGGTTGAGGGATAGGAACTGGCACACCTTCAGGGCGAACTCGTACACCTTGGGAGGAAACTGAGGCACCCTGCTCTAAAACTCGCACACCCCGGGGAAACTGGCACACCCTCAGGGCGAACTCGTACACCTTGGGAGGAAACTGAGGCACCCTGCTCTAAAACTCGCACACCCCGGGGAAACTGGCACACCCTCAGGGTGAACTCGTACACCCTGGGTTGAAACTGCGGCACCCTGCCCTAAAACTCGCACACCCCGAGGAAACTGGCACACCCTCAGGGCGAACTCGTACACCTTGGGAGGAAACTGGGGCACCCCGCACCAAAACTCGCATACCCTGGGGAAACTGGCACACCCTCAGGGCGAACTCGTACACCCTGGGAGGAAACTGGGGCACCCCGCACCAAAACTCGCACACCCCGGTGAAACCTGCACACCCTCAGGGCGAACTCGTACACCCTGGGGTGAAACTGGGGCACCCCGCACCAAAACTCGCACACCCCCGGAAACTGGCACCCCCTCAGGTCAATCCACTGTGACACCTTGTCCATCGGGAATAACAAGGATGAGCAAATAAAAAATCTCGCCAAATCTGATAGTTGATTGGCGAGATTTTCAGCTTTCATCCCTGTCAAAAAGAGCCTATCTCTTCGACATCCGCAAAGCCCAAAATAACCCTAGAGTACATACCGTCATGGCCACAATCATCTTCAAATCGTGTGTCGACTTGAATTTCACGTCTTCAGGGGTGATTTCATAAACGCCTACGGGAGTGATATTAAAGCCCCCTCCCCCTCCTTCACCACCCGAACCGTCGCCCCCGCCTCCGACCGCGTACCTCACTTTTGCAACCGGAACGACCTTTTTCAAGCCCAGTTCCACTGGTTCGCCATAGACGAGGGATACGTCTTTCTGGTCTGCAAACTTCTTGAATATCGTCTTCACCGGCGTTTCGATCAGCTGCCCTTGCTTCACTTCCGTGCTTCCCTGTTCAATGGATGTCATTATCTCATCCCTCCTTATCCGTTCTTATTCGGCTTGGGCGGAATGTATTCCTCCTATGGTTTTAATCCAAATCGGACAGGCTAAACTAGATAAGATGAGGTTTATTGCTGAATAAAACCGAAAATATCTTGTATAATGTTCCAGTATAAAAAAAAGAGACGAGGGGACCAGACGATGGCTACACTGAAGGAAAGACTGCTCGCCGACATGAAAACGGCGATGAAAGAGAAGGATCAGACGAAGAAAGGCGTCGTTAACCTGCTGCGGGCGGGCCTACAGAATGAGGAAATCGGACAGAAACGCGAATTAACGGAGGAAGAAGAGATCAAGATCGTCCAACGCGAGCTGAAACAGACAAAACAATCGTTGGAAGAAGCACAAAAGGCAGGCCGGGACGACATTGTCGAAATCGAACAAGCGAAAATCTCCATCATTGAGCAATATTTGCCGAAACAACTGACCGAGGACGAATTAAAAGCCCTTATCCAATCACTCGGCATCACGAAAGACATGCCTATGGGGCAAGCGGTCGGGCTGCTCATGAAAGAAGTCGGCGGACGTGCGGAAGGGAAGGTCGTTTCGCGGGTGGTGAAGGAGTATTTGCAAAACTGATGAGCAAAAAAGCCAAGCATGACCGTCCGAAAGGCTATGCTTGGCTTTTTTTGACCTTGTCTTCCCCCTCTCCAGCTGTTTCAACTGATTGCTTTCTTTAGCACCTTAACATCCAATTCAAGCGCACTCACTTTCTGGTTCAGCATTTCGACGTTCTCCGGTAACCCTTGATAAGAAGTCATCTGTTCACGTAGCTCTGCAATATCCTCCGAATTTTTGGCGACCTGTTCCGAAATGGAAGCCAATTTTGCATCCACTGCGGAAAATCTTGTGTTCATCTCGTTTTCCAAATTATCAATTCTCGCTTCGAGCTTGTCAAAGCGCGTTTCAAGATTATCGAAACGTGACTCCAGCTTGTCAAAGCGACCATTCAGTGGGGCTAGTGCTTCTTGGACAACCGATTGCAGCATATCTTTCAACTCATGGTTCATCCCCGTTCCTCCTTCTATTTTTCTGTCCGGACGATCAATTATGATTCATTATAACATCTTCACAGGCGGGGCACCTCCATTTCTTGATAATTAACGTAAGAACACTTGTTCCCATCTAATATATAGTAGTCCGAAAATAAAGTCAATAGGAACAGACGTGAAATAGAAAAGGGGCTGTCCAGAAAGTCAGTGAAAACTGAATTTCTGTGACAGCTCCTTTCTTATATTGAGCCCATCCAGAGGTTCATCCCATTACCCGTTGCTTTCCGTTCCAGGCGGGCGCTTTCCGCGGGGCGCGGGTGAGCCTCCTCGTCGCTGCGCTCCTGTGGGGTCTCACCATTCGCGCTACATCCCGCAGGAGTCGCCGCCTTCCACTCCAAGCAACTCGGATGATTCGGGAACAAAAAAACACCATACAAAAAAATCGCCCAATCTAGTAAGATGGAAGTGACGAAACCACCATCAAAGAAAGGACGATTTTTATGAGCAATCCGAAGACTACTACCGAAAATTATACCACACAACTCACACTTCCCATAGAGGTAGCTGAAGAAACTTCCGTTTCAAAACGGCGATTGTCTCCCACATTCAAGCCTTACAATAACCAACAAGGATTTGCCATCCTCGACCTACAAGATCTCATCCCGGAACAGCACATTGCCCGTGTCATTGATGAAATGATCGAAACAATCCCCGATGCACAGCTGTTTGCGCATTATTCCGGTGGTGGACGCAGTCCATTCCACCCCAAAATGATGCTGAAATTAATTTTGTACGGCTATTCGCAGAAAGTGTATTCGTGCAGGGGAATTGAAAAGCTGGCCCGGGAAAGTGTCCCGGCCATGTGGCTGACCGCCATGCAGTCACCTGATTTCCGGACAGTCAATGATTTTCGGGGCAACCGCATGAAAACGATGATGGACGAATTATTCGAGACGATGATCCTTCAATTGATTGAGGACGAGTATATCACGATGGAAAATTACTTCCTGGATGGAACGAAGATTGAAGCCAATGCCAATAAGTATTCGTTTGTATGGAAAAAATCCACCCTGCGTTATGAAGAGAAATTGAAAATAAAGATACAGGAGACGCTGCGGCACATTCATGAGCTGGCACAAGCCGAGGGCTTGGAACTGGGCGAGTGGCCAGGCGAAGAACCGACAACGGAACAGCTGGAGGATTTGGCCAATCAGCTGGACGAGAGGGCCGAACAATTAACTGGGGAAATCGAAGCGACCAAGGAAACCCCCATCCGCAAAGAGCTACGCGCTCGACGAAGCGCATGTAGAAAGCCCGCGAAACAACTGCGGACGGACTTCGTGCCACGTCTATACAAGTATAAACTATACCGCGAGACATTTGGAGAAGACCGCAACAGCTTCTCCAAGACGGATCCGGATGCCACGTTCATGCGAATGAAAGAGGATCATATGAAAAATGGGCAATTGAAGCCTGGCTATAATGTACAGATGGCAACGGAAAATCAATTCGTCCTGTTTTATACCATTCATCAACGGCCAACAGATACGCGCTGCTTCATCCCACACCTGGAAAAGCTGGCCGCGTCTTCTTTGCCGATGCCAAAGACAGTGACCGCCGACGCGGGGTACGGCAGCGAAGAGAACTATCTGTACGCGGTGGGGGAAGAAAAAGAACCCCGTTTCGATTTTCTGATCCCTTATGGGACCTATGTCAAGGAACAGACCCGCAAGTATAAGAATGACAACAAGAACGTGAAAAACTGGGAATACGAGGAGCAGGATGACCGGTTCATCTGCCCGAACGGACGCAAAGTGACTTTTAAGAAATACCAAAATAAGAAAAATGCTTCTGGCTTCCAACAAAGCTTCAAGATCTACGAATGTGAGGACTGCTCGGATTGTCCGTTGAAGCCGCAATGTACGAAGGCCAAAGGAAACCGGCAAGTGCATTGGAATCCGATCTATGAAGAAATGAAGGCAAAAGCGAAGACAGCCCTTGAATGTGAGGACAAAGCAGGCATCTACGCTCGACGGAAAATCGAGGTAGAAAGCGTGTTCGGCCACATCAAGGGCAATCGGTCGTTCCGCAGATTCCACTTGCGGGGCCTCGACAAGGTTCACGTGGAATTTGGGATTGTGGCCATTGTCCACAATCTACTGAAAGTGCTGGCCATCCGCCAGCAGCTTTCAGAAAAAGAGAGAAAACAGCAAAAAGCAGGCGGAGAAAAATGGCTCATTTTTCTCCGCCTGCTTCATTTTAGGGGCTTTTTAGACAGCCCCTTTTCCAATACATCCCCTATATAGCTCAGCATCCCTTCCACAATCGCTTCCTGATAACCTGCCTTTCCTTCCGTCTTGATTGCTTCGGAAAGTTCAATAAGCGAGGGGTGGTTGATGCCATTTAGTTTTGACAACCGTTCCGGTTCCAATTTTTTCAATGGCTTGCTCAACCTGTATGTGTTGACATCCATGCACCAAAGGTCCACATAACCCGGAAAACGTTCCAGCAACCGCTGTGCCATAGAAAGTCCTTCCGGATCGAAATCCCCCGAGTAATGGAGCTGAAAACCCGCTTCAACAAGCTGATCCATCATAAGCAAGGCGGCCAATTTAAATTGCCCGTTCGTTGAAATAATCGGCATACGGGGTTGCCAATCAAGCAACGCAGAGCAAACACCCGAGTTTTCAACTATCCAGACATGCTGGCCTGTTGCGGGGCGAATATCCGATAATGCAATGATCTCCCTGAGCGGTGAATTCAATACAGCCCCAACTTCACCGGCAGACTGCCACACCGGATAAGTCTCCCCTGTTTTCATTCGGGCCGTAAAATTGGCAATCGTGACAAAGTTCAACAGATCATCGCGGTAAATATTATATGTGTTAAGAAGTTCATTCACTTCTTCTGTAGCAGTCGGAGTCGTAAGCTTCCCGTCCGCGCCTTCCGTCCCATCCTCATTCATCCTTTGCAGAACAGCCAAGGCATGCAGAAAAAGTTTTCCAAACTCTGTGTTCAGGTCCATCGCATGTGGATCTCCAGTAACAAGTTGACTAAAAAAGGGCAATCTCACCGGACTATTCGGCAATTCGAGTATCGCCTTATGCAGCTGTTTCGACATGGTACGGAACAACGCTTCGTCACGCTCGGCAGTTTGTATGATCCATCTAGCCTCAGCTGACTGTGCAAGGAGGCAACCGAACCAGAACGATAATGCCGGTAATTCACTTTGCAATGTTTGCAACAAATCTTGGATTCGATTCCGCCTAGCCATTTCCTGCTCACGCTTCGAGAATATTTCTTCTCCAAAATACGCATCCAACAACGCTTTCAAGTCCATTATGCCGAATCGGGTCATGCGTAACTGACTTTCAAAATCCAGTAGCGCAACCGCCCCTTTCCGTCGTAATCGGGTTGTCGATATACCAAAAAAACGAGCAATCTGTTCTAGTTCTTCCTCCGAAAACGAATCTGTGGATATATTGCCGCCCAACCTGCCGAGGGATTCATACTTATTACGGAATGCTTGAAATAACTTTCCATAGGCCGGCTCACTTCTAAAAAACTCCAATGCGTCCTGCATCGATGCCCCTCCATCTTATCCATTAGTCATCAGCCGGGATCATTGCAGGTTCTGACGGTTTTGACGTCACTTCAACCCGTTTCAATCCGTTCCAATGATACCTCATCACAGACACGAAATCCGCGTTTTTCGGTCGTATCAATTCACAGATTGATAAAGCCGAAATCGTTTCATAATCGCCCCATAACACTTGTGAATTCATGATGAAATCAAAGCCAAGTTCCTCCACAATCCCGAACATCATGCTGATATTATTTTCATCGACACCTGCGAACGCCTCGTCGAGTGTGATAATATGCGGTGCGGTCGGCGCTGCTTCCTGATAACGGGAGAAGCATGCGGTAAATAACGGGATGTACATCGCCATCGCCTTTTCCCCGCCGCTGAATTTATCAAACGCATGGTTTGTCAACTCTTTCCGGGTCTCCCTCTCCCGCTTATAAAACAAGACGAACGAGAACCAATAACGGTAATCAAGGACGGACTTCAAGACCTGCAGCAAGGTCTTCCCTTCCCCTTGCAGGTCGACCTCTTCTTTTGCACGGTCAATTTTCGATCGGAAATGTTCAATAATCCGATTGAGATCCGCTTCCTTCATCAACCGAGGGTCCCGCCGCAATAAATCGACCAGTTCGTTTGTATCAAGTTCCGTTTCGTTCTCAGCAGAACGCGGTTTCCATTGGATTGAAAACGACAGACCTGAGCTGGAATCATTACCGCGCATGAGCTTATCCATCTTCTCCGCCCAATTTTGTGCGCGCGTAATCCGACTACGCAGCATATTGCCGACCGAATCGAACAAGATTTCTTCATATAAGCGTCGATCTTCTTCCTCCAGTGCATGGGACTGACGTTCATAGTCCGCATCCACGGAATTACGGATAAAATAAGGACTGACCCGCTTCCCCTGGAAATCCAACTGAATAAGCCTGCGCGTCGACATCCGCTGCCAGTTGGCGAATTCGATCTGTTGCGATTCCGTCCAGTCCGCCGCTTCCCAATCCGAGCTATCCAGCCTGTCGCTACTATCCTGCATACGATATTCCAGTAAATTTGCAAACTGCTCATTGTAAGCCTTCGTCAAATTCTCTTCAATCTTGCTAAGGTCTTTTTGCTCCAGGAATGTTCTATATTGTTCCGCAACCTCATCCAACTGCTGTTCCGGTGATGAATCGTCCACCCCATGCCCTTCCACAAAACCATACGCCCGTTCCTTGAAAAATGCCGCTTTCCAGCCAGCAACCAGCTGTGACAAAAAGCCGGCCTCCTGTTTATGGATAACAATCTGCTTATGCAGCGTCTCCATGCGGACTTGTTTCACAGGCAGCTGTTCCTTGTTTTGATCCAATTCCTTTTCCACATCTTCCAACAAAACGCGGACTGCTTCAATCTCACGACGGACGTCTTCCACACCTTGCGACTTAAGCTGGGTTTCAATTTCAGCCAGCGAACTTGTCAGTTGCTCGATATTGCCTGCTATTGTATTGATTTCCCCTTGAAGTTCATCCACCTCGTAGATGATCTCTTCGAGCCGCTCCTTGAGCTGCTGCGACCGGGATGCCAGATTCCCTTCGTCCTTATGCGCCAATTCAAGCTTTTGAAGCACTCGTTTATACAATCGCATTTCCAGTTGTGCTTCTGTGTAAGCGGGATGGGTCTGTTCAAGGTCCAATCCCCTTGTTTCCATATCGACCGATCGTTTCAACTCCAGAAATGCCTGTTTTCGCTTACGGATCTCCTCATCCATTTGCAACAGCACTTTTTGCAATTCATTCATCTCGAACCGCTTTTGCCGGATCTGTTGGAAACTCATAGACAAATCCTGGTCTGTCGGAAAATCTTCCATAGCGGATTCCGCTTTCTGAAAATCGTCATCCAGTGCCTGGATCATCTGTTCCAGTTCCTGTTCTTCCGTCTGCAACATCTCGATCTCTCCTGCCAATCGTGCAATCTCCTGTTGACGGAACCGTTCACGTGCAGTTCTACCGATGAAACGAACAGCATCGACAGGAGCCGCATGCCCCTGCAGAAGTCCGATGACATACGTACCGTCTTCCGCAATCGAAAAGCCCGACCCTTCGCCCTTCAAATCCTCACCTACTACGATGCTGCGCAGCACATCATCGACAACCGACTGTGGCAGCACCGAGTCATCACAGTCGGGAACCAGGTAATCAGCGAGCGTATGCGCCATCAAATTCGGGGCCGGCACGATGATTCGATCGTGATGGATGTCCAGACCTTCCTCTTCCACAATCAAAGCATCCAGGATTCCGGATTCCAGCAGTGCGGCTTCCAAGCGGTTACGGGTCGGCTCCGGCACGTCCGCCCTGAACTCGACCGCTTCAAAAAACGGTGAATGACGCCGCCCCTCCTTCGCTAAAAGGGACCTCGCTTCTATTGTCGCCTCATCGCGGAATACGGGCTCCGGATCTTGACGCTGCTCCCAGTTCATTAAGTCCGCTTCCTTTTCGTCAATCCGTTGCTTCAACAGGTCCGCGCTATTTTGCACCCTTACTTTTTTCTCATAAAGCCGAGTCCGGTAGTTTTCGTTCAATTTCCAAAACGGTTCGCGGATCATCCCGTATTCAAACGGCTCATACAGATCATCAAGCAATCGTGCCGTTTGACCAAGCAACGTTTCATCAACTTCGAAGAACGAATGCCGCTTTGCCCAAACATGGATGGCATCCAACTGATTCTGCTTGTCTGTTTCAAATACGTTTTGCCAGTCTGCCGCTTCCATCCGCAATTTGTCGATTTCCAACTGTTTATCTGCCTGCTTTTTTTCGTGTTCCGCCAGGTCGTTGCGTAATTGTTCAAGTTCGCGCAGTTTTTCAATGATTTCATTCAGAAAAAGGTCATGCCGCTCCGCTTCCTCATGCCATACCGCGAAATCATAGCCCGATTTCCGCAGGCGTTGAAAGTCTTGCTCATTGACAGGATGCCCTCCAAAAACCGCGTTTTCAGCATGATCCTGTAAATCCTCCAGTTGCTGTTCCATCGTTTTCGCCGTCTCATCCAACGATTCTTCGGTTTTCACAAGCTGTTCCTTTTCCGCTCGTTCCTGGCGCTTCCTATTCTCCAGCTTGTCCAATTTTGCCTGCCGGTCCTTTGAGTACTTGGAAAGCTGTTCAAGCTTGTCCGCCTTTTCCCGCTCGATTTGCCATACGCCGTGGCCTTGGAGCCGCGTGCGCTTCTCTTCCGCCACTTTCTTCGATTGATGAAGCTGAACATTCCGTGATTCCAACGCTTGCACTTCAACCGCCAATGCCTCGGCTTCGCGCTGTTTACTGGCAATCTCCTTTTCCGCCTTAGTCAGACGGTGCTTCGTCTTCTTGTAGGCCTCCGCCTTTTCAGCGAGTTTATACGTATTGTATTCATCGTAATGTCTGATCAGCTTATTCAGTGCCCCTCGTTCCCGCTCCAGCTGTTCGATCTGCTGCTTGACGCCGTCCATATGTTCAATCGTGTCGGATAAATGGCGGAGATCTTCATCTGTCAACGGCGGCAAGGCCTTCTCCAAAATTTCATAAATGACTGTCGGCTTGAAATCTTTTGAAAGCTTTGGGCTCCGCAGCTGCAGCAACAGCTGAATCAGATCCGCAAATGCTTCATCCGTTTCAAAACCGAATAGCAGTTTATTGACCAGATGCATATAGTCGCTTTGCGAACGGACGACCTCGCCGCCGTCCCCGATCCGGTTTTCAAGCTGGACCCGTGATAAAGGTATCTGCTGTTTCTTCCCGGCTTGCGTCTCCATTTCAAACAGATCGAAATCCTTGCCGACCCGCCGGTTGTCCGTAATGGCGAACCCCCAAAAATTCATCTGCTTCTGCCGGCGCGCCTGCAACCCGATCCCCGTCGTTATGTATTGTTCCGTGTCAGTCCGTTTGTACTCGATGAACAGATAGCCGGTGCGTTCATCCCTGCCGCCCACCTCTTTTTCACCAAGCAAATAGTCTTCCATCTTACGCGCTCTTGAGCCGAATGGATCCAACCGTTCCGGCGATCTTCGGCCATCCAGCAACACAGGAAGCAGACTTTGCATCGTAACCGATTTCCCCGATCCATTCGAACCGCGCAATAACAGCTTGCCATCCGCGAAATCGAATACTTCCATCGTATGGTAATACCAAAAGTTGAATAGGCCGACCCGGTTCATCTTCCATTTATTTGGTTCACGCATCCACTTCCTCCCCTTTCAGCTTAAAATCACTCGGATAAACGCCCGCAAGACGACCCGCAAGCGGGGTGATCAGATAGTCATTTGTCTCAGGTTCCACTTCGATCATTTCCCAGGATAACAACAAGTCGATCAGCTCCTCCGTTGTCGCCTTGACGGAATTCTTCCGGTAATGACTGCTCCAGCCCGTCCCGTATTCCGCTTGCAGCTGTTCAACCAGATGCTCCATTGCAAAAGCCGATATTTGAATCCGTCCAAAGGCGTCCGCCGGATACGTATCCATCTGGTTACGGAGCAATGCCGAAAACTGCAGCGCAAGGTCGGAAATCGCTTTTTGGTCCGGAAATAATGTCATTTCCTGTTTCTTCTCATCCATGATGAGAAGCCCCATATTTTTAAATAGCTCCAAACGGAAATGGGAGTGCGTTTCAATATCATCACGAAGGCGGTTCCGGAAATTACGGATATACGCGAAATCGGAATCCTCCTCCCCTACTCGAAAGACTGCGGGGGATAAAAACAATTTACGATACACCCGTTTCCGCCTCAAGTCATCTGTATGCCGTTCTTCCTCGCTTGCAAGCATCTCTTCGATGGATGTAAACTCAAATATGTCTTTCGGATACGCACGCATGAAATAACGTGCATACACCGTCACTTCATACAACACTTCCTGCTCCACGTCGAGTGCAAACTGTTCCACTTCCCCTTCAACTGCACGGATCAGCGACAACATCTCCAGTTGGCGAACGACCCGCACAAGCGATTTCCGATGATTATAATTTGTCCAATCAAGCGGTAATCCCCCTGGATACAGCTCTTTAATATCCCCGCATAAATCCGATAGAAGAAACTGTTCATCGACTGCCCGATTTTCCGAAAAAGCAAGGGCACAGCAAAAAATCGCATAATCGAGAGGCATTGTGAATGCTTGAATACCCATCCAACTCTTCGGCTCAACTGGAATCTTTTCCAGCTTGATGAAATGTTGATGGATGATCAAGTCATACCCGAATTTGTCATCGATATAGCGCTTCAGCACCTTCTCCCGTTCACGTATCAGCTGATAGGAGGCCGGGTCCTCCGCCCGCAAGATCCAAAATCGTTCAAACAACAAGCGCAAAGCCGACTGCGCTTTCTCGTCAAATCGATTCTCATTCATCCTCATTCACCTCCTTCCACAAACTGGAATACTGCGGCAGGCATTATCAACACCCCGTCCTCCGACTTCAACTCAATCCGCTTCGACTCGTCCAACAGCACTCTCACTGTGTAGCCTTGTTCCGTCTTTATGATCCGGTCTTTTCGCGTCATCGACTTGGCCACCCAGTTGAGCAGCAGTTTTCGCATATGGGGTTCGATATGGGGAATCGTCTCCAGCCGGATTTCACCGTCTCTTATGTAGGTGGAAAGGACTTCCTGCTCCGCTCGGCGTTCCGCTAAATAGGCTTCGACCAATTCTGCCTGCTCTCCTTTTCGGCTGACGACTGCCCCCGGACGGGTCTTCTCCCTATATTGACGGATGCGAGGTTTGATTTCATGTATGCCCGGCATTTCATCCCACACGTCGGCGTAGATATCCTCAGTCGGTACATGGTCGGTATGGAGATGCTTCGTATGGAATATACCGAACGCGGCACTTGACAATCTATGTGCATCCTCCATGGATTCGAGTGAATCAAACCATTCCGCTAGATGCATATAGTCTTTCTTACGGCTGCGGAAATAATTATTCCGTTCCCCGAGCCGCTGGACAACACGCGTGATACGGCGGATCTGTTCATTCGTCCGCTTCCGCAAGCTCTCCAGTTCACTCTCTCCATGCACACTGCCAAGGAACCATGTTTGCAAGCTGATCCACTTCTGTTGGTGCTCCACAAGCATCGCTTGCGAATCCAGCGCAATGTCCTCAAAACGCGGCACTTGCTCCTGATGCGCGATGACCTGCTCGAAAAACGGCAACAACTTCTCAACCGTCAGCTCCTCCAGCACGGTCTGGATCTTCAACGCCGTCTGTTGCAGCCCGATGATGAAATCCCGCAAATACGATGTGAACCGATCTTTAAAAAGAAGGAATGCGTCCGTCTGCATCCGCTCCTCCACTTCCTCGCTGCTGATGTACGCAATATAATCGGACGTGTTTTTCGTGATCGAACGGAAATAGGTGAATACATCGGTCCAAAGCTGCGCACACTCGTCCGCATTCGTAAACACACCTTTCCCGACCATCCCGACCATCAATTGCAAGCGCTCATACAACCGCTCGAACTCCTTCTTCTCCAGCGACCCGCCGAACGCATTTCCACCCTTCTCCAAATCCGACAACATCCGCTCAAACTCCACCGTATACGCAGTGCATTGGTAGCGGAACCGCTTCTTCTTAAACTCCTCAATCGTCTGCGCCCGCCCCATCTCCTGACGCGCCACCAAGTTATTCCACTGCACGAGTTGAGCCAAATCCTGCTGCACTTGCTCTTCCGTGTACAGGTGGAATTCCGGTAGCCCCTGCAAATGTGCCAGCACTTCTTCCGGAAACAGAAAATCCCTCATCCGCTCATGCTGCACATAAAAATACCGTAAAATCGCCCGATAGCTCCACGCCTTCTCAGCCGATAAATAACTCGCTTCCTTCACTTTCTTGAATGATTGCACCAATACCATCCCCCGCTTATCGTACTCTTCGTTCCATTGTAGTTGAAGATAATTCGGTTTGCCAGAGAGCATGGGTGAAAAACGGGTTGTTTGTATGCCATAAGATGATTCCGCCAAGTGAGTAACTATAACAATACATGACCGCTCCCGTCAGTGCCCTTCCCTTCATACCTAGGTCCTTTACAAACTGTTCCGTGCAGCATCTCGGCTTCTCGGACGTCTCCAATTACCAATAACCGTTTCTTCATTCCTTCGGGACTACTATTCCTGTATTCGTCGAGCGTCCAGCTCCACTTAAGCAGGCATCAACCATTTCGACTTCCTCGCTCAGCTCCTTTCCGCGCTGAGCACACAAAAAAACCGTTAACTACAAAAAGCTTAACGGTTTTTCTTAATCTTTTACTATGAATCTTTGTCCTGCTTTTTCAATTCATAATTCACTTTTCCATTTGGCTTGCTGATATAATAGCAACTCTTTTCCTCTCTAACCATTTCAGCAGGCTTCTCAGATCTTCTCTCAATTTTCCCTTTCAAGGTGTACGCACGCATTTCTCTTTTGGTCAACGTATAAAAGCTAGAGTCGATCACAATTTTATGCCCGCCTGTCAGTTGAACCTCAGTTTGTGCTTTGCCAAATGCACGGAGTCTCACGATATGATGCAACGCAAACCAAACACAATCATCACTAGCCGGGGACTTGCTCGGAAGCCAATAAATATTTTGCTTCTCGCTGATGGCAATCGGATTACTATAAGTGTTTCCTAAGATTCGGCTGGCTCCTTCCGTCGCTCCTTGTAAACTTGATCCGTAGTATAGTAAGTTTTCATTGATGAGGTCACTCGGTTTCATATCCACTTCAATAAGACGTCCATTCTCCACAATGATTGAACAAGGTTTTCCAAGAGCATCATAATTCGGGACACAAATCACTGTCTCCCACTTAATAATAAAATTAGATTCCATTTCTCTTCTTACGCCTCCTCTTTGTTTTTAAACCTTACAATTTCCACGAAAAAGGCGTATACTGGTATTGTACCGGTATACGCCGGTGCTGGAATCCTCGGGTGTGTCTGCCAAGACTAATGACACCCGGGGATTTCTGATTCACTATTAGTCACACATCACTCACCTCCTTTACGGCTAAGCCAATCCGTGATAGCCTTTATATTTTTTTTATCATTTTTTAAATAAAAATATTTCTCTTTTCCCCTTTCTGAACCGTCGAATCCTCTCCAAGCCGGATTGTCCCTCGACCAATCGATTGTACGTAATTTCTCCATTCTTCGTTTTATATGTGTTTTTAGTTCTGTCTTTTCAATTTCCGCTGATCCTTCTATTGCATAGCTTGCAACTGCATAAAGCAGAGGAAAACTGGCAAATATGGATACATCATAATCACCGATCGATTCGACGGGATGCAGTTTGAACAGCTCTTCAAACCAGAAATTTATCACATCAATCGTTTCCTCTCTTTCTCTGGATAGAACCCTATTTTGCGCCAATTTGCTGCTGACAGTGCTTCCATCAAGAAACAATGCAACCAATTGTCGCAACTGTGATAGAGAAAGCAGATTTTTGTTTTTCGGGCGAACAACAGCTATTTTCTCCTGCTCGACACCCGCGTTCCGCAAGTTCTCATTGGCTTGTAAGACTTGATTCGTCGCCTGATTGATGGAATTTCGCGAATCGTAAGCAATCCTTTTCGACAAGGAGACTTTTTTCCCTTTCGTATTGAAGTCGATGTACATTTGATCGGCTTCAGCCGGTGAGACTCCTTCAAACACTTGGACGGATATTTCCACACTCTTTAACATGTAGTTCAAATGTAATCCTTTTTTACGTTCTCCATCGTCTTCGCTGCTGAGGGACTTGACCATCATCGCTTGCAATTGGGAAAGCGCTTCCATTCGTTGCGAACCGTCTATAACATGTAAACGGACCGGCCTCTCCTTTATCAATTCCCCTTCTTCCACATAGGCGACGATCGGAGGCAAATAAACCTGTTCATCCATAATATTATCGAAAATATATCTGCGGATCGCCCTTGCCTGGACTTGGTTCGTTTCCCGCAATATCATTTGTTCTTCCTTTAACATTTGCAATAATTCTTCTAGCGGATAGGTAATCATCGTTTGCTTCTTAGAAAAGACGGGATGAATAATCATTTTCCATACCCCTTTCTTGCTCAATCACCGACAGAAACTCCAGCGCCGTCCGCTTAATGGCAGTGGTAGAGGAATGATGACGCAACTGTTTCGCTTCAGAATGATACATATGTGTAAATAAAGGATCGTCATGCTTCCAGGTGCAACGCCGATTCAATAATCGAAGCATATCAATCGCCTTGTAATAAGTGATGTTGTTTTCCCGCATCGTAAGAAAAGCTGTATATGCCAAAGCGATTTGAATGCCTGTCAGACCAGTGACATAAGTGGACCGATTAGCCATCTGCTTCGGAAACAAATCATTCCAGGACTGGAAAAAGTACTTTGCCACCTTTGGCATTTCGGTCAGCTTGCACCTTGGATATGGATCTCCCGTTTTAACAGTAAGAAGCCCCTCGAACAATGCGATCAGACAGCGGCGCATGATCGTCAAGGAAGTGACTGACGAGTTTTGTGCAGTCAAGCGCGATCGCTTATGTTCAATATCGAGGGTGTCCGCCAATTGATAGGCGACGTTGCGGGTTAGCTCAATATATTTGTCCCGGTGATCGTACTGCATCAGCAGTCCGGGATGGGCCTCCTTCCTCTCAGTATTGTAGTCTGTAAAAAGTTGCTGTTCCGATCGCGTATCCAAGTCCAAGAAAACTTGCATGGAGACAGGATAATTCACTAGTTGGTCTATATGGCTTTGCACCTTTTGACTTTCAAGAAAATCCCCAATTTCCTCTGCAGCTTCTTTCATTGTTTTCAAGTGACTGATAGCGGAAGATAACGCGGAATTTCGATGCTGCCCGTCTAGAATATAAATTTTATCTCTAGGCTCAATCTCGAAACCATCTTCCACCACTCGGATGTTTTTCCGGCTCGAGAATACGAAAGGAGCAAAATAAAATGGCTTCCCTTTCTCTAAAGAGTCCAATATAAATTTCCGGATCTCCGCCCGCCTACTTGCATCCAGCTGTCGTTGGACATCATAGTCGATGCCAAAAATAGCTTCCAATGTTCCAAACGGCAGTTGCGTGGATAACACCTGCTTTCCAAATTGTCTATGCAGTGTTCCTCGGAACTTTGTCAATACTCCTTTATTCGGCATAGGCTAATTTCCCCTTGTCTTTTCACCCATTGTATATCCATTATTCTGTAAAGTCCAACTTTTCTTGACAGGTTGAATGGAATTTAGATGTTTTCATTGTTACGAGATTGTTTTTCTCTTAAGTCTTTACAAGTCTCGAAGCTTCATGTATATTTAAAAGATTTCTATTTTGAAAACTAAACCATCCCAGTAGAAGCAAAGGCACGAAAAGGAGAACAAAGTGAAAAAGACAAGTGCAACCGGAGAATCGGCTGGACTTGTCTTTTTGGGTTAACTAATCAGGGCATTACGCTCTTTTCAAACGGTGAACTTCGGCTTGGGTCGTTAGCAATGATCGGTTCAACACTTCGAACTTAGCATCAATCATTTCAACTTTCTCGCCCATCTGCTTCATGTCTTCTTTGAGAGTGTTCACATCTTCCTTTAAAACACTAACATCTTTCTTTAAAACACTAACATCTTCTTTCAAAACGCTAACGTCTTTTTTCAAATCGCCAATACCTTCTCCGAATTCTGTCCGCATACTTTGAATCATACCGGATAATTCCATGATTGCTTGGACAATTTCTTCTTGATAAGGTGATGAACTCATTTTCTCCGCTCCTTTCCGTTCAAGCTTATACAAATATATCTATGTCTACGTTCATCAGGTAACGGGTTTACTTTATTTATTATAGCATGACTAACAGGTCATTTCTTCTGAAATTTATAGGGAGAGTCAGCTATATTTTTATCGTTGGTACCGGACTGACTCTCCCTAATAGATGCCCAAGCCTAACTGAAATTCCGTTCCAAGTACAAGATTGACACTATCGAATTCAATCATACAGTCTAGTCATTTTTAAAATGAATTCATCAGCTAGTGTGGCAAGTCGGAGCACAATGTTTACAACCGTTAATGCTTTTGAATGGATGTCTGTCCTTTGCTTGTTCTACCGCGCTTTCACAGCCATAGTGATTTCCCAATTCTTCAAAGTTATTTACTGGAAAGTAGTAACAACCATCTTTATGGACCTCATAATCTCCATTACTTTGCCTGTTTAGATTTAACACATACCGATACACTTGAATCCCTCCTTCCATGAATTATTAATTCACCTCAAACAGAAACATTTGTTCTGTTCATATTATTATCATGCACTATAAATTCCCACTAATCAAACACTTGTTTCGTTTTATAAAACCTCTTCCACGCCACTTCCGACAAAAATACAAACACCTCCATATTCCAAAATTAACTGTCTATATAAGTTGAAATAAATAACTTCTTCTAACCGTTGATTTCCGTTCCGAGCGGACGCTTTCCGCGGGCACGGCTTCAGCCAATCGAACAGCGAAGGGTTCGATTTGTTGCCAAACGCTACGCTTTTTGGCACAAAGGCCGTTCTTCGTGACGGCCTTCGCTGGAGTCGCCGATCTGCACTCCAATCAACTAAGTTAATAGGTAATATAATAAATTCAACATATATAACAAGGTAACAGCTACTTCTAAAAAAATTTATTTCGGGTTTATCCAAAATTCCATTAATAATAATACTACTCAAGTAGTAGTATCTTGTGAGGGTGATGAAATTGAACATAGAGAAAACGATCGACTCACTGAAAGCAAATGGATTTACCGAGTATGAATCTAAGGTTTACCTATCCCTTCTAAAGCACAGTCCTGCCAACGGAAATATGATAGCGCTTTCATCCGGAGTGCCGGGGCCGAAAGTTTATGAAACTTTGAGGAAATTGCATGCCAAGGGATATGTGTACTTATTTTCGGGAGGTGACAGATCAAATAGTAAAAGTTATATTCCAATGCCTTATCAAGACCTACTGAAACTATTCGAGGATTCGTTTAACGAAAACCTTACTCTTTTGAGCAAAGGACTTAAAAACCTCTCAACTAGCAATAGCAAAAGAGAGACGGAACTGTTCCACATTGACGGGTACGATGCCTCCATGAACCTTATTACAAACGAAATCGCCCTTTCCTCTTCTGAAATTTATTTGAGCGGCTGGTCTGTGGATATTGAAAAAATAATCAAGCCCCTGCGTAAGGCCTACAAGGACGGAGTCAAAATTAAAAGTGTCATATTTGGGGAGAGTACATTAGATATCCCGTGGACTAATATCCCTCACTATGACGTTGATATTTTTAACCAGCGCCATAAAAACGAAATGAATATTGTGATTGACCAAAAGAAGGCCATTATCTTCAATTCTTCGACTGATGATGGGTATTCCGTTGTCTCCGATCATCAAGCCATGATCAATACGACAACCAATTATATCCGGCACGATATGTATGTAAATATGATTATCCACGACTTTGAAAAGCAGCTGTTGGAGAAATATGGAGAAGAATTCAATGATTTAATAAAAATGTTCTAATTCAGCTAACCATCTTATGAAAGCGAGGAAATATCTAATGAAATTTGTGGACTTATCTATAGTTATCAAAGAGCCGAACCCGGGAGAATTCTCTAGTGATGAACTAAGAAGAAGCTTGTCCTGCTCCATCGAGTATCAAGATCATGAGGGAATTGGAGCCCAGCAAATGATGAACATTTTCAACTGTCAAAAGGAAGACTTGCCGGATGGATTGGGATGGGCAGCGGAAATCCTTGAAATCTCAACACATGCAGGAACCCATTTGGATGCGCCGTATCACTATTATCCAACCACAGGCGGAAATCCGGCGAAAACAGTAGAAGAACTTCCATTGGAATGGTTTTTCGGGAATGGCGTTGTCCTTGATTTTCGCCATAAACAAAATGGAGAAGCTGTAAGTGTGGAGGATGTAAAAGAAGCTCTTACCAAAATCGATTACGCACTGCAAACCGGTGACATCGTTTGCTTAATGTTCGGGGCAGATAAACGGTATGGGCAAGCAAATTATTGGACTGATTTTCCGGGGATGAGCGCGGAGGCTACCCATTGGATTATCGACCAAGGCGTTAAAGTAATCGGGACAGATGCGATGGGATTCGACATCCCATTTGAAAAAATCCGAAGTAATTTCGAAGAAAGCCAGGACAAAGATGCCATTTGGGAAGCGCACCGGGTTGGAATGGAAAAAGAGTATTGTCAAATAGAAAAGATGGCAAATCTAGACCAACTGCCGCCGCACGGATTTAAAATCTGTTGCTTTCCAATCCCAATTGAAAAAGCAAGCGCAGGCTGGGTACGACCAGTCGCCATAATCGATTAAGAATATCGTTTGAGCCCTCCCTAGTTGGTGGTTGTTTCGCAGTTTGCACTACAAATCCCCGCCTGAGCTAGAAAGGGCTTTATTTAAAATCCATTACTGCAAAGGAGAATCACAATCCATGAGATTAGTAATGTTTACAGTGAACTCAAGCTTTCCACATGTACCTAGGTTAGGTTCATTGCATAATCATCAGATCATTGATTTGGCTGCTGGCTATCGTTCTTTGCTTCTTGTCAAGGAAACATGCGACATCAATGCCGTACACCAATTTGCCGACCTCTACCTCCCCAATGATATGAAGAGGTTTTTAGAAGGAGGCGAACTTTCCTTGCACGCAGCGAGGGAAGCATTACAATTTGCAACAACATCATCCCAAGACATCCTCAACCACGAAAAACTTTCCTATCACCAAGATGAAGTTAACATTCATGCACCGATATCGAACCCGCCGACCATCCGTGATTTCATCTCATTTGAAGAGCATTACCGCAACTCATTAAAAGCAGATGTACCGCAAGTTTGGTATGACATCCCCGTCTATTATAAATCCGTTGCCTCGACTTTGATCGGCCCTAACGCGACTTGCCATTGGCCGGCTTACTCCGAAGTGATGGATTATGAATTGGAATTTGCCTGTATCATCGGCAAAAGAGGTAAGGATATCCCCGTGGAACAGGCAAAAGAGCATATAGCGGGTTATTTCATTTACAACGACTTTAGCGCGCGGGATATGCAATTACGAGAGATGGAAGGAAAACTAGGGCCTGCCAAAGGAAAAGACTTTTGCACGGCAATCGGGCCATACCTCGTAACAGCTGATGAAGTACCAGATCCTTATAACATGGAAATGACAGCAAAAGTGAATGGTGAAATTTGGAGCAAAGGAAATACAAACACCATGTTTCGTACCTTTGAAGAAATTATCGCGTATGTCTCTCAAAGTGAAACATTGGTTCCTGGAGATATTTTCGGTTCAGGGACTGTGGGAAATGGATGTGGATTGGAGTTAGGGAAGTTTTTGAAAAACGGAGACGTCATTGAGCTGGAAGTCGGTAATCTTGGTGTATTGAAAAATAAGGTAGTCACCCAACAATGAGGAGGGATTCCTATGAAGAGATTTAAAGCGAGTGTTGCTTCGATTGGCCTTGTTTTCGCCTTACTATTAACAGCATGCGGTTCGGATTCAGTCAGCGAAGCAACCGAAACAGCTACTGACGCAAAAGAAACGGATAACAATAAAACCTATAAATTCAAATCAAGTATCCAAGCACCTAAAGAAGCGAAACTATCCCAGGGCTTTGATGCCTATCTAGACGAAGTCGAAAAAAATTCGGATGGACGAGTGACGTTTGAACGGTATTACAGTGAGTCTTTGGTGAAAGCTGCGGATACCTCCAGTGCTGTCGGTGCCGGCATTGCCGATATTGCCCTGATAGTCCCTGGATATACTCCTGCGAACAATCCATTGGCGACCATTGAATCCTTGCCTGCCTTATGGGTTGATCAGTGGACGGGCACTAGAGCTATGCAAGATTTATACAATGAGTTTCCCGAGCTTAAGGAGGAGTATGAAAGCCAAGGAATTCAAGTAGTCGGAAACTTTGTTCTACCATCCTATTATTATATATCCACAAAAGATGTTAAAAGCTTTGACGATATCAAAGGACAAAAGGTGATTGCTGCCGGTACGCAAAGTATTTTAGCTGAAGCGTTGGATACAGTGTCTGTTGGAATTGTAATCACCGAGAGTTTTGAAGCAATGGAACGAGGCGCCGTAGATTCTGCAATGCTCGGGTTTACATCTTCAGCGACTTACGGAATTCATGAGTTGGCTAAAAGTGTTTGGAAACTTCCCCTCGGAAGCCAAGGCGGCGTATTGGGTATGAACAAAGATAAATTCGATGCGTTACCGGATGATTTGAAAAAGATATTTGAAGAAGCCGCTGTAAAAAATGCTGTCGATTTCCATAATATCTATCAAGTCGAAGGTGAAGAATCGTCGTTACAAAAGTATTTGGATGCAGGCGTCACCATAAATGAGCCAAGCGATGAGGATGTTGCAAAATTACAGGAAATCGCAAAAGAAGCGGTTTGGAAAAAGTGGATAGACGGCCCGGAACGAGAAGGTAAGCCTGCTGAGGAAATACTAAATAGATTCGTTGAGCTGATTGAAAAGTACGATGAAGAATATCAAACGAACGGAATTCCAGAGTAAGGGCTGTGAATAGGATGAAGATCATTCGAAGTTTTGATAAATTGCATCGGAAAACTGAGATAGTAAGCGTCTATTTGGCTGGTTTTTTAATTATGATCATGATGGCCCTCATAACGATGGAGGTCATTTTACGGAAACTTGCCAACTATAGCATTCCCGGCGTTTTTGAAATCTCTTCCCAGCTGATGGTTGGCGTTTGCTTATTAGGCATTTCCTACGTCCAAAACGAAAAAGAACATATCGCTATTGATTTTGTAGCAAAGAAATTTCCACCGTCCATTCAAAAGATCACCAACATATTGATATTCTTGCTTGGATTTTTTATTACTCTCATTTTCGCTTGGCAAGGAATCAATTCATTTGTCGACTCTTTCAAAGTTGGTGAGCATACTATCGGAATCCTCCCCGTCCCGATTTGGCCGGGAAGATTCATTGTAGCTTTTTCAATGGTGTTGATTGCATTTCGATTTCTACTAGATATCGTGAATCAATTTAGAAAAGCCACAGTTTAATTGATGAAGAAAATCCCAAATAAAGTGGTGATGAAATTTGTCAGCTTTAGTTATAGGCTTTGTAGGATTAGTCGTGCTAATCGGGTTGTTGTTACTACGAGTACCTGTCGCATTATCAATGGCTGCTGTCGGCTTTTTCGGTTATTGGTCCATCAGCGGATTGAATCCCACATTGAAGTTGATGGGGCTCGTTCCCTATTCCACTGTTGCTAGCTATACATTCACAGTCATCCCGCTTTTTTTACTAATGGGTTACTTTGTGTACTATGGAAACCTTGCCACGGATATGTTTTCTTCGTTTAATAAATGGTTAGGCAATATCCCCGGCGGCATTTTATATGCAACGATCATCGGCGGAGCCGCGTTCGGGGCGGCAAACGGATCTGGACCAGCATCTACCGCCACATTGGCCAGGATAACGATTCCCGAGATGGAAAGGCTCGGAGTGAATAAAAAATTAGCATACGGGGCCGTCGCGTCAGCTGGCCCCCTTGCCCAAATGATTCCTCCGAGTATGTTGATGATTATTTATGCGATCTTGGCAGAACAACCGGTTGGAAAACTGTTAATTGCGGGGATCATTCCGGGAATCATCATCACCCTTGGCTATATCGTCACGATTTATGTAGTACTAAAGAAAAATCCGGATTGGGCCCCAAAAACGCAAAAATACAGCATGAAAGAAAAAGTCCATTCGTTAAAAGGGATTTGGGGAATTGCCATACTCATCGGATCCATCATGATCGGTTTATATCTTGGAGTCTTTACCCCAACGGAAGCTGGGGCGGTCGGAGCAGCTATTGCCTTCGTCATTACAATCGTGACCAAAAAATTGAAATGGAGCGGCTTTACCTCTTCTATTATAGAAACAATCAAAACGTCCGCAACCGTATTCTTTATCGTCATTTCTTCGTTTTTATTTGGTTATTTTTTAGGAATCACACAAATTCCAGCATTTGTTTCTGAATTTCTCACCGGTCTTAATGTAAGCCCTATGACGATTATGGTCTTCGTCTGCTTAATGTATCTATTCCTAGGAATGTTTATCGATATGATCTCTGCTATGTTTTTAACGATACCGATCATCCTGCCAGCCATTATTCAATTAGGCTTTGACCCGATTTGGTTTGGTGTCATTGTCGTTTTCCTAGCCGAGATTTCGCTAGTCACCCCGCCATTCGGAATCAGTATTTTCATGATTCAAGGGGTAGTGAAAGGGAGCGAATACGGGGATATCATCAAAGGTTCCATACCTTTTATCATTGCCGATTTATTCATCTTAGTCATATTCCTCGCGTTCCCGAAACTGATCTTGTTTCTACCTGGCTTGATGTAGGGAGATGTCTAAAATGGGAACATTCATTCCTGGAAAAGGAGATAAAAAGGAGCTGAGAGAAAGGTAGAAGGGGGCTGGTCTCGGGTCCCCTTCCATAGCAATAACAAGCAGTTGTAGTATTCCGCTTGTAACTTGATTGGCCTGCGTCATCATCACTTTAGAGGTTTACAAGATGATCTGATAATTGGTTAGATTGGTGATTTTTCCGGCAATGACTAAATCATGGATTCAGGATTTGGATACATATTTTAGCCGAGTAACGAAAATAAGCGTCGATTACTTCATTCATCGTCTTGGTTGATGAACATGTTTTTTCTTCGCTCTTCCTGCTTTTTATTTATAAGGCCCCAAAAACCGCTCCCCATTGAAATGGATTAGGTGCGTCGGATCTTCCGCCACCCAGACTTCCGTCTCCCAGGCGATTACTGGAGCATACCTCGAAAACAATTGCCTGCTTGGGAAAGCCGTCAGATAGACTAGCCCCGCTGAAGAACTTTCAAATAGTTTTTCCAACTCTCGATACCGTTTCCCATCAATCGGTCCATGACTAGTTACGGATTCAATGAGGACCAGCCAATGTTTTTCCGGATAAAAAATGACGACGTCCGGCATTTTGCCATGCCAATCGATTTCTATTCCCAAGTGCAGTAGCAAAGCCTCGTCAATATAGCCTAGCTTGTCCCCTGTATCACCTGCATAAGCCAACACTCCTCCCGGCACGAATTGAGGAGCGAACTCTTCAATAATCGCTTTGATCAATTCACTATGCTCTCCAGGCGAAATGGCTATCTCCTGTCCAGGGGCAATTTGGATAGGAACCAGATTCCTTTTGCGTGTTTTGGCATTCTTCCCTATTAACGTCTCGCGATTGCCGAGAAATTTCTCCAATGCCGTATCCCACTGTTCCGTATTGAACGCCTTTATCGTTTCCAACGTCTCCTCTTCTATCTGGTAAACTGCCTTGGGGCTATTCACCGGTCTAAGCGGATCATCCGGATTATACAGAGCAATCCCCGCATCGACAAACTGATGCATGGAAAATCGCCGAAATGTCTCCCGGCTATTCGGCGCATAACTTCGCCCATAGTTTTCTTTACTGAATTCCATGATTGGCGTAATCCCAATCAAAACCTGTTCCGCATCCTGCCACGTCTGGTCCGGACCAATATTTAATAAGGCCAATAAACAAAGGGCAGATCGGTCATTCTGCTGCTCCTTCGGCATACCGAGCGCCCTTAGAATCTCGATACCTTGGCTTATATTCGGATGAATCATCTCCATCAGGACAAGACCTCCATCACCTTTTCATCAATCGCATTCTGGTCAGGCAATTCATGGGATACATACCAAGATCCCAAGTCATTCAGAATTTCCTCGGATGGAAAATACATGGACCGCAAATCAGTTGCGTTCACTTGCGTATGTCCATTAAACGATCTGAAATAATTGTCGAACAGAGACGAGTTCATATAGACATGCAGTCCATATGCCAATCGCAACGGCATCCCCTGCTTGTCTTTATGTAGCACGTTCACGCCATTCTCAAACCCAATCTGATCGTCCGTAAACATCTCCGGGTGGGTAACAGCGGAAAAGATCCGGCGCTTCTCCTCTTTAGATGAAAATCGTCGAATCATGACATAACTACCATTCGGATAAAGCCACTTCTCCGTCTCCTGATTGTAGACAATCGCATTCGCTTTCTTCGACACTTTTGGCCAACGGATTCCTTCCCGTTCAATATGAACTGGATATAAAAGGGGAACGGTTCCTTCTTCGGGCTCCATCCGTAAATGTTCTTTCACCCGGAAGCCGACAACCGGTCCCGTAGATACAGAAATGCCCAGATCTTGGAGCCTGTATGTAAGCTTCGCATAGCAGGACTTCTCTTTGGCATCCTGGTTAATAGGTATATAAATAAATTTCTCAACATCTCCCGGCTTGACGACCCGATCAATAGGATACAACTTTTCGTCATAATCCGAGAACTTGTCGTCGGTGGAAGTGGAAATTTTGACCTCTCCCTGTTCGACTCCGCGCTCCAAATGAAGAATGACATTCTCCTGCAACACGGAATCATCCTGAAATGCTTTGTCCCGCGCAGTGAAAAGATGGATTTGTCGGATAGCCGTCTCACTCAATAAAAGCTCCCGGAAAGGTTTGTAGTAAGGTCCATTGCAAAAACTCCGTGGCACAATGGCAACAAGTTGCCCCCGCTCATCCAACAATTTGATTGCAAGAGCCATAAACGCCGTGTAAAGATTGACTGTTTCAATCCCGACACCGCTCAGCAATTTTCGATGATGCGAAGCGCTGTTCATCTTCTTATATGGCGGATTCAGGATGATATGTGAAAACCGCTTCCCATGATCATCAAACAAGCTGTTCTGCTCGTCCACTTGTGAGGTTCCCCATTCGATGAAATCTTGAGGGATCAAGTGTAAATCAACCGTCATTTCATCTTTAAAGCGAGCAACCGTTTTCGCAATACGCTCCCCAAGCAACGGATCGATTTCAATTGCCGTACAGGATGCGGCGTCGGTTAGCGCTTCGGAAGTGATTCTCTCCAACAGAGAGGCCGTCAACGTTCCGATTCCCGCCCCGGCATCCAAAATGGAAGGATTACGCAAACTCACAGGATCAAAGAGAAAAGCCATAAAACGGGCAACGGAAAGGGGGGTGAGGTATTGACTGTACAAAGATTTATTGACCAATATTTTATTTAGCTTTAATCGTTCCTCGTCAAGCAGCTCGATTGCTGAAGTCATGGGATGCGGCCACCTTTCTTATATTGTATATTGTTATTCATTATGGTCCTTTTATTATAGCACATATGGAATGTATGTTCTTTAATAGATAGAGTAGGCGCATGAATAATTTCATGCGCCTCTCACAGATCCGTACGTGCGGGTCATCGCATACGGCTCCTCCATGCTTATCCCCTTTGGGGATGCAGGTCTTGATAAATATCCAGTAAGAAAACCAATCGCAGTTCCCGGAATCTTTCGATTGGTATAGCGACGTGTACAGGTGTAGAAAGGGAACTTCTCCATTTTGTCATTCTCAGACCGGGGAGTTCCCCCTTCCAGTTTCGTCTCCTAAGCTCCTTATGTAGCTTTTTGACTTTCCTCCAACTCCTTAGCTGCATCATTCGCAGTCTTCGACGAATCCAAGAGTCAAGTTCCGTGAACAACGTCTTACTGAAGCCAATTCCAAAGTACCTTCCCCACCCCCTGACGACTGGATTCAATCTGTGTTTGATGAATTCTGCCAGGTTGACAGTCTGGTTCTTCTTGGTGACTTCCTTCACTTTCCGCTTGAACTTCTTAACAGCCTCACTCGAAGGCCCATGGTAGTAACCGACCTTGAATGTGTAGCCAAGGAATGTGAAGGGCTCTGTCAGGTTATCTACTATTTTCGTTTTGGTAGGATGTACAACCAGCCCCAAATCCCCTTCGAGGATTTTCTTCACGGATTTCAGTACCCTTTCCGCTCCCTTTCTGGATTTGCAGCAGATGACAAAATCATCTGCGTAACGGGTAATCCGATGGTTTCGCTCCGTCATAATTTCATCCAATGGGTGCAGATAGATGTTCGCCAAAAGGGGACTAATCACTCCGCCCTGCGGACTGCCTTGAAGGCTCTCATAGTACACCCCATCCTCCAGGATTCCAGAATTCAGGAACTGCTCGATGAGCGCTAACACACTCCCATCCACCATTTCCTCCCTGATAAGTTCTATCAGTTTTTCATGGAGTATAGTATCGAAATACGTTTTGATATCCGCATCAATCACATACGTATACCCTTCCAGTAAATCCTTCCGGATTTTCTCGATAGCCATATGTGCACTTCGCTCCGGACGGAATCCGAAGCTGCATGGGAGGAATTTCTCTTCGAAGATGGGTTCGAGCTTCCGTTTGACTGCCGCTTGTACAATCCGGTCCTGCACCGTCGGGATGCCGAGCGGGCGCTCCGTTCCATCTGCTTTTGGAATATACACCCTTCTGACTGGTCTGGCACGGTACGTTTTATCACGCAGAGATTGTTGGAGCACTCTTAAGTTGTGTTCCAACTTCATTTCATACTCTTTAATCGTGACATTGTCTGTCCACGCCATGGGCGCCCCTGTTCTTCTTGACGTCATAGAAGGCCATTTCCAGATTTGAGTACGCCCAGACTTTGTCAATGAGGCTATACCATTTCCTTTTCTTTTCGGATTTTCCTCCTGCACGCAAGTCCTGCTTTCCTATTGGTTCTTTCATGTATCCGTATCCTTCCTGATTCACATGCCCACCGTATAGGTTTCACTGATGGACACTTTGAATGAGTACTCCGCCCCCAAGCAACCTACTGACTATTCGGTCCCGACTCTACGGCTATCTGCCTCCTCGGCTTCTGCTCGGTACATGGAGAACTTATTAGTGCATAGACCTCTCTTACATGGACAGTTGGGCTTCGCATTCGCTCGCCGCCTTTTGGACAGGCGAGGACCTTATCAATCAGATGATAAGTCACTTACCTTTGTGGCTTTTCCGGTAAGCTTCTTCACTACTATCCCCTGCTCTGACTTCTCACTCCCCGTCAGGCTCCCCTTGTCCATTACGGGTTTGGCAAGCCCTTACCACCGAAGGTGGAGGGAATGAGACCTCCTTGGGTCACGTCAATTCTCTTTCCTCCGAATCCAGTCCTCATAACTAATAGGATATAGTGTGGTTTTGGACATCCCCATCTTTTGCAAGGTCATCCCATCCTACCAGCCAACATGGTATATACCACCTGTTCCGGATTTTGCCTTCTGGTCCTCCGCACGGAACCTCGCGATACCCGCACTACCAGTCAGCTATACATTTCCGCCACTACGGCATGTTAGGGACTTTCACCCATTAGAGAAAAGCGCTGCCAAGCGCACAAAAAACGCCAAGGGGGGATCTTGGCGTTTTTAACACTTTGATAATTTTTTTCTAACCTTGATCATTGACTACAAGAAACAATGGTAATACTTTATTGTGTACTTGTTATTTATTTTGTTTATTTTTATTCATTCCCAGTCGATTTCTAATTTAGTTGTATTTGAAATCGACTGGGCCCCTTTTTTCATATGGCTAAGTGACTCAATAAAATATTTATTGCCGTGTCAACTAGTTATTGTTAGGCAAAAAGAAAACATGCAAATTGCCGTTAGCATACATACAATTTATTTCTTCTTCCTAGCAATTTTTCTTTCGACCGATAAGGATTTTCATGAAGAGAAAAATCACTATTATACTGGGTGTGGTAATTTGCACTACGATGATTCCGTTTATACTGAGGTCCCCTTTCGTTACGGGGCCAGTCAGTATATTATATGTTGATTGCTAATAAAAGAGACGTTGAACCTTGGTTTTAATTCTTAAATAAATAACAATGCTTTCAAATACAACGCATCCCCGCCACAAAGTCATCGGTATTAGTTGCAACATCCTTTCCGTAGACAGTTTGCTGTACTTCCGTGAGCGTGCATCTTCATCATTTCAGCCCTGCTATAATCGCAGAAGAGCCAAAAGGCGCTGTCTATTCGCACGACAAGCTTCTCTAAGTGTTATTAGTTCACATAACGGACTTGGAACTCTCAGAAGATGCCAGACTTTTATTACTATCCCCTTTTGCAAAATCTATTTATCAATAGACAAAAACAGTTATCGTTTATGTATCGGTTTAATGGCAACTCGGATCGCCAGCTCTCGCATCCGTATCCACACGTGGTTGTCTATCATTCACTACTTCGACAGATGGTTTATCATTCGCTCGATTCATGGCATCCAATTTAGTATTCATCTCCTCAAGTTGCTGTTCAATGCGCTGGATATTATTATAAATGTCATATTCCTTCTCCCAATCATCCAATGTTTCTGGTTTAGGAAATAAGGAGACGAAACGCGCTAGAGAGATGACGGTCATAAACAATCCGATGATCGCCTGGAAATGGAGTATGGTGGTAGCAAGTAGCGTCCAACTACTCTTATCCAAGTGACTAGTATAGCTAACCATCGTGACGAAACTATAGTAGACGATCATAACAGGATTCAACCGTTCCAACGAATGCTCAAAAGTGAACTGAAAGGCTACATAGGTCGTTGCAAACCAAAAGATGATTTCGAAGAAGTTATGAATAAGCGCCACAATCATCCTTCTATAGCTATGCAAAGTGTAAGATGTCTTGTTCGTTCCTTTGAAAGGATGGACCAACAGTACATTCATCTGGTAAATGAAAATCTCGAAAACCCTAAGAATTCCATAAGCAACAATGATATATACCAAAAGGCTCGGCGTTTTTTCATACGATACAATATAGACAGAAGCAAATGCGAGCAATAGATTACCAATAACCCAAGCATCCACAAACCAATACTTTCCCACTATTTTCTTGGGTGCTATTTTTCTGACGACAGAAAAGACGGATAGCTTCTCCAGTAATGTAAAAACCCACTCCCACATCGGAACGAGAAATGATGTCGGGCCCTTATCCACTTTTTTCATTCATATACTCCATTCTTACTTGCCAATCGACTTCCGACAATCGTCTTCTTAATTAAGAAACCCCTCATTCGCAAATGGCTCTTCCAACTTCTTCTCCAACCTTTCAATCTCTTTTTTCATTTTTTGAAGCTGCCCGTTTAACTCTTCTGCTTTCCATTGGGAGAGCTCATGCACGGCGGCATATTGAGCGATTCGCTTCATCTCATGCAGCTTATTGCTGATTTCTTCAAGTAGTTGATCTTGTCTCTTGCACCATGCTAGCTGTAGCTTCAACAGGTCAATATCGCTTGTGAGCTGTATCTTTTTCAAGTGATCCCCTCCTCGCAATAGTCGTTGTCCGTTCCATAACCTTAGTTCTATTATCGGTTTTTTTATTTCAATTTCCATAGCGAGACAATCGGCAATAAGGTACAATGAGAATATATGTTCTTTTTATGTCGTGAATAAAAATGTGAGCTGGTAGAATTACAAATGGCTTCTTCCAGTCCTCCTTGATCTAGAATTAAATTCTTGACTATCTTGCAAGGAATGTTCCAGGATGATGACATTTGAGGAATTGAATGACACGGTAGGTCCTATTCGGGAGTATTTTAGGGGATGGGAAGCTTATGAAAATTACAAGAGTAAAATAGGAAAATGATAAGCGAAGGCGTTCTTCTCTTCTTCCATGAATATACTGTCAGATTAGTAGGAAATTAGTATCGAACTATTTCAAACGGTTTTTTAATTTCAATGAGTAACACATATTCTAACGGAGGTGGGAATCTTGAACGAAGACGGATTTCACCATTTCATATGCGGCAAGTTGTTGGGGGATGGATGTATCACAAAACAGGCAGGAAGAAAGCCACGTTTTCAATTCATGCATCGGATCGAGGATGCGGCTTGGGTTCAGAATGGCTATGAACAATTAAAATCCAACATTCCTCTAAATCCACCAACCTATCGGAAAGTGGCGGATGCACGATTGAAAAAAGGATATTCCGAAAGCTATATTGTCCAATCAAGAACGGACGATGCCATTACAGCACTATATGAATTGTGGTATCCGGACGGGAAAAAGAAGTTGCCCATCGATTGGATTGAACAGTATCTGGATGAACGGGCATTGGCCTGGTGGTATCAGGATGACGGCCATTTGAAAATAGCGAATGGCATCGCTTCAAAGATCATTCTTTCAACAGATAGCTTTGCCCCAGCAGAAAATGAATGGCTAACGCAAACGATTGAAAACAAGTGGAAGCTCCGATTTCAACAGGATGGACAAAATCGGCTAATTCTATATGACCAGTTTCAAATCATGTATTTTCTTCATCTAGTTTCACCATGGTTGCATGACTCAATGGCAAGAAAAACGATAAGGGAACAGCCACTCAAACCGATTGCCAAAAGGACAACCATCTATTTGCCGTCATCATATGAAATAGCTCGGCCGACCAAGGAAATAAACGAAAAGCTTTCGAAGCTAAATACTCTATTTTTAGATATGGAAACAAAAAGTATATGCCGCGAAAGTATTTTCCATCTATTCTATCCATTGCTGAACCAAACAACCTCAATGAAAAGCTACCAGATCATCATTCATGATGATCATAAGACTGCGTTGCAGAGGATCCGGCAGCTAACAGGATTGACGGTTAGTCAGTTGGTTGGGTATTGTTTTATGTGACCCTTTTAGGAGGCTATAGCAGAGAATAGAATCCAAGCAAAAAATTTTATATCGGCAACACAAAAGCAATTTATAAGCTCAATACATTGCTCTATATTTACTTTAGCGTATTAAAAGCCAGTGATATCAGTTGATATAAACTTGGAAGCTAAAGAAGATATCATAGAATAAGATCAGCAAATATACTATATTTTAATCTATTAATCAAAACTAAGCCTTGCAACAGAAATTTCATCACTTAATATTGTCTCGCTATATTCACCGAACGCCCTATTGTCTAGAGAAATTTCCCTCAATACTTTTATTGAGTATTTCAACCTTATTGGAAATGAAAAGACAAACCCTTTTCCTAAGGCAGATGCGGAGCTAGACTTTTGTTTAAATTGAATAAAGTCTATTTTACTAAAATTCTGTTTAGGGAGAGGGACCCCGTATTTTTTATACTCACTAATTCGATATTCTTTTCCATCCAACGATATAATGATCTCAGTACCAGGCTCAATTCCCTCTTCAAGTATTAATACATACTTAAAATCCAACTTAGATATATTTCGGAATAGTTTTATACCACTTTTCTGTAATAAAGAATTAATAATTTTTGCCTCAACCGACGAAAAAGAGTTAATAAGAATATTTAGTTCACTTAATGACTCGTTAAGCTCCCCAAGTTTAAGTAATAAAAAAACCATTTTAAAACGAAGCGTTGTATCCAACCCATTTTTCAATAGTTCATATTTGCATTTTTGTAGTTCTTGTCTCAAATTAATTTCAGTAGAAATTTGAGGGATTAAATCCTCTAGGAGATTTGCAATCTGTTGTCCCCTTCGGATATTTGAAATTGTAACAGCTCCCCTACCTGAATCTATTCCGACCGGCTCATACACCAATTTACTTATATTTGGTGGGATTAAGTAATCAAGAATATTATTCTTTACTTGATCTTTTATTTCATTATCAAATCGATTTGGAAGATTAATTACTTGAGTGAGCTGGTTCTCTTTTATATCAATTTTGTCTACCCACTGAAAATAAAAACAATTATGTTCCAAATAATATCTAGCTATCATTACTGGATCTCGTTCCATTTTCCAGCTTTTTAAGTGTGCTATATCAATTTGTAACTTTCCAATATTTTGTTTAGCATTAAGTACTTCTGTTTCAGTTGATTTAAGTTGCACTAGAAATCTACGTCTAAAGGGAGGGATAGATCCATCCCTTTCTTTCTCCAGTTCGTCATAGGGTTGGACAATAAGGTCTAATCCTGTATCATGATCAAAACTTTGCGACTCCCAGGGAAGTGTTAAATATTGAAATGTAATTTTTGACTTTTGCTCTAATTGATTATTTCTTGTTAACCTAGTTATTTTGAGTTCCTCCCAAACACAAGTGCTCTTGTAATTGTATATCATACATGAATAAACTTGGGCAAAACTAACCTTAGAAAGGAAAACTTAAAAAAATTATACTATTTCTCATCTAATACGAGAAAACGCGGCCGATTGCTCGGACCGCGTTTTATTAACCAAATTAACGTAGCAATTGAAGTACGCCTTGTGGTTGTTGGTTGGCTTGCTTTGCCGCCATGTCTTTCGATCATGGAATAGACTATATCTTCACCCTCAGTGTTTACTCTGTAGGGGCTGGGCACTTCGAACGTCTATGGACGCCCTACGGATTTCATCGTCATAGCCGAAGCCGTAGACGGTATATCCTAGTCGTTGGACCTTCTCCAGAGTTTCCTCACAGGAGCTTGGCTGCTGATTGTCCAATTCCACTTTTTTTCGACCTGTCACGTTTGCCGTTTCCGGCTGCGTTGTAGGAAAGTGGACTTCAGGAGGTTCCAGCAATTCACCCAGTGATGCTCTAACCCGTTACCAGGTTAGACGCCCGTGAATCAATTACCGTAGAAGTTGAAGAACTCCTTGGGGTGCCTGATTCGCTTGAGCCAACATTGCTTGTGCTGCTTGAGTAAGGATGTTGTTCTTTGTGAACTCCATCATTTCTTTCGCCATCGTGCGAACATTCACTTTCATGAATGACTAGACTATATCTTCACCCTTCGATTGCTCGGTAGGGGTCGGGCACTTCGGATTGGCAAGGTACTCAGTCTTGCGTTTCCTATGGGTTTCATCATCATGGCATGTGCTGTAGATGGTATACCCTAGTCGTTGAACCTTCTCCACTCTTTCGAGACAGGAGCTTGGCTGCTGATTGCCCAATCTCTCTTCTTTTCGGCCCGTCACGCTTACCGTTTCCAGTTACGTTGTGGGGAAGAAAGCTTCAGGGGTTTCCAGCAATTCACCCGATCGTACTCACTGACCGTTACCAGTCAGGACGACTGTGTCTGTCACTGCTTAGGCAGCTAAGACATAATCCACGTCGCGGATACGTGATTCCGCAGCTGTTAGGTTTTCGGAAGAAGTTCCGAGGTTGTTGATTGTGTGCTCTAGACGGTTTTGAGTTGCACCAAGCATAGCCCGCTCTGATGATACTGTATCAATAGCAGTCTGAATCGTAGTGATTGCACCATCTGCCCCTGTTTGAGACGAAATGTCGACACTTTCGATTGACAGTCCACTTGCAGACATATCACCGATAGTAATTTCAATCGCTTGATCTGCGTTAGCGCCTATATGAATAACTTTATCTTGAAAAGTATCATTCAAAAGCTTCTGAGTATTAAATTCTGTGTCTGTTGAAATACGTGTTACTTCCTCTAAAAGTTGTGTTACTTCTTTCTGAAGCTCTGCCCGGTCAGTATTAGTGTTAGTGTCGTTAGAAGATTGAACTGCCAATTCACGCATACGCTGAAGAATAGCATGTGTTTCATTCAATGCACCTTCAGCCGTTTGGATTAACGAGATACCATCCTGTGCATTTTTAGCTGCCATATCCAATCCACGAATTTGACCACGCATTTTTTCAGAAATTGCTAGACCTGCTGCGTCGTCTCCTGCACGGTTGATTTTAAGACCTGAAGATAGTTTTTCTAGGTTTTTAGATGCTTGTGTGTTGTTAGCACCTAGTTGGCGGTGTGTGTTGAGCGCCGCAATGTTATGATTGATTCTCATTGTAATTTCCTCCTTGAGTGTTTGTCGGGTTCACTTCCTTGTGACCCGTTTGCTTGGCGGAGTTGAGAGCCGGCCGAACTCTTTCCTGCCGCTTACAATACTAATATCGGATGGGTGGGTGGAGTGTTTAATAGTTTTAGAGAAGTTTTTCGGGTTTCTTTGGGGAATTGTGAAGGATGTGTGGCGGGGTAACACGGGATGCCAGGTACGGCCACAATTCGCAAAGGGCGCGAATGGTGTCCATACCTGGCACCCTTTGGGAGTGGATGGTATGTTAGTTCTTTTTCATAAGTTCGGTGAACAGGTCAGTGTCTAGTGTGATGGCTTCGGTGTTTGTATCGGATATCGATTGGACGAGTTCGCCTCGCAGGATGTCCACCGACTTTGGGGCTTCGATGCCGATGCGGACGGTGTCGCCTTTGACTTCCAGGATGCGGAGTTCAATATCTTCGCCGATTTTAATCGTATCGTTCGCTTTGCGGGATAGGACGAGCATGTCAGTTTCCTCCTTTGCCGATGGGTTGGCGGATGTCGAAGCGGTTGTCGTTCAGGATCATCTGCTTTGCTTTCCGGTTGTTGAGTTGGAAGATGAGCGGTGCTTGCAGGTTGATCGTTGAGTTTTCGAATGGCTGTTTCAATGATACGACTCCGAGCACCATAATGTCTTCCGGGTTCTGAATGCCGAGCAGTTCAATTGTTGGTTCGTCGATGTCGAAGGAGTAGTCATCGATCAGCGTGTAGGGATTGGCGACGATGAAGGCGACTGCTGGTGTTTTGGTCGATTGCAGCACTTGGAATATGTCGTTCCCTTCTATGGGCAGCAAGGTGAATTCTTTTTCTTCCTCGAACCCTGGCAGCCCTTTTGGAAAGCTCCATTTGTCAGTGTCTTTGATTTCGAGGGATCCATGGAATTTTGTTTCAATTTGCATGGCGATTGCTCCTTTGTCTATGATCTTATATTTGAGAGTACCATTGTTATAGAAATAAAAAAAGAACGAGGAGGTTCTCGTTCTTTTTATTCTCGGGTGTAAGGCACCTGGATTCATATGCGATTTCTATTGAATTACACCTTTAGTCAAATCTCTTTTTGCATATATCATCCTATGGATTTCCACTACCTGTCCTTTGACTGTATAGAAGACAGCATAGTTTTTAACTGGCAATAGCCGATATTCATTTTCTAGACTTTGAATTGGACTATAAACGCGACGGGAATATGGAAATTGTTGAATGGAGATAACGGCCTTATGAATAGCATCCATCAAATCCATTGCTGCTTCCGGTGCTTTCAGGGTATCTGTAATATAATCCGCAATAGCCCTCAAATCATCAACTGCAATGGGTAGATATTTAATTTCATACATGTCATTTACCTTTTTCGGTAATCCGAGATCTTATTTCCGAAAAAACCTCATCATGCGAATAACGTGTATCCACATATTTCGCTTGCAGTTCCGCCTCTTTCAATTTGTAATAGACATCGGCTTCAAACAATTTACTTTCATAAGCCTCGATACTCATGACAACCATGTCACCATGACCATTTTTGGTTAAGAATACGGGCTCCGTTGTTTCATGGACAATCCTGGAAATTTCCGCAAAATTATTTCGCAGATCCGACACCGGACGGATATGTGGCATGTTGTCTCCCTCCTGTTCAAGTATCATAATCTTATCATAATTATGATATGACTACAAATTGTAATGGATAATTGTTTTAAACGAAAAAAGAACGGCGATTACCGTTCTTTCACCATTTGATATCAATTTGAATGGAAGGATACTGCTCCATGACGCCTGTCACCTTGCCAGGAGTATAATTGTGAATTGGCTTGTTAATCTGCACATCATGAATCGGCTTCTGTGGTGTAGCGTTAATGTTTAGGGTGCCTGGCGCAATATCTGTTTGCATTTTTGTCCGGTCGCCGACGAAGCGGATTCCGAGCGGAGCGATAGGCCGGTCCGTATTCTGCTTGACAATATCCACCATGGCATTGCCACCGTTTTCGATTCGGACGAGCTGCTGGCCTTCCTGAGCACGTCGGGCGATGCCTTCCATCAATTGCTGCATGCCATATTGTGCGTTTTCATTACCACGACGGATGGCGCTTTTCATGTCGATGTCTGCACGATTTTCAGTTGTATCTATGGTAAGCTGCGGCCTTGTAGTGGACATTTCCAGAATGGCGGCCGGTTGTTCGATCTGCTGGGTCGCTTTTGGTTGCTCTATCTCCTGAATCGGCTTGTCGATTTGCAGGCCAAGGATGCCGCGGGTTGTTTGAATTTGGAGTTGTGGGATGTTCATATGTACCACCTTTTATGCACGGGATGCCAGGTGCAGCCACAATTCGCGAAAAACGTGCGAACGGTGTCTTTACCTGGCACCCTTAGTGTTTATTTAGCGTAGGAAGTCCACTAGCGATGGTTGGATGATGCGTGCACCTACGGAGAGGGCAGCACGGTGAATCGATTCCTGGGTGATCATTTCGGTAATGACTTTTTCGTAATCGATGTCTTCGTTCTCGGAGCGTTGCTTTTTAGCCGCACCTTCCTGCATTTCGAGACGGTTACCCATAAGTTCTGCACGGTTGGAGCGGGCTCCTATATCTGCACGGTGAGTTAGCACTGATTCCATTAAAGAATCAATTTTAGAAATCGCTTCACCAAAATTATAACTATCATCCGTGTTTGCTTTAATTTCATTAAATAACTTGTCTATTTCTTTAAACACTTGACCGGCTTTGGTGTTTACTCTTAGGCTTACTCCGTCAAAAACCTCAATTTCCACGTCTTTTTCATAAGCTGTTTGCGCTCCCGGATTAGTTGGATCATCAGTACTCAAAATAGGATATCCGTCCGTCTTATCGTACAACGGTTTATCCGTCATCGTTCCACTAAAAATATATTTATCGCCGACTTTAGTATTTGCTAAATCCCGCAGCTGCTCCTGCATTTGTTCGAGCTCTACTTTTATTTTATTTCGATCATCTTCCGTCATTGCCCCAGTATTCGCCGCATTGGTGACTAGTGATTTTGCACGATGCAATACTTCTCCAACACCATTCAGCGCATCATCCGAGCTGTCTAGCCAATTATGCACTTCTCCCAAGTTCTTTTGAAATTGAGCCACTTTATCGACCTGCATGCCGTATCCAAGACTACGCATAACAACAACCGGATCATCGGATGGGCGGTTGACCTTTTTCCCGGAGCTAAGCTGTTCTTGTAGCTTGCCCATCGTATTATAACTTGATGTCAGATTTCGGAGCATATTGTTGGAGAGCATGGATTGTGTTACTCGCATTTAATTGGTTCCCCCTTCTTATCTTCCGACGACGCCCATGCCGTTGATGATTTTATCGAGTGTTTCATCTACGACGGTAATCATACGGGCGGATGCGTTGTATGCTTGTTGGAACTTGATCATATCGGTCATCTCTTCATCCAGTGATACGGAGCTGATGGAGTCTCTTCGGTTCGAGACGGCACCGAGCAAGGTTACAGCGTTTTGCGTCATGCGGTTTGCTTGTTGGCCTTCGACACCGAGTTCACCGGTCATACCCGCGAAGTAGGATTGTACTGTTGAGCCTTCTAGTCCAGCTAGTGATTTAAATTGTACATCCCCTAGTTTCTTAGCATTAGCACCATTTCCGGTTTCTCCTTTTGCCGCAGAGGCGGCTACTCGCGAAGGATCGTCGATGACGTATTGATTTACTTTAATATTTGCTGCCGTCAAGCCGGATACGTCCTCAACATTGTTTGCATCCCAAGGTCCAAAGAAGTTAATGCCTGTTTCATCGTTCGGGGGCAATCCCCATCCACTTCTATGGGTCGCGTTAAATGCTTTAGCAAATTCTTGCGCCATTTTGTCCAATTTAGCGAGCATGTCAGGATATAGACCTTTAGTTGTCCCGTCCTCATACCCATACGAATTTACTAAAGATTTTAGTTCACCGGCATTTTGCATGTCATTAACAGGCATTGTTTCTCCATCGGCAGGTCCACCCGTGAAGGTGAATCCTGTCATTGCTCCAATCGGGTTACCTTCAGAATCTGTTCCATCTTTACCAATTGCTTTTATTTTCGATACGTTTTTCCCCTGTACAACAGTTATAGGGCCATCATCAGTTTTTATATTTATGGTCACCGTACCCTCCGCAATCGCTAAGGCACGCCCGCCTGATTTTTGATAACTTACTTCAATTGGTAAGTATGTCGATAGCTCATCAAGCAATACATCCCGCGCATCATATAAATCGTTCGGCATATAACCATTTGGTTCAACTTCACTAATCTGCCGGTTCAAGTCGGCTATTTGTTCCATGATGGAATTGATGTTCTTTGTACTGACTCCGATTTCCTTACCAAGGTTTGTCTGGATTTCGGAGATTGACTTGTGTATATAGTTGAACGAGTCCGCCACTGCAACGCCCCGTTCTACTGCAACTGCTCGCGCACCGCCGTTTTGCGGGTCTGTGGCAAGCTGCTGCATCGATGCCCAAAAATCGCTCAACGATTGTTGCAATCCGTATTTCGACGGCTCCGCCAACACATCCTCCATCTGCGAAATCGCCTTCGACCGCGATTCCCAATATCCCAGCTTGTTCGACTCCTGTCTGAACTGCTGGTCGACAAAAGAATCACGAATCCGCTGGATGGAACCCGCTTCTACTCCGGTTCCGAGGAATCCTGGCATTGTCGGCGTGTTTAGGCCGACGCCCGGGAAGCCTGCTGTCGCCTGCATGTTGACGCGTTGGCGGGAGTAGCCGGGTGTATTCGCGTTACTGATGTTGTGCCCTGTCGTGTAGAGTGCGGATTGTTGGGTGAAGAGTCCGCGTTTGTTCGTTTCGAGTCCCATGAATGTGGAGCGCATGTTTCATTTCCTCCTCAGGCGTTGGTGTCGAAAGTTGGTATGTCTTTCGACTTTTGGCTGCCTTCAATTTCTGTTTTTGAGTAGTTCATCGATTCCGGGCGCGGCCGGACCATGTCCAGCGATAGATTCACGAACTGAAGGGATTGGTAGGTCAGTTTCTGGTTCAGGTCGTTTTGCCATTTCAAGTCATGAATCGCATGCAGGAGACGGTCCCTCGCCTCCGCCAGTTGTTGTTTTTCCGCTTCCGGGGCTGCGTCGAGCAGGTCGGCCACGGTCGGTTCGCCGGTGACGGTTCTTCCTTGATCCGTCAAGTATTGCACTACGGCTAGCTGCCGCTGTTTGTCCATTTGCACGATGGCGGCCAGATGCGCTTGCTCGTCTTTCAGCATCTGGTCGAGGCCTATCATGTCCCCTTCTTTGATGAGCTTCGTCTTGTCGTTTGCGAGCCGCAGCAGACTTCTATGAAGTTTTTCGAGGCTGTCGAGTGACGCCAAAATGGGTTGGATGGACATATGCTTGCCTGCTTTCTTTCCTTATTTCTGGATGTTGAAGTAATTGACCAGGTCGGATGCGAGCTTTTCGGCATCCACGTTGTACGTCCCGTCCTGGATTTGCGATTTCAGCTGTTGGACGCGCTCTTGTCTTTTCAGGGAGAAGGCTGACGTTTCGGATAGTTGTTTCGCTTCGGACGAGATTTCGATTTTGTCCGCTTTGACCTTCATCTGTTCCTTCGCCTGTTCCGCCTTGATCTGGTTGGCTTTGTACGGATTGATACGCGGTATGTTCATATTGTTATTGATTTTCATCTGCATCTCGCTCCTTTCAATTAATCAATTACGCCTCGGCGTAATTGCGTCCAGATTTTGAATTGCGCCTGCGCAATTAACTCCTCTCAAAATCTGTGACATCCGCCGGAGGCTTAACTTGAATCAGCAGGGTTTTAGAATACCCTTGAATTAGAAAAAAACTCCTATACCACTGGAATGTTCATTACAAAACTAGATACTGCTGAATCAAGTTATGATGCCTTATTCTTTATTTCGGCCGCTCCGCTTGAAAATGAAGGGCATTTTGAACGAAAAATACCGGCAGGCCAAAAGCTGCCGGTAGAACTAGGATACCTCTGTTATATAGAAATCATGCCTGAAACAAAAACACCCCATGCCCATCCGCTCTGGTGCCAGACAGGGACACCATTCGCGCCCTTTGCGAATTGTGGCCCTGCCTGGCACCAATCGAAGTGCATGCACCGGATTTCAGGTAGTATGACCACAATTCCATCTGCTAACACAGGATGCCAGGTACAGCCACCATTCGCGAAGTTCGTACGAATGGTGTCCATACCTGGCACCCTCGCAGAGGAATTGTGTCACCATTCAAACCGTTTACACCGTTCACATTGTAATATTGTATATTTTGATTTATAATGGCCATATAGTATAAAGAGAGAAGCGCTCGAACGCTCCTCCCTTTGCAACCTCTACCGTCAGAGTGGTGGTTGTCAAATTTAGTTGTTTTTTCGAGAACCACCCTTTTGCTTGCGACGGCGCGGGGTGGTTTTCCTATTTTCTAAGACTTTCTTTCGAAAGACGACTGCACTTGTTTCACGTACAATCCCTTTCAAAGCCTCTTTTAGGAATTCTAGAAATGTTTCCATAGTTATCACCTCCTTTCCTAAACGGAAAGAAGATTGACAACCAACCACCCCAACAATATTCAGTTGCACTTCCATCTTACCATAGTTAAAATAGATTGATTGTTTTGAGAGTAAATTTCAAAACTATAAAACAGGTAAAGCTCTGAGGGTCCCTTTCCCTAGAGCTTTTTCTTTGGTATCCGTATTTCTCCTCTTGAACTAGTTCGGACAAACCCCATGCCCTCCCCCCTCTCCGGTGCCAGACAGGGACACCATTCGCGCTCTTTGCGAATTGTGGCACTGCCTGGCACCAATCGAAGTGCATGCAACGGATTTTAGGCAGTATGACCACAATTCTATCTGCTAACACGGGATGCCAGGTACGACCACAATTAGGCCTACAGGAAGTAGGTCATGCAGTCGTTGCCGCAGGACGCGGCGATCTTAGACTGCCTTCCTTAACTGCGAATGTTGGCCATACCGGACACCCTCATATATACCTATTTACGAGTTTGGCCGACGTTCTGCATGGTAGGTCGCTTTGTTTCGGTTCTCCACCGATTCCCGAAACTCCTGTGCCGCTTCGAACGTCCGCAGTTCGTTTTTGATATCGGCGGTGCAGCGGTCGCAGAGTTTGCCTTTGGTTGCCAGGCGGCCGCAGTTGTCGCATGGGTAGCCGAGGTTCGGGAAGAGGGCCGGTTGCAGGCGGCCTTTGCGGACCCATTTATAGAGCAGCGATTCGGAGCAGCCCGTCGCTTCCACGATCCGTTCGATGGTCGCCGCCCGGTTTTCCCGCCTTCTCAGGAAGCGGTACACTTCCTCGTAGATTTTCTCTTCGTCCATCGCGCATTTCGCGCAGACGTCCCGTACTCCGGTGTAGTTGAAAAAGTCGCCGCATGTCGGGCATTCACGTAATTCTGCCATTTTGGTTGAACTCCTTTCTAGTGTGACGGTTCGGCACGGATGAGCGTGACCGCTTCGATTTGCGTGGCGCCGGCCTCTTTCAGGACGGTTGCCGCGTGTCGGAGCGTCGTGCCGGTCGTGAAAATGTCATCGACGAGTATGTATGGACCCGGTCCGATCGGTGCGTCCGGTTTGATTGCAAATAAAGGGCGCATCGCGAGCCGTTCTTCTTTCGATTTCTCTCCCATCGCTTCGGTGCCGTTTTTTTCAAGCAGATGCACAAACGGGATGCCTGCTCGCTTCAGCAGCTCGTCGACATGAGCGAAAGTGCGATCGATTTTCTTTTCCGGGTGCATCGGAATCGGGACGACAGTCGCCTTCCCTTTCAGCACCGCCCGCAATTCATTCGCAAAGACGCCCGCGAGTGCCACGTCTTGGAGGAATTTATATTGATGCAAGTATTCGCGCATCGCTTCATTGTACGTAAAGATGGAGGTGATCCGGTCGAAAAGCGGATCTTCATCTATTATGTCGGCGCGCTGGAAGCTTTTTGAACAGTCCTCGCATATGTCTTTTTTGTGATCGATGCCGAGCAGCCCGCTCCATGACGGCGAAGTTGCGATTGCCTGCTCACATAGGAGACAGTGGCTCATGTCGTATCACGTCCTTCATTCAACCGTTGGATTTCACGTTTCGCTTCGTCCATGGCGTATGTGATGCCGTGATGGAACAAGACGAAATCACCGGCCGGATGTTGCGCGGACCGTCCGACACGACCGCCGATCTGGATGAGGGCGCCCTTGTTGAAGATGAGCTGTTCCGCCCCGACGACCGCGACTTGGACATTCGGAATCGTGATGCCGCGTTCCAAGATCGTCGTCGTCAGCAGCCCCGGAACTTCCTTATTGCGCAGCAGCTGGACATGCTCCTTCCGGTCGGGATGCGCCGCATGGACCGCTTTGATGCGCGGATCCAGTTGTTCAAACAAAGGAAGCGCTTCCTCCATCAGGCCGATATGGTGGAAGAAGATGAGGAACGGCTCCTTCTTGTTCAGCCGGTCTTCCGTCCATAAAGCGAGTTTTTTCGGCAGCTTCCCTTTTCGGATCCGTTTCGCATAATTCCATAGCGTGCTGTAGCGCGGAACAGGCAGCGGATGTCCGTGATAACGGCGGTTGATCATTGAAATGTTGCCGTTTTTCTTCATATCCGCGAGCAGTTTGTCCGATGGTGTCGCAGTGACGAAGTGGACGGGCGCCCCCGGTTTCGCGGCTTTCCGGACAGCCCGCTGGAGCGGTTCGTCCGCCGTATACGGGAACGCATCCGCTTCGTCGACGAAAACGGCGTCGAATGCGTGCCGGAAACGGAACAGCTGGTGCGTTGTCGCCAAAACGAGCTGCGGCGCGGTATCCATTTTTGATTCGCTCCCGCCGTAAAGCGCTTCGATGGCAGTCCCGGGGAACGCGGCGCGCAGCCGCGGTTCGAGTTCATGGATGACGTCGACCCGGGGCGCGGCAAGGCACACCCGCTTCCCTTCCGTGAGCAGCCGATGGATCGGTTCGAATAAAATCTCCGTTTTCCCGGAGCCACAGACAGCATAAATGAGGTGCGGACGCTGTTTTGCGGTGCTTTCGGCAAGTTCTTCGGACGCTTTTTTCTGGCGCGGCGTAAGTGTCCCTTCCCAAGCGAGCGCATGGTCGGTCGGGTAAACGGGCGCTCCGCCGTTCCAGACGATGAGCTCGGTACAGGAAGAAACGCGCCCCATTTTCAGGCAATGCCTACAGTACGTACACGGGCCGCCGCATTGGGCGCAGTCGAATGTCGTGAACCGGGCCGGATCGTCGTTTTCGCACCGGTTGCAAAACGGCCGGCGTTTTTTCATCTGGATACCGAGAATGGTCAGGATCTGTTTTGATTCGATATGAGCATCGATCACTTCGCGCGGGAAAGGGGTGTGCCGGCGCAGCCAAATACGGCCGCTCAGAAAATCTCTGATGGCCGGGTCGAAGGTTGTCGTCATGGGAACGCCCCCTTTCCAATCTATTCACAGTTTACCAGATTTTCGGACGATTAGCCATTTCGCTTTGTCCAGCCGAGCCCCATCGCGCCTTCCCCGAGATGGGTGCCGATGACCGGGCCAAAATGGCTGATCGTGAAATGCACGTCCGGGAAGCGGGCGGCCAATTCGTCGCGCCAAGTTTCAGCGGCTTCCGGACAATTGCCATGAATGATGCACGCGTCAAGCGGCATGCGGGTCGCCTCTTCGCCGAGCAGATCGGCAATCCGTTTCATCGCTTTTTTGCGCGTCCGGATCTTTTCGAACGGGACGATCACTTTATCCTGAAAATGGAGGATTGGCTTCACTTGGAGAAGCCCCCCTATAAGTGCTTGTGCGCCGGACAAGCGGCCGCCGCGCTGCAGATGCGACAAGTCGTCCACCATGAAATAGGCACGCGTCGTCTGTTTCATTTCATTCAGGGCGGCCATGATTTCGTCAAGTTTCTCACCCTGCTTCGCCAGTTGCGCCGCGCGGATGACGTAAAACCCTTGGATGTAACACGAGATTTCGGTGTCGAATGCGCAGACCTCCACCCCATCGACCATCTCCCCCGCCTGCACCGCCCCAGCATACGTGCCACTGATGCCGCTAGACAGATGGATGGAAATGATGGCGTCGTAGTCCTGTTTAAGCTCATTGAACAGCTCCACGAACCGGCCGACCGGCGGCTGCGACGTCTTCGGCAACGGCCCGTCCCCCCGCACTTTATTGTAGAAATCGGTCGTTGCAATCCCGATTTCTTCCTCATACGCCTGCCCTTCCAGCGTCACCGTCAGCGGAATGATTCGGATATCCAATTCTTCTATTAAATGAGCCGGCAGGTATGCCGTGCTATCAGTCACAATTGCGGTTTTCAAAAGTATCAACTCCTGGTGTTTATTCTACTTGATGTGGGGAGGAATGGGAAACGGGATGGTGTATGGAAACGAATAAAAGCCACTGCATGGCGCGGTGGCTTTATTAAGCCGAGATATTTTTTAGGAGTCATAGACTCAAGATTATTATTATGTGGTTATTTACATAGCCGTAAGAAGGGTAGTGCTATTTCTCTTTTCGATTAGCGCGTACTTCTTATAGGTCCACTAGCGCCAATCTTCAAAAAATGGTATGTTTTAGTAGTATACATACGACAAGGGGGATGTTTGGTATGGAAACGATTCATTATGAACAAAAGGGGAACTTGGCCATCGTGACACTCAATCGGCCGGAGGCGATGAATGCGTTCAACTATGAAATGTTAGTCGATTTGGGGAATATTACGGAGTCGATCCGCATCAATCCGGATATCCGGGTAGTCCTTTTTACGGGGGCGGGCGACCGGGCATTCAGTGTGGGGGCTGATTTGAAGGAGCGGAAGACGCTGACCGACTTGCAGGTGAAGCGGAATATTTATAAAATCGGCGAAGTATTCACGGCGGTCGAGAACTTGCCACAGCCAACGATTGCGATGATGAATGGGTTCGCATTTGGCGGCGGGACGGAACTCGCGCTCGCTTGTGATTTCCGGATTGCGGTCAATACGGCGTTGATGGGGCTGACCGAAACCGGGCTCGCTATTATCCCGGGCGCGGGCGGAACCCAGCGCTTGCCCCGGTTGATTGGCGAAGCAAAAGCATTGGAATTGATCTTGACCGCCAAACGGTTGACTGCTGCCGAAGCATTGAGCTACGGCATGGTGACGAAAGTGGCCTCGGCGGAAGATTTGGAAGCGACGACATTCGAATTTGCGGACGCCATGCTTGCGAATGGCCCGATCGCGTTGCAGCAAGCGAAATATGCCATCAAAAACGGCATGAACGTCGACTTGCAAACCGGCCTCGCCATCGAGCGCAAAGCCTATGAAATTACGATTCCGACCGAAGACCGGATCGAAGCACTCAACGCGTTTGCCGAAAAACGCAAACCTAACTATCAAGGAAAATGAAAATATCCCGTACCGGCGCTCCACTCGGTACGGGATATTTCTGTAGTGTATGCCCGAATTGACAGAAAATAAACATTGGAAATGATTTTTTTTCGAATGCTTGGGTGTTGTGGATTGATTTGGTGATGCTTGAGGGCGACTTTGAAACATTTTGGCGATGCCTCGTAATGATGTCGTTCAACTTCGAAACGTTTCAGCTGAGCCACACAACATTTTCATTCAACTTCGAAACGGCTTTTCCTAACCGCGAAACATTTTACCCAAACCTCATAATGTTTGCGACCAACATCAAAACAAGTTACCTCAACCTCACTACATTCCAGGACAACCTCGAAACAGCCATCCCCTTATATCCACTGCGTCGTATATTTCTGCCTACGCGTTTCCGCCTTTGCAATTTCCCACGAGTCAATCAATTTTTTGATCTGTCGCGACACTTGTTCCCGCATTCCGGGGGTGTCGTGGATGCGGATTTCGATAAGGCATTGATTCAAATAAGCATAGTAGACTTGCAATCGTTCGCCTTCCGCGGTTTTATGGTCCACCGTGGCCATCAGCTCAAAAAGGAGAGTTTGGGCTTTGGCCAGCGCTTCTTTCCGTTCCTCGATACTGTCGGATTCTTCGTAACTCTCTACGTTACGCAGCACTTCATTCAAACAGAGGAGAACGTAATCGATAACGGGGAGCGTGGATACGTTCGTTTCCTGGTAGACTTTTGTGACTTTCCTGAAATCCACGTTTTTCCCTCCTGATGCCTTTTTCTTTATTATCGGCAGGCAAGCGTTCATTTCCAAGAAAATTTGCCGATATAAAGGGCGGATGATTGATTTTGAATAAAAGGTGGGTGACACGATGCGCATACATAGCCAAGAAAACATCGCGTTTTCGAAAACGCGGATGACGCGCAATAACACGCAGATCGAGAAGAGTTTGCAGAAGCTCGGAACCGGTTTGAAGATTGCAAAGGGGAGCGATAATGCTTCCGGGCTGTCGATTTCAGAGACGATACGCGCGCAGATCCGCGGCATTTCGCAGGCGCAAAGCAATATGCAGGATGGCCTTTCCGTTCTCGAAGCGTCGAATGAAGGACTGAACAACGTCAACGGTCTGTTGCAGCGGGCGCGTGAATTGGCGGTGGCGAACGCGAACGGGACGCTGACGGATAGTGACAGGGAAGCGGGACAGAAAGAGTTGGATCAGATCCTCGAGGCAATTGATGATACATCGACTAAGCTAGAGTTCAACACAAAAAAGATTTTGGGCGATCGCGCTCCGATTATTCTCCATGTGGGGGCGAATCCAGGACAGCGGATGTCGATTGATACGATTGATGTCAGCACGGTGAAGTTGGGGATTGACGGAGCTTCCTTGGAAACCCGGGACAGTTCGGAGAAATTAATTACAACAATTGATAACGCAATCAAAACGATTTCCGGCCACCTAACAAAGGTCGGTTCCCAAATGGAAGCGATCGAGCATCATCTGACGAACGCCATGGTGTTCGAGGCGAATTTGACGAAATCCCTATCGTTGTTGGAAGATACGGATATGGCAAAGGAAATGATGCAGTTCGTCAACTTGGATATCCGCCAAAAAGGGGATCATTTACTCGTTTCCTCTGTGAATAAAAATCTGAATGACATGCTTTCGTTGTTTTCGAGATGAGAATGGGCACCTTTCCTATTTGGGGAAGGTGTTTTTTTATTGGATGGGGTATCGGTTGTCAGCGGTTCTAACGATTTATCGGCGCTGACACACGGTTATCAGCATTTCCCACGAGTTATCAGCGTTCAGGCGATGTTATCGGCACTTCTCACGAGTTATCAGCACTAGGCCGAAGTTATCAGCAGTCCCAGCAAAATATCAGCGCTCCCGCCCCACCCCACAAAAAAACAAGCCCCTCTTCTAAAAAAGAGCTTGTTTTCTATCATATTATAACGTTTGGGTCAGGGGTTTTTCGTCGGTTGCGGTTAGGATGGCGTTGCCGCAGCGGGGACTGGCGGAGACGCGGCCGGCGGCGTGGGCGACGACGGAGAGGATGGTGGTCGCGCCTTGGCGGTCGGTTTCGTGGGCCGCCCGGACGTACGGGCTCAGTTCCGAGTTGACGATATAGCGTGCGGGCAGCTGGTTGAGCGCGAGCGCCATGATGTCGTCGAGGCACCGTTCACATCGACAGGTCAAATGCAATTGCGATTCATATTTCAATAGAACGTCCCGTACGACATCCTCCATGACATTTTTGATTGCCATTTCCCTAACCTCCATCTTCATCCAAGGTTTCACAATTCTCTTTTCATTATACCATTTCTTTCCTTAAAAAAGAGCGGCTAATACAAAATCAGCCACTCCTACCTATCTCTTATACACGCAATAGTTCTTTTTTCTCCAATAGTTCTTTGCCGGAAATGCCCGGTTCAGTCATTTCGTATGGGTGCAGAATGACGTCTAGTTCTTCCGCCGTCAAAATGCCCCGTTCGATGCATATGTCGCGGATCGGACGGCCAGTTTCCAAAGCTTCTTTCGCGATTTGTGTCGCCGCCTCGTAGCCGACATGCGGATTGATGGCCGTAATGATTCCGATGCTGTTATCCACATATTCTTCCATCAAATCTGCGTTCGCTTGGATGCCGTCCAAGCAGTAGTTGCGGAACACGGTGAAGACGTTCGTCATGATGTCCATCGACTGCAATAGGTTGAAGACGAGGACCGGCTCCATGACGTTTAGTTCGAATTGGCCCGCTTCGGATGCCAAGCTGATCGTCGTGTCGTTCCCAATGACTTGGAAAGCGACTTGGTTCATTACTTCCGCCATGACTGGATTCACTTTGCCCGGCATGATGGAAGAGCCCGGTTGACGTGCCGGAAGGACGATTTCCGCAAGTCCGGTGCGCGGTCCGGATGCCATGAGGCGCAAGTCGTTCGCGATTTTGGACATATTAATCATGCAGCCGCGAAGTGCCGCGGACACTTGAACATAGGCGTCCGTGTTTTGCGTCGCATCTACGAGGTGCTCGGCGGATGTTAATTCCAACCCACTGTTTTCGGATAGGAATTGGACAACTTTTTCGATGTACATTGGATCCGCGTTCAATCCGGTTCCGACCGCAGTCGCACCCATGTTCACTTCATATAGATGTTCACGGGATGCGTGGATCCGGGCGATGTCCCGGCTTAGCACGCGGCCGTACGCTTCAAATTCCTGGCCGAGTCGAATCGGAACAGCGTCCTGCAAATGCGTCCGTCCCATTTTCAACAATGGATGGAATTCTTCTGCTTTCTTCAGGAACGTTTCGTGGAGCGCATGACTTGCGTCCAGTAATTCTTGCACTTTATCGAGAACGGCGATGTGGATGGCCGTCGGGAAAGCATCATTTGTCGATTGCGCCATGTTCACATGGGTGTTCGGGCTGATGACTTTATAATTTCCTTTCGTCTCGCCGAGGATTTCTAGTGCCCGGTTCGCGATGACTTCATTCGCATTCATGTTCATCGATGTGCCGGCGCCACCCTGGATCGGATCGACGAGGAACTGGTCATGCAGCGCGCCCCCGATGATTTCGTCAGCCGCCTGGATGATGGCCTGCGCAATCTTGCCGTCAAGTTGCCCGGTCAGGCTGTTCGCCTGTGCCGCGGATTTCTTTACGATGGCTAGCGCTTTGATCAGATGCTTACTCACTGGATAACCCGTAATCGGGAAGTTTTCCACCGCGCGCAACGTCTGGATGCCGTAATACGCATCAGCCGGTACTTGCTTCTCCCCGATATAGTCTTTTTCCACTCGATAACTTCCAACTTGTTCCATTTCAGTCACTCCTAGAATTATCATGAGTCCATAGTAGACCTTTCCGCCCCGATATACAATCGGTTTTTCGAAATAATCATAGGAAATTCAACAAAACCGAGAAGAATTTCGGGAATGAAATCCGTTACATTCCCTGTTTTGCCAAACCATCCACCAAAAACCGGATCGTCCTCTCCAATTCTACGTCGTCCTCCCAACTGTCCGAGTTTCGGGCGATGACGTATTTTGTTGCGAAATACCCGAGAATCGTGGAACCGGCAAGCCGGACGACGGTCGTCGCAGGCAAATCGGCGAGCTGCCCTTTCGACTGGTAATGCTCTATGATTTCGATAAATCGGGCGAGCACTTTCTTGCCGACGTGCTCGATGAACAGCTCCCGCAATTCCGGGTGGAACGGGATCTCCTGAAGAAGGATTTTAAGGATGGACATATTTTTCTCCAAAAACTTTTGCCGATTCTCGACCATCGCACGCACGAAATCTTCGAACGTTGCGTACTCTTGATCTAGCACTTTATTCAAATCCTTGATAATGAATGGCGCAAGCATTTTCACCATCATCGGACTGACAATGGACAGAAGGAGATCCTTTTTCGTTTTCCAATGACGGAAAATCGTCCCTTCTGCCACTCCTGCCTTTTTGGCAATTTCGTTTGTGGATGTGGCGGCAAACCCTTTTTCCGCGAAGATGTCAATGGCCGCTACCACGATTTGTTTTTGCTTTTCCGTCATCTCGCTGTCGAACAGTTCATCCATCATATTTTGATCAGCCATATGTCCTCCTTACATTTTACGGTATTTGCGCAGTGCGATTATATTAATGGCAATGAATAACAGGGAAAAGCCCAGAATTGCGAAAAGATCCAAATAGATATCTCCCCAACCATACCCCCGGACCATCACATTGCGCAAGGCATTCGCCGCGTAGTACAGCGGCGTGACGTGACTGATCCAGCTTAGCCATCCAGCAATCGTTTCAAGGTTGAATAAACCTGAAAAGAAAATTTGCGGCACGACGACAATCGGGATGAATTGTATCATTTGCAGTTCATTATGGGCAAAGGAGGAGAGTAGAATCCCGAGCGTCAACGCCGTAAGAGCGAGCAATAAAATGATGAGCAGTACATATAGGAACGAGCCCTCCATGACCATGCCGAGCACGTAGATGGCATAGGCGGTGATTAATGTCGATTGAATCATTGTGAATAAACCAAAGCCGATGACGTAGCCCGCGACAATTTCCCATTTGCGCAGCGGGCTGGACAATAATCGTTCCAATGTCCCGGTCGTCCGCTCCCGCAGGAAGGAAACACCCGCGATGAGAAAAACGAAAAAGAACACGAAAAATCCGAGAAGAACGGGGCCGTAATAATCGAACTGCCCCATATCGCTTGAGCCATGGAGGAAATCGACTTGCGGCTCGGGCATCATGCCTCCGCCGGGTTGTTTCGGCAATGCCTGTTGGAACCATTTCATCGTCGCGCCGGTCACCGTCGGGTCACTACCTTCCACGACGAGGGACGGCGACATCCCTTCGAATTTGAGATAAGCGTCTATTTTTTGTTTAGCCAGCTGCTCTTTGGCGGCCGTTTCATCATTGTAATTGGTGAGGGTCGCCCCTGCGACATTCAGTTGCTGTTCAATCATCTCTGGGACATCCACCAAACCTATTTTAGGCTCATATTCTCCGCCTTCGAAAATGAAATACAACATCGTCAAGACGAGCATCGGCGCGAAGATGAGCAACCCGATCGTCCGTTTATCCCGGACGATTTGCCGTAGAATCCGTTTGACAAGTGCCGCGACTCTCATGCTTCCTCACCTCCATAGACGAGGAATGCTTCCTCGATTGTCGTGGTGTTCGTTTGCGATTTCAATTCAGCCGGCGACCCGACCGCGATCAATTTCCCATCCCGAAGGAGCGCAAGCCGATCGCATTTATCCGCCTCGTCCATGACATGCGTCGTCACGATCAATGTCGTCCCTTGCGCTTTCAAACCGGCAAACGCCTGCCAAATGCTTTTCCGGAGGACAGGGTCGATGCCAACCGTCGGCTCATCGAGAATCAACAACTCCGGCTCATGAAGGAGTGCGATGGCGAGGGATAGCCTTCGTTTCATGCCACCTGAATAATTGGAAACTAATTTCGTCAAGTCATTGGATAATTGCACAAGCGCCATCACCTCATCAATCCGCTGCGCCTGCTTCTTCCCTTTCAAGCCATACAGCTCCGAAAAAAATTGAAGATTCTCCTTCGCAGACAGTTCTTCGTACAGGGCATCCGACTGGGCCATATAACCGATCCGGTTTATCAAATGCAAGGAAGGCATCTTTTCCTGAAAGACAAGATTTTCCCCGCTCGTCGGCGTGTCCAGCCCCGCCAACTCTTTCACCAACGTCGTCTTCCCCGCTCCTGACGGTCCAAGAAGCCCGAAAATCTCCCCTGGCATAATGTCCAGATTGATATCCTGAAGAACCGGATGATCCTTGAAACTCTTGGAAACGTTACGGATGGATACACAAGGTTTGGTGGTTGATTGCATAAAATCCGCTCCTTTCACGTAGTGAGTGATTACTCACTCCATTATAAAAGAAGTAGTGGTAGTAGTAAAGTGAGTAATCACTCATTATTAAAAAAAGGTGCTCCCTATGCTGATCCCCCCTCGAATGAAACTCACACATCTTGATGGACAACTGGCATACCCTCAAGGGAAACGCTCACACCTTTCCGAAAAACCTCCACAACTTTATAACCAAAAACCGTCACTCTATTAAGAAATGACGGTCTCCTTTCCGGCAGTTTCCCGGATTTCATAAAATTGTCGCACTAAGGCTTCCTCTAATTCAGGTTTTATCCCAGCCAGCCGCCGTTTCCCGACCCGCCGATCCAATAAGCTAATGGCGCGTATGAATGGGTGTTCATGTGCCAGCGCCTGTTCGATTGGCAGTTGAAGGAATTCGTATAAAAGTGGGACCATTTCCCATGCAGGGAACAGCCCCTGCTCCTTCACCTCGAGTTCCGCGTCATCATAGGCGGCATGCAGCCGTTTCAATTCTGGTGACTGCCAAAGTTGCCCCACATTATCAACCCATGCCAACGGATCGATTTGCCGCTCCGCAGTTAATTCGATCCCGCGTGTATTGGCTGCCATCGAAAACGGGATGTCCGAAGCCCGAAAGATTTCGTGACCATCGAGAGTCACTCGGAACGTCCTCGTCTGATCATGGCTTTTGCGATGAACGACAAGTTGGTACGTAGCCCGACCTTTCAATGAATCGCAGAGGCAATCTTCCGCTAACTTTTTCAATTTAGTCCATTTCATTTGGATTGATAACCTCCAGTTTTTTTATTTGGACGTTTATGCCCGGGCCATGAGAGTCTTTGCGATCCCCATGACAGTTCGGGGATTTGCCATGACAGTTGGCCCGCGCCATGACAGTTTTCGCAAATCCCATCACAGTTCAGGGATTTGCCATGAGAGTTGCCCGATTTCCCATGACAGTTTGGCCACGCCATGACAGTTTCCACTGGCCCCATGACAGTTCGAGAATTTGCCATGACAGTTGCCTGATTTCCCATGACAGTTTGACCGAGCCATGACAGTTTCCACGATTCCCATGACAGTTCAGGGATTTGCCATGAGAGTTTCTCAATTTCCCATGACAATCCCCTACCTCCTCACAAATACCTTTCAAACCACCCAACAATCTCTTCCAACCTAGCGATCCGCAGGCTAGGAATCCCGGTCCTCGACAGGTTGTGATCCGCGTCCGGGAAGCGGACGAATTCGGTTTCCTTTCCGAGACTTTTCAGTGTGATAAAAAGCTGTTCCGCCTGTTCGATCGGGCAACGGAAATCGTTTTCCGAATGGAGGATCAGCAACGGTGTTTCCACCCGTTCCGCATATTTCAACGGCGAGCGGTCCCACAGCTTCCCGGTGTCCTTCATATCAGCACCAATTTGCCAATCGCTGAAATAATAGCCGATGTCGGACACGCCGAAGAAGCTGATCCAGTTGGAAATCGATCGTTGCGTCACCGCGGCTTTGAATTGATTCGTCCGGCTGACGATCCAGTTCGTCATGAAGCCACCGTAACTACCGCCGGTTACCCCGAGCCGGTCGGGGTCGATCCATTCATTTTCATTCATCACAAAATAGAGCCCCGCCATGATATCCTCATAATCTCCGCCGCCGTAATCGCCCCGCACTGCGTCGACGAACGCCTGACTGTACCCGTGACTGCCCCGCGGATTGACGTACAACACGCCGTAGCCTTGCGCCGCCAGAAATTGCAGTTCGTGGAAAAATGAATGGCCGTACATCGTATGCGGGCCGCCGTGGATTTCCACGACGAGCGGATAGCGCTGGCCTTCCACAAAGTCAGCCGGTTTCATGAGCCATCCGTGCACATCCCATCCATCCGGTCCCACGAAGGCAATTTGCTCTGGTGCCACAAGTATCGTTTCCTCTACATACTTCCGATTGAATGAAGTAAGCGTCTCCCGCTCGCCTGTTGTAATCACATGCTTGACCAACTCACCTGGATTCGCCGGATCGCTGACGCAAAGAAGGGCAAATTCCCCAGCCATCGAAACGTCATAATCGTACACATGCTCATCTTGCGGTGTCGCCGGAAACAGCGCGCCGTCGAGCGAAGCAAAGTACAATTGCACATCGCCCCTCGTCGATAATTGGTAGTACAAATGGTTGTCCTTCGTCCAAACGACACCCGGCGCAGCTGCCCCCTGCTGCAGATCCGCCACGACCGCATCCACGACCGGTGCGTCCAAGCCTTCCGTCAAATTCAGAAGTGTCCCATCTGCCGTGTCGTAGACGAGTACACAATCATGGGTCGCATTCTTGTACGCACTACCCGCTCCCGAAAATGCGATATACCGGTCATCAAAGGAAAAGCGTGCGTCGCCATACGCCCCTTCCTCGTCGATGACCACCGTTTCCTCTTTCGTCTGCACATTGACCATAACCAACGGCTGCCGAAAATCAAAATCCTGATTCTCCCGCCGATTGACACCGATCACCAGACGCTTCCCGTCATGCGAAACCGCATGCAATGTATGTTGGTGATGGCCTTCTGTGAACGGTGTTGCGGTTCCCGTCTCCACATCGAGCACCCCAATTTGACGAAACACATCCTGTTTTAATAAACCTATGCCATCCGCTTTATATTTCATTTTCGTCACACGGGCCGGTTCCGGCTTTTCTGTGTCTTCCTGTTTTTCAGGCTCATCGGTGAACGACTTGCCTTTTTGCACATCGGCCGCGAACCAGATTTGATTGCCGCACGGCGACCAGCGAAACGAAGTAATGCCATTGATAAATGCCGTCAACTTCCGCGCCTCGCCGCCCGTTGCGGAAAGGACGTATAACTGATTCTTCTCCTCGCGATCGGACAAAAACGCAATGTGCTTCCCATCCGCCGACCACGCCGGCGCAGACACTCGCTGGCCCCCGTGTGTCCACTGTGTCACTTCGTTCGTATCTAAATCGATGTGGAATAAATTCGCTACATATTTATTCTGTTCCTCATCGATATGCGTCTTGACGAAGACAGCCGCCTTGCCATCCGGCGATAATCGCGGATTCGTAACCGACTGCAACACGAACAAATCCTTCGCTGCCACTTTTCGTTTTTTCATATGAATTCCCCCATTTCGTCTGTTATGTGACTTCGACTTGGCGGGGAGAGTTTCCTTTGTTGTAATTAAAATAGAGTCCCTAATTTTATCCAGGGACTCTGTTTTAATGCCGTTTTAATCTTGTGGTTGTTTTCATATATGTCTTTAGTTCATTATAGAAATTTTCTCTTGTTCCCGCCAAAATAATAAGAAGTATTTTTCCATCTTCCAACTGCTCTACACAGTAAGCTAATTCGTATTCAACCTTGTTATGTCGAATATCCATTGAAAACACTCCACCTAAATCACCTGACTTGAGAGTCCCCAAGGATGGATTTAATTGTAAATTCTTGATTTGTTTTTGAAACTTTTGTGATAATTCTTTGTCTCGTCTGATTGATTTAAAAAATCTTTTAGCCCTTGGTAATATTTCAAGTTTCAAGGGTACCTGCCTATTCATCTTCATCCTCATCTAGTTCGCTAAAGAACTCTTCGGGACTGGAATAAACTTTCCCATCGCGGCTTTCGGCAATCATTTGTTCAAGGGCAGGTTTGATTTGAGATTTTCTATAAGAAAACTCTTTTAATAATTCTTCACCCGACTCATACCCTTCATTAATTAAGTCACGCAAGATGTATTCACTAAAATCTTGAGGCTCGCTGATCGGCCTAATTACCAAACTGTTGTCAACAACCTCACAAATCACTTCATCACCAATTTCTAACTGTTCATAGAAATCTATTGGTATGGTAATTTGTCTTTTTCGGGAGACTGCAATTTTTTTGGGCACTCTCATCTGTGTTCTCTCCTCCGAGATATCTTTTAAGTACACCATAGTATATGCCTCCTTCTTTTAAATTTATACCCTGAACTAGGGACCAAGAACCAAGAAACCTTTTCCTTGTTCTTATTATACTAACACATTATTCTATATAATACATTTTAGAAAGTGGTCTTTTCTGATAAAACTTTATGGACTAAGGATAATCAACTAAACCTTCATGGCACGACTGCCCTCATCAAAATCGTCTACCGCCCCTGTCAAAAAAACGCCAACCTCGCCCGGGCTGGCGTTCCCCTATTTATCTTTTAGTTAATCTTACGTTCCTATATCTTCCACTCGTCTGATTTCACAATACAATATCCCGCTTCCCTTCTCCCCTCCACAAACGCCACACCACCACTACGCTCACCACCACAAGCGCCACATAAGCGAGCGGAACTAACCATTGCGGATACAAGATTGCGATGATGAAATGGAGCATTGGTTTCAAACCGACGATGAGCATTCCTGCGATGATCGGGATTTGCACTCCGATCAACGACACGAAATTCGGGACGACCGTTGAGCTCGCCATGGCCAGTAACGCGCTGATTAATCCGATGGCGTAAATGGCGGCTGCACATAAAACGATATACTGGAAGAACGTCGGATCATACCAAGATTCGGGGCCGATAAATGTGTTCACCCGCACGTCAAAAAACGGAGATGTATTGTTCAATGAATAAATACCAAAATAGACCGCCAGCAATCCTGTGATGACCAGGAAGGCGGAGAGTAAGCCGGCCACGATTTTCGTCCTGTACAAGTTTCGGCCTTTCTTCGTAGTGTACTGCAACGGCACAATCTGTCTCATCCGATCTTTCAAGATTACCGGTGAAATGACGAGGACGACGCTGAACAGGATGGCGATCGCCACGTTCCCAATAAAAGTCCGGAAGTTTTCCATTACAATTTCGGTGTACACTTGAAATTTCCCGGCAGCAAATAATTTCTCCATACGCTGTATCTGCTCAGATGAAAGATTATCTGGAATCACGTCCTTTGATTCATGGAACTCAACCAGTCTTCTTCTATCCTGCAACTCCCAGAAAAGGTCGACCTGTTCCTCGTGAAAAATTCGGTTCTGTAAATCGCTCTGCTCCTGATTGTCCCAATCATGGTTGATCAGTTTGTCGTATGTATCAAGCCCCGCTTCGACAAACTCCTGCCTCGCCTGCAAGTACTGGTCCGCTTCCTCCACGCGAGCATCGTATTCGTTTTTAAAGTCGATTATTTCCTCCGCATCCATATCCGTGCCATATTTCTCGATCATCTCGACCCCGAGCCTATACGAATCCAGCGCCGGTCTTCCATTTGGGAAGTGTTCAATATGAAACTCAATCAACAGGAAATAGAGCACACTATTAACAAGAAACAGCAGCAACATCGCTTTCCACGTCAAAATTTTCTTCATTTCATTCCATAAAATCCTCATTTTCAGAAGCCCCCTTTCCTAAATATCCTCTTTCCGAAACCGCTGTATTGAAATGAAACAAAACGCCACCGCAAAGATCGTCCAGCTAGCGACTGTCATCCATTCAAAGTTCTTGAACATCGTCAGCCCGCTGCTTCCCATGAACGACCCGGAAATGCCGATCAATAACGTCGACAGATTATAGCTGGAAATGAAAAGCAGCCTGGATGAAGTCGACATGAAGCCCGGCATGAGCCACGCGATGACGAAAAAGAGGGCCATCAGCGAGAAGGCGACATAGCTGTTTTTCAATACGATGGATAGGGCGGATGTCAAACCTGAAAATAGCAGCATGCCAATCATGACAAGCCCGATCACGCCGACCAAGTATTGGCGCACGGACAAATCCCACCAAGCAATATTCGGAAAGTTATACTCCCAATTGAACGCACTGCTAATGGACGTCTTCCACACATGCGAATAATCGAAAATGATGAAATACGTGACCAGTGTGACGACCAGCACGATGGCGGTAAGTATCGCGGCGATCATCAACGATGCGGCAAGCTTATCCTTCACCAGCTTCCGGCCCCGTCGTGTTGCATAGCTGACGAGATGTGTCCGGCTTTCAAATTCGTAGTTCATAATGAGCGCGGTTGCCAAAATGACGAGAAGCAGCGACTCGATAATGATGTGCAAGAAGACCGTTTTGAAAAGGAAACTGTGCATGAAATACACTTTCCCAGCAAAGAACCACTGTTTATGTTCTTCATTTCCAACCATTTCTTCAAATCGCTCGGCGAACTTTTTGTATTCCTTCCGTAAAATATTGGCTGCCGTGCCGCTCAGGGCATATTTCTTCACTTCCCCTTCCCCCAGCGCTTCGATGTCGATGGTCGCGTAACTTTCGTCGATGGATTCCGCCATGCCTAGGTACATTTCTTTGATTTGCAGACGGTCGATGAACTGCCAGTCCGCTTCGCTGTATCGATCGCGATCTTCAAAGCGCAAGCCGGAGAGGAAGTCATGGACCGTGCCGAATTTCTGCCCGGTCATCTTCTCCAGTTCGGTTAGGTCGGTTTGTACATTTTTTTCAAATTGCTGCAACGACGCGGCCGTGATTTGGAGGCCGTAAGTATCGACGATGTCGTTGACGATGTTCAATTCCTCTTTATGGTTGGATGAACTGACGATGAGGAAGATATTATAGGCACAGAACAGGACGAGCAGCGCAATCAGGATCGGGGACGTGGCGGCTTTCCTACATTCATTTAGAAAAATTCGCATCACGCTTCTCCGATGTTGTCTCGATATTCGTAGAGGAAGACGTCCTCCAATTGCGGCGGGACTGGCGCCCAATCGGCCTCGGGCGTTCCTTTATGTACGAACCGGACAATCATATTCCCATACTCCTGCTTTTCGGATAATAGCGTATGCTGTTTCCGAAACGATTCCAGCTGGGCATAGTCCATCGTCGTTTCGAACACGGCGCCCGCCAGCGTTCCGCAGATCGCTTCCACCGAATCCTTATACAGAAGGCGCTGGTTTTTGATCATGATGATTTCATTTGCAATCGATTCGATATCCGACACGATATGTGTAGAAATGATAACGAGCCTCTCGCGTGCCAGATCGGTGAGCAAATGACGGAAACGCGCCCGTTCTTTCGGATCCAATCCGGCAGTCGGCTCGTCCATGATGAGAATTTTCGGGTCGTTCAACAGCGCCTGCGCAATCCCGACCCGCTGGATCATCCCCCCGGAGAATTTCTTCATTTTCTTATTGGCGACGTCGCCTAATGCAACCTTCTCGAGCAAATCTGTGATTTTTGGCAACGCCTCTTTCTTACCGATCCCTTTCAATGCGGCCAAATAGAGAAGGTATTGCTTCGGTGAATAGTTTTTATAATAGCCGAATTGCTGCGGCAAATAGCCGAGCAAATCACGGTACTCGTCATCCATATCGATAATGTTGTTCCCGTTGAATAAAATCTCGCCTTTCGTCGGGAACATCAACGTCGCCAACATTTTGATGAGCGTCGTCTTCCCAGCCCCGTTCGGAGCGAGCAAACCGTACAAGCCATTGGAAAATTCCAAGTGGATGTCCTGCAAGGCTGTGAAGTCGCCGTACTGTTTTGTCACATCTTTCACAACGAGCATGTTAAAAAGCCCCTTTCATCTGACGGAAATAAAGTAATCGTTTCAAGGTTTTCCAATAAAGGATGGCACTGCTGACTAGGACGAGGGTATAGATGAGCAGAGGCAATTGCATGAGCAGTGCTCCGTACGATTCGCGAGCCCCGTAATGCAGCAGCCCGTTCCCCGCCATCCAACCTGCAACCGTCATCGTCACCATTACTAGCGAACGGCGCCTCATCAAGGCGTAGAGGAAGAGGATGGCGAACAGGAACAGCGCGGTCAGGGAGATCATCAATGCCCGAGAGAAACTAATGTCCTTGTGGACGCACGCAATCAATGCAATGAGGAGCGTGTTGACAAGAATCGAGACGACACTGAATAGGAGCATCCGGAAAGCGATGACCTGGTAGACATTGAATTTGCAGGACATCTCGACTTCATACGTGTCCCGCTCGATTTTATTCAGATAGGTGTAAAGGGAGAAAGCAAGAAACACGATTGGCGACAACAGAAAGATGGAAGCATACATGCCTTCGCTCGGCGTCCGAGCCGGTATGAGCAGGACGCTGAACAGGGCAATCGCTGCCAGCAAAAGGAGCCCGAGTTCGACTCGATCAGCGAACAGATGGCGCATGCCGATTTGCCGGCCCATCGTTTTGAGATAGATCGGAAAGCTTGGTTTGCGCTGCAGGCCTTTCGTGACGATCTGTTCCACTTGCAAATGGATCATCTGGTCATCCGGCATCGGAACTTTGAATTTTTCTTTATTCATGCGCATCCTCCTTCATTTCTTTGCGAATCAATTTCAGCGCTGCATAATATCTCGTTTTCACTGTCGACAACGGAATCGTTTCGATGGTTGCAATTTCTTGCAATGTATAATCTCCGAATAATTTAAGCCGGATGATCTGCTGGGACCGGGCGTCCAATTCATTGATGAGCGCCCCGATCTTTTCGTAGTCCTCCTTGAGCTCGAGCGAACTGGCGAGGTCATAGTCATCTTCGAACTCGAATTCGTCAATGGATTGCTCCAGTTGGGCGTATCGGTAACTCTTGGATCGGTAATAGTCGACGAGCCGATGGGACGCCAGCTTGTACAGCCACGTCCGGAATGACGCCTTTGCCTTGTCGTAATTCCGGATGGACTGCAGGGCGCTGATGAAAATCTCCTGCGTCAGATCCATCGCCAGATCGGCATCTATCGTCTGTTTGTAACAGAACGCAAACATTTCGTTATAATATTTCGTCACCAACGCATTCGCCGCCGACTCGCTGCCTTTCTTCTGGATCTGCTGAATCCACCGCTTCTCCCTGTCCATACGTCACCAACTCGCTCATCATGATCGTCTCTTAAGTATATTCGGAAACTGTTTGGAAAAAGTTTTAATTTCGGGCAAGTTTTTTTGTGGGGAGCGGTTTGGCACAATTTTATCCGCCAAATCTCGGCAGGTAACTGTCACTTCCGCCCATTAATCCGTCACTTTTCAGCGGATTTCCATCACTTTTCGATGGATATCCGTCAAGTTCACAATTTTATTCCTGAATTTGGACCTTCGATTCGCCCCATGACTGCACAAAAAAACCGCCCCGGCAGAAGAATATCTTTCTGCCAGGGCGGTTCACTTTATTTCACCACATGCTCTTTCAACGAACGTCTTAAAATCTTGCCGGTCGTGTTCTTCGGCAGTTCATCCAAGAACTCGAAGTGTTTCGGAATTTTGTATTTGGCTAAACGGTCCGCGCAGTAGGCGTTCAACTGCTCGGCGTCGACGGTTTTGCCTTCCTTCAGCACTACGAACGCGTGAACCGCTTCGCCGAAATCCGGGTCGGGCACGCCGATGACCGCCGCTTCCACGATGTCCGGATGGGCGAAGAGCACTTCTTCGACCTCGCGCGGGTAGACATTGTAGCCGCCGACGATGACGAGATCTTTCTTCCGGTCGACGATATAGAAATAGCCGTCCTCGTCACGCCTTGCCAAATCCCCCGTATAAAGCCAGCCGTTGCGAATCGTCGCTTCCGTATCTTCCGGCATTTTATAATACCCTTTCATGACATTCGGTCCGCGGACGATCAATTCACCGACGACACCATCTGCTACTTCACTCCCCAATTCGTCCACGACTTTATTTTCAACATTGATGATCGATGTGCCGATGGAACCGGGCACGCGATCGCGGTCGAGCGGATTGAAGCAGGTAACCGGCGATGCCTCGGACAGACCATACCCTTCTGAAATCCGGACGTCGAATTTCTCCTCGAAATTATGCAGGAGCGCGACCGGCAATGAAGAGCCCCCCGAGATTGCCAGACGGATGCTCCCGAAATCAGCCGGATCGCCTTGTGGGTATTGATACAGGAAATTGTACATCGTCGGTACCCCGGCGAAGACGGTCGCCTGCTGTTGCATCGCGATGGCGAACACATCGGCCGGCGAAAATTTCGGAACGAGGAGAATGGTGGCCCCCATCAAAAGCGGTGCATTGACGACAACTGTCAGCGCGAACACGTGGAACACCGGAAGCGTCGCGATAATCCGGTCATCTTCAGAGAATCCGAGATAATCACCGACATCCCGCGCATTGGAATATAAATTCTTATGCGTCAGCATCGCGCCTTTCGGACGCCCGGTCGTGCCGGACGTATACAAGATGACAGCGGTTTCATCTTCCTCAACGGCAACCGGGTCGACATCGGGCCGGCCTTTGGCAATCAAACTTGAAAAAGCCTGGACTTTTCCCTTCGCCGCATCCGGCAAAGCAGCCAACTTTGCTGGAGTGTCCGGTTCGGTTTCACAAATGATATAGTGGGCAATCGCCGGAAAATTGCCCGCCGCTTGTTCGACGAGCGGCAATAACAGATCGAGCGCGATGACTGCCTTGGCGTCACTGTTATGTAAAATGTAGGAAATCTCATCCGGTGTATAAATCGGATTCACCGGAATGGCCGTAGCCCCGATTCGCATCGTCGCATAAAGCGAAATCAAAAAATGCGGCGTATTCCCAAGAAGAAATGCGACATGGTCCCCTTTCCCGACACCCAAATCCTGCAGCGCCGAAGCAAACATGGAGACAGATTGATCAAACTCGGCATACGATGTATCTTTCCCCATGAAATGGTACGCCGTCTTCCCAGGTTTTGTCATCGCTGTCTCCTGTACCCGTGAAACTAAATTCATCTCCTCATCCCCTTTATCATTGAATGAACAGTCATTCATTTATACATCAGGATTATTATATAAGAAAAGTTCAGAAAATACAACCTTCTCTTTTTAAGTGCTTGAGGGAAATGATGAAATAGCAGCTTGTTAGAATTCCTTTTATATTAATATAGTAACAGGCGGGTTATGAGCGGACAACCACGGCTTATGGGCGCGGAGCACCTACTTATGGGCGGTCACTCCTGACTTATGAGCGTGGAGCACCAACTTATGGGCGGACAATCCTGACTTATGGGCGGGCAACCACGACTTATGAGCGGGCAACCACGACTTATGGGCGCAGAGCACCAACTTATGGGCGGACAACCACGACTTATGGGCGCGGAGCACCAACTTATGAGCGGGCAACCACGACTTATGAGCGCGGACCACCAACCTATGAGCGGACAATCCTGACTTATGAGCGCGGAGCACCAACTTATGGGCGGACAACCACGACTTATGAGCGCGGGGCACCAACTTATGAGCGGGCAACCACGACTTATGGGCGCGGACCACCAACTTATGAGCGGGCAACCACGACTTATGAGCGCGGAGCACCAAATTATGAGCGGACAACCACGACTTATGAGCGCGGACCACCAACTTATGGACGGACAATCCTGACTTATGAGCGCGGAACACCAACCTATGGGCGGACAACTATGGCTTATGAGCGTGCCCTAGGGATGTAGGGCACGGATGGGGCGTCCCGTGCCGGCATCCGGGGCAGGCCCACCTGCTCTTCATTCAACCCGCCGCTTTAATATGAACCAAATAGCGCCAGCGGATCAGGTAGAAATAGAGCACTTGCATAACGGCGAAGCCGGCGAGGACGATGGTGAGTTCCTTGACGATCGAGATTTCGGCAAGGGCGTCCCAGATCACTTGCAAGGACAGGAACGCGAAGGAGCTGTGGGCGAATGCCACGCCCCACGGGAAGAAGAATTGTGGGATGAGCTGCCGGTTGACGACTTTCTTCACTTCCCGGTCGGTGATGCCCATTCGGCGGAGGACGTCGAACTGTTTCCGGTCGCGATCGAGCGATGTATAGAGCCGGAAATAGATGAAACTCCCAGCTGCCAGGAAAAATACCGCTGCGAGCAGCAGCCCGATGAACAGCAATAACGAGAAGGTCGTCCGGATGACCGAGTAATTCAAACCCGGATTTTCAAAGGAATACAACAATTGGTCGCTCGTCCCGGATAGGAAAGAGTCCGTCGCCCTCGCCTCGATGAGCAGCCCGACGTTTTTCGTCTCCTGCCATTCCGGCACATTGAACGCATAATAGGTAAACGCCTTCAATTCCTTTGCCGGCCCGCTATCCGCCACGATATTATAATCCACATCGTTCAAAATGATGGCATTCATCCCCATCGAATAAGCGGAAAATAAATGATGCGGATAGGCCCCCACGATTTCCACCTGGACCCCGCTCTCTTCCAAAACTGTCTGGACCCGCCGATCTGCCAACTGCTCGTATGAAGAGATCGACGGCGGCAAAAAGAGCGCTTCTCCTTTTTCTAAGTCCATCGCTTCATAGTCGAATGATCCGGCGAGCAAATCGATATCCGATTGTTTTAGAATTCTAACCGAGTTATTGGTGAAGGAAGACTTCTGCTCCAGCACATCGAATTTGACGAGCGAATACTCGATCTCCTCCTCGTGCAACTCCCTGACGAGCCGCTTCATATGCTCACCTTCGAGTTCATTCCCGATTTCACTCTTATAAACCAAGCCGAGCGGGTGCATTTCCCGGTACTGCGAGGCGAATGAAGTGAGGGAGGCCAAAATCCCGACCGACATGAACGCAATGGTCGACACGATAGAGACAATGAAAAACATCCGGGCATTTTCCCGTAGCCGGACGACGCCCTCCGAAATGGAGAGCAACCAGAAATGATGCCAATAGAGCCGCTTCCGTCTTCGGATTTTATGAAGCACCATCGGCAAGGAATCCGTGAAAAACAAGTACGTCCCGATCGTTGCTAGCGGCGGCAATAAAAAGAGGAGCCCGATGACAATCGAATGCGATGTCAACGCAGCCATCGTATAGGACAATACCAACAACAAAATACCGATGTACGCCCGAGCAGGACTGTAACCATCCGCTTCCCCTATTTCATGTTGGAGAAGATCCGCCACTTGCCCGGTCCGAATGAAAATCGGCGCAACCCACGAAATGATCACGAACAAACTTAGGAAAACCCCGACCGTCAAAGCGAATGGCTTCCAGGAAAGGTACAGAGGCAACGCTGGCAGCATGACAATGTTTTTCACAATCATAAAGAAGAACTTGGAAAACATATAGCCAAGGAACGTCCCCGCCAAGATGGATCCTGTCCCGATGATCATCGTTTCGATAAAAATGAGACGGTGCAATTGCTTTTTCGCCATTCCCAAATGGAGCAAAATGCCGAATTCCTTCGTACGCGCCTGCAAAAAGGCCCGCATCGAATAAAACAAGAAAAACAACGTGAAAATATAGAGGATGATTTGAGCGGTGATCATCCCCGATTTGGCAATCTCCTGGACAAACCGGTTTTCGATGGACGGGTGGAACAGCAACATCGAATAGAGGAAAAAGACCATGACCGAAAAGACGCTCGCCATAAAAAATGCTGCGTAGATCCGGCTGTTCCGGACGACGTTACGGTAAGCGAACTGACGAAAGATCATGGACATCCCCCCCGAGAAGAGACAGCACATTTAAAATGCGTTGGAAAAACGTCCGTCTCCGCTCATCTTTATAGATTTCATTGAAAAATTCGCCGTCTTTGATGAACAATACACGGTCGCAATAACTTGCGGCAATGGGATCATGTGTCACCATGATGACCGTCGTTTTTTCAGACTCGTTGATGCCTCCCAACAGTTCGAGAACATCCTTTGCCGATTTTGAATCCAGATTACCTGTCGGTTCATCCGCCAAAATGATTTTCGGCTTATGGATCAACGCCCGACCAATCGCCGTCCGTTGTGCCTGTCCCCCCGATAATTCATCCGGGCGCCGATTCAGAATGGCTGTCAGATCCAGGCGTTTCGCTAACTCCTCGACCCGACCTTCCATCTCTTGCAGCGACAAGCCGTCCAATGTGAGCGGCAGCACGAGGTTCTCTTCCACCGTCAGCATATGGAGCAGGTTGATATCCTGGAAAACGAACCCGAGATTGCGTCGCCTGAACAGGGCGAGTTCATTCGACCCTAACGTTTCTGGCTCGATGCCGTCGATCACTACCCGGCCGTATGTTGGCACGTCGATTGTCGAAATGAGGTTCAGCAGCGTCGTCTTGCCGCTCCCCGAAGGACCCATCACGGCGACGAACTCCCCTTCTTCCACTTCAAAGTCCAAGCGGTTCAACGCCCGGTGCATCACTTTGCTTTCATAGATCTTCGTCACTTCCGTCAAGTCGACGATTGGTCTTCGCTCCATCAACCGCTCCACCTCCTCCGTTTTCGAACACAATCGACACCGTCGTTCCAATTCCAAGTTCCGACTCCATCGTCAACAGATGTCCCAACCGCTCACATACTTCCGACGCGATATAGAGGCCCATTCCTGTTGATTCTCCGGTTAACCGGCCGTTTTCTCCAGTGAAAAAAGCTTTCGTCACCCGTTTTAGATCGGATGCCGGAATCCCGACCCCTTCATCCCGGATGGAAAGTTTCACGCCCGCTTCCACTTTTTCTGCCGTCAGGAAGACTCGTTTCCCTTTATCAAACGTATATTTGACCGCATTCGTGATGAACTGCCCAATGACAATCTTCATCCATTTCGCGTCGGTCGCCACGACAAAATCCGAACCGATTGAAATGACTGGAAACACCCCGTTGGCAATGAACAGCCGCTTATGTTCCGTCACAAGTTCCTGCACGAGGTTCAAGAGAGGGACCCGCTCGATCCGCATATCTTCCTCAAACGTCTCCAACCGCGCGTTGACGAGCACCGACTCCAAGCCCCGACGGATTTTCTCCACTTCCTCCCCGATACTGGCCCGGTCCAATTCGCCTTCCTCCTGTAACAGCAGGCCGATGACGGAGATCGGTGTCTTCATCTGATGCACCCACTGGTTCATGAAATGCAGCTGTCGATGCTGCGACGCGTACAGCGCCTGCACTTCCGCCTGATACAGCTTGTACAATTGGCGGGTGAACTCCGTCGTCTGCCGATGTTCCGGCGTCTGGACATGCCGGATCAGCGCATCCTCCATCTTCACCGGCTTTCGCGTGATCGCCGCATAGAACGACCGCCGCATGATCAGTTTGCCAGCCAAATAGCCTGCCGTCAGCAAGACGCTGATGCTGATGGAATAAATGGCTGTGTTATAGTTCCGGAAGCCGTCCAGCCAATACAGCAGCAAGATGAACAGGACGAGGACCATTTGAAAAACGAGGAATGATACATGGTCCCGCAAGAAAAGAGTGATCTTTTTCATGCTTCCTCCGGCGCGAGCAGCAGCCGATAGCCCGCCCCCCGCACCGTTTCGATCGAGGAGCGGATGCCGTAATCGGCCAGTTTTTTCCGTACCCGCGTCATATTGACATTCAACGTGTTTTCATCAACAAACGTCTGATCGTCCCAAAGTTCCTCCAACAACGTTTCGCGGGACACCACTTTCGGCGACGCCTCCAACAGCAAGTTCAGCACGATGCACTCCTTCTTCTGAAGCGGCACGACTTGGTCGCGGAGATGCAATTCCATCCGCTCGATATATAAAGTCAACAAGCCCAGTTTCACAGTCCGTTCGCTTTGATTCGGCGCGTATTCCCCGAATGAACGGCGCAAATGGCTTCTTATCTTGGCAAGGACGATTTCGTAATGGAAAGGTTTCGTAATGAAGTCATCGCCGCCATTCTCCAGCGCAAACACCTGATCCATATCCCCCGACCTCGCGGAAATGAACAGAATCGGACACGTCGTATGCTGGCGCAACTGACGGCACCAATAATACCCGTCGTACGACGGCAAATTGATATCCAACAAAATCAAATGCGGATCAAAAGCCAAGCACTCTTCCGCCACGCGGTCGAAATCCTCGATCACCGCCACGTCATATTGATATTTCCGCAACGTATCCGCCAACAACTGCGCAATTTTACGATCGTCTTCCACAATGAAAATCCGCTGATTCTCCATCTTCCAAATCCCCTTTCACTCTCCCTCTAGTATAACGTATATCGCGGGTTGGTTTGTATTGGGAGATGGATGGGGGTGAGTGGGAATCGGAGTGGGATGGGGGCGGGGGTGCATGAGTATGGGCGGGGGAACTGTGTTACGGGCGCGGAGACACGGCTTTTGGGCGCGGGGCCATGAGGTATAAGCGGGGGAACACGGGTTATAAGCGCAAGAGCACGAATATGAGCGAATGAACAGGACTTATGAGCACCGCACAACGAGCGAGCCACCCTCAACCGCCGTCTCGCCCAATTCAAAACGCCCGGCAACCGCCGGGCGTTTCCAAATCCTATCAATAAATCAACTGCAAAAACTCTTCCTTCGTAATGCCGCCCAAATACATCGGGATGTCGACATGGTTCAACGCTTCGCTGATCGCTTTGCGGTCGTATTGGACGCCCTTCAGGCTATCCTCGATCACCGCGACTTCGCCGACGCCGAAAAAGTCTCCGTAAATATGAGCATCTTCAATTAAACCTTTGTTCACTTGCAGGCGGATATCCAAGCTCCCGACCGGGAATCGGTGGGAATGCTGCATATTGAACTTCGGCGATTTGCCATAGTTCCAATCCCAATTCGCATAGCGTTCCGCGGAAAGCTCATGGATTTTCCCCCAATCCTCTTCTGTCAGCTCCGCATATTGGATGTTTTCCTCTCCGCCGAAAATCGACTTCAGAATTTCCATCCGGAACTGCTCAATCGTCATCGGCTCCGGCAAGAATTCCGAAATGTTCGCAACCCGGCTGCGAATCGACTTGATGCCCTTCGATTCGATTTTATCCTTTCGCACCCGCAACGCTTTAACAACGCGATCCATTTCTGTATCAAACAGCAACGTCCCATGGCTGAACATTCTTCCATTCGTTGCAAACTGGGCATTCCCTGATATCTTCCGGCCGTCAATCAAAATATCATTGCGCCCTTCCAATTTCGCCACTACGCCCAGCTCGGCCAACGCTTTCACGACAGGCTCCGTGAATTTCTTGAAATTCCGGAATGATTCCCCGTCATCTTTTGTGATGAAGCTGAAATTCAAGTTGCCGAGGTCATGATACACCGCTCCCCCGCCGGACAGACGGCGCACGACATGGATTCCGTTCGCATCCACGTATTCCGTGTCGATCTCTTCCACAGTGTTCTGGTTTCTCCCGATGATGATCGACGGTTCATTAATATAGAACAGCAGGAACGCATCCTTCTCAACATCCATCGTTTTCAACACATACTCCTCGATCGCCAGGTTGATGCGCGGATCAGTAATCCCTTTATTATCAACGAAATACAAGATCATCGCTCCTTCTATCGGTAGTACCTCCATTTTACCATCCCGACCTGAAAAGCACCTCTTTCAAAACTTTTCAGAAATAATTAAAAAAACCGTTGACATTCCATACGCTGTTATAATACACTACTAATAACAACGAGAGTTATACAACAAACCACGAGAGGAGATGAGAGCTATGCTCGAAAACGTCATCGAATTTTTCAAGAACCTACCCGCAAAAGTCTGCACATCTTGTGGTGAGGAAATCGAGGAACAACATGAATGCTACGGGAATCAATGCGATTCTTGCAACATTCTCTAACTTACAACTTTGCCAGTGAAACGACTGTACCTATACACGGAAATTTGAAACGAAAAGGGAGCGACTTATTATGATCACAAACATCATCGAATTCTTTAAAAACCTGCCAACGAAAATCTGCGTATCATGCGGAGAAGAAATTGAAGAGCAGCACGAGTGCTACGGCAACAAATGCGACGCTTGCAATATTCTATGAGATTAATAAACAGCTGCAGGACATCCGCCTGCAGCTGTTTTTTCATTTTCCGCTATTCTTCAATAAATCCGGATGATCGGTATGGATGCCATTGACCCCCATCGACTTCATCTTCAACGCAGCCTCCGCGTCATTGACCGTATAGGCGTACACGACGAGGTCCTGCCTGTGCATCTCATTGACAAACGGAGGAGTCAACGCTTCGTAGCTGATTCCGACGCCCGCTGCGTACTTGCGCAAGTCCTTCACCTTTTTGTCGGACAGCTTCGCCTCTTCGTCCTCATCAAAGGAGATCAATTGCAACAACGGGATTGCGGGTTCCAATTCATGCACCCGCTTCAGCCCCTTTTCACTGAACGAATGGACAACCGCCTTCGGACGTCCTGACTCATCGAATCCAATCAGTTCATACTGTTTCAATAAAGCCACGAGCTTCTCCTCAATTCCCGGGTACTGTCCCGGATCTTTGAGCTCCACGACATAATTCATCTGATCGCCAAATTGGTCGAACACTTCCTTCAAGGTCGGCACCGCGAACGCGTCTTCCGGACCGCTCACCGCGATTTTGCCGTCCCGCGCATCCACCGACAACCGTTTCAATTCCGCCAAAGTGAAACCCGCAATCTCCCCGTTCGCCTCCGTCGTTTCCGACACGTCATCATCATGCATGACGACCATTTCCCCATCTTTCGTCAGATGGATATCCAACTCAATGTAAGGCGCATCCAATTTCTCTGCTAAGGAAAAAGCCTCCAATGTGTTCTCCGGCAAATACGCCGACGCTCCCCGATGTGCAATGACAAGAAATTCATCATCGGGCATCGGGCCGGACACCTTGTGCAGACCACAGCCTCCCAGAAGGAGGATCAGTAGAATCATTCGACTAAAAACTCTCTTTCTCATCTCCCCACCTCTTTCTATTCATTCATTTTCCCTTTGCGAATAAAAAGAAACGCGGAAGAAGAAGGCAAATTAGCAGAACACAAAGCTCACTTGATTTTGCTTGTACTTAGTAGGCGATTGCTTGCATTGGGCTACCGTTTTCTTGCCCTCACCACGCTCTTTCTTGCGTTCATCCTGTTGTTTCTTGCAGGAAACCGGTTTTCCCACCTGCCAACCAGCTTGCTTGCATTCAACCCGCTGTTGCTTGCACCAGCACCCCGTTTCCTTGCACTCACCATGCTTTTTGTTGCATTCATCCTGTAATTCCTTGCAGGAAACCGGTTTCCCCACCTGCCAACCAGCTTGCTTGCATTCACCCCACCTTTGCTTGCACCAACACCCGGTTTCCTTGCACTCACCGTGCTCTTTCTTGCGTTCATCGTGTAATTCCTTGCAGGAAACCGGTTTCTACGCCTGCCAACCAGTTTGCTTGCATTCAACCCGCTGTTGCTTGCACCAACACCCGGTTTCCTTGCACCCACCATGCATTTCCTTGCGTTCATCCTGTGATTCCTTGCAGGAAGCCAGTTTTCCCGCCTGCTATTCCGTTTGCTTGCATTCAACCCGCTGTTGCTTGCACCAGCACCCCGTTTCCTTGCACTCACCATGCTCTTTCTTGCACTCACCACGCTTTTCCTTGCGTTCATCCTGTAATTCCTTGCAGGAAACCGGTTTTCCCACCTGCCAACCGGCTTGCTTGCATTCAACCCGCTGTTGCTTGCACCAGCACCCCGTTTCCTTGCACTCACCATGCTCCCGTGCCCTAATTCCCTTGCATTCAATGCTTGCACCCCACCTTAATCCACCAGAGACACAGCCAAGCAAAAGCCATTAAAAAAAGCCCGCCACATGGGCAGGCTGGGGTTCATTCAAATAACTCTTGCAGCACTTCTTCGACAGCTGCTCGTCCTTGGTCGATACAGTCGGGCAAACCGACTCCGTCGTAGGAGGCGCCGGCGAGTTTCACTTGTGGGAAGAGGGCATGCAGTTCCGCACGGGAGGCTTCGATCAGTTGCTTATGGCCGACCCGGTATTGCGGCCGGTCCTCCTTCCAACGCGTGACGACCGAGAAATCCGGCTTTCCTTGGATGTCAATGACCTTCGAAAGGTCGGCGAGGACGATCCTTTCGATTTCGGCGTCGGGCAAGTCTACGATTGCCTCGTCCCCGGCCCGTCCGACGAAGGCCCGCAGCAGCACTTTCCCTTTCGGCGTCGTTGTCGGCCACTTGCGATGCACCCACGTGCACGCCGTTATGGAGTAATCGCTGCTCCGGGACACGAGGAACCCCGTCCCTTCCTTATCCTGGACGATGCTCTCTTCCGGGAACGCGAGCGCGATCGTGGCAACCGACGTGGTCGGGATATTCCGCAAATTCTGCAAGATGCCGTACGGGGCGAATAAACGGCCCGCCATCTCGTGTCCTGTCGTCAGGATGACAGAGTCGGCTTCGATTTCCCTTCCATCATTCAACTGAAGTACGGTTTTCCCGTCCCTCGTCTCGATTCCCTCGACTTTCACGCCTTTCAGGACGGAATTTGGATTCAATTGCGCTTCTACCGCTTCCACCAATGTTTCCAAACCGTTCCGGAATGTATGGAACGCACCTTCCCGCTTGCTGCTGTGGCTGTTTTTCTGCGGAAGCTGTTTCGGAGTCGTTTTCTTCATTCCTAAAATGAGGCTCCGGTGTTTCTTTTCCACTTGATAAAACTGCGGGAAGGTCGATTCCAGGCTCATCGTATCGATATTCCCGGCGTAGACACCCGACAGCAGCGGCTCGATCAGGTTATCGACAACTTCTCCGCCAAACCGCCGGCGGAAAAATTGGCCGAGGGACTGATCGCCTTCCACGCCCGACCGGGGAAGTAGAAAGTCTCCCGCCGCCCGCATCTTGCCGGACCAAGTGAATAGTCCCGTCTTCAAAAACGGACCGATTTCGGTCGGGATCCCCATGACCGACCCGCCCGGAATCGGATGTAATTCGTTATGGACGAGGACATAGGCCTGCCCCGTTGCGTTCCGGACGAGTTCCCCTTCAATCCCGAGGTCCTTCGCCAGGACATCCACGCTTTTTTTCCGGATGAGGAATGAATCCGGCCCGCGTTCGATGACAAAACCGTCCCGCCGTATCGTCTGGATCTTGCCGCCTAGCCGATTGGATGCTTCAATAAGGATCACATCGAGCGCAAGCCCTTTTTCACGCGCCTCTTTCTGCATATAGAACGCCGCGGAGAGCCCGGTAATCCCCCCGCCGACAATGACGACTTTCTTGTTTTGTCCGCCCATGTCCTTTCGCTTCCTTTCCTCTTTTACGCTTCGTTCAGTTTCTCAAAAACCGCATCCGCCATTGCGTCGATGAAAAGCGGATCGGTATTCGGCATAGCCGGGCGGAAATATGCCGCCCCGATATCATCGCAGACAACTTTACACTCATAATCGTTGTCGTATAGCACTTCCAAATGGTCGGACACGAATCCGACCGGCGTGTAAACGAATGCACGATATCCTTTGTCTTCATGCAGCTGGCGCGTCAAATCTTGGACATCCGGTCCGAGCCACGGCTCAGGCGTCTGCCCTTCACTTTGCCAACCGACTTCATAAGTCTCTACGCCCGCTGCCGCGGCAATCAAATCTGCCGTCTCTTTCAATTGATCGGCATATGGATCGCCCGCAGCGAGGATTTTCTCCGGCAAAGAGTGCGCCGAAACTATCAGACAAGCGGACTCCCGCTCCGTGTCACTCATCTTCTCAAACGTCGTACGCACTTGATCGCTCCAATATTGGATGAACTTCGGCTGTTTGTACCAGCTCTCGACAGACGTAATCCGGATGCCATGCTTCTCGGCTTCCTCTTGCGCCCGTCCATTGTATGACTTTACGGAGAATGTAGAGAAATGAGGTGCCAAGACGATGGAAACCGCCTCTTGGATCCCGTCTTCCTTCATCTTCTCAACCGCTTCTTCAATGAACGGCGTTATATGTTTCAAGCCGACATACACTTTGAATTCGATGTCGTCCTGCACTTCATTCAACCGATCGGCCAATGCGTTGGCCTGATTCTCGGTAATTTTGGCAAGCGGTGAAATCCCGCCGATCGCCGCATAGCGGTTCCGAAGATCCTCTAGTTGTTCAGGCGCCGGTGGACGTCCTCTTCGAATATGCGTGTAATACGGTTCAATATCCTCTTCCTTGTAGGGCGTGCCGTAAGCCATCACCAAAAGCCCCATCGTCTTTTTCGCCATCTTCGTTTCACCTCATTCAATTTCGTGTCGCTTGGAGATTTTAACCTTTGAACAACTTGTCAAACCAGCGCGTCCGCATCCAGCTCCGGGCGCCCTTCCCTCAGCCCTCTACGCTTGCCGGAAATAGGCAGGCGCCCTCCGCCTTTGTTCTTAGCCTCGCAATTTCGCACTGTACTCGTGAATGAATTCCGTCAGCTTCTTCAACGTGGCCGGCTTGACGGCCGGGAACACCCCGTGTCCGAGATTGAAGATATGGTTGCCGTGTTCCACGCCTTGTTCAATGATCACTTTCGCTCGTTCCTCAATGATATTCCAATCGGCCAGCAGAAGCGCTGGATCGAGATTCCCTTGGAGCGGCTTCGTCAATCCGCGTTCGCCCGCTTCCTTGATGGACAGTCTCCAGTCCAGGCCAACGACGTCAACCGGCAGATCATGCCACTCGTTCGCCAGATGGCTGGCGCCGACGCCGAACGTGATTATCGGGATATTCAATTTGCGGATTTCCGTGAAGATGCGCGTCATGACCGGTTTGATGAATGTCCGGTAATCCGCCACATTCAGCGCGCCGACCCATGAGTCGAAAATTTGGACCGCTTTGACCCCGGCCGCCACCTGAGCTTGAATGTATGTGATAGTCATATCGCCAAGCTTGTCCATTAGCGCAAACCAGGCTTCCGGTTCCGAGACCATGAAGGCTTTTGTTAAATGATACCCTTTTGAAGGCCCTCCCTCGATCATATAGCTCGCCAATGTAAACGGAGCACCTGCGAATCCGATGAGGGGCACGTTCAATTGTTCCTGCGTCAACATTTTAATCGTCTCGAAGACGTATGGAATATCGTCTTCCGGGGACAATTCGCCTAGGTTTTGGACATCTTGGACGGTGCGGACCGGATTGCTGATGACCGGGCCGACGCCGGCCTTGATTTTGACATCGATGCCGATGCCCGGAAGCGGAGTGACAATATCTTTATAAAGAATGGCCGCATCCACGCCATATTGATCCACCGGGAGTTTCGTCACATAAGCGCATAATTCCGGTTGATGGGTAATCTCTTCGAGAGAATATTTTTCTTTAATCTTAAGGTATTCCGGTTGTGAACGACCAGCTTGCCGCATATACCATACAGGAGTATGATTGATTTTCTCGCCACGGGCGGCACGTAGAAGTGTATCGTTGAATGGAGTCATTTGATGGATTCCTACTTTCATTGTTTTATCACTACCCGTTACTACATATCCGTTCTCAATATAGACGTTCCCCTTTGGAAAGTATAGTATGAAACTCTGTTTGTCATAAAATTGTACGTCCTTTTCCACATTGTAGTCATGGATTCGTCAAGGTTTGTTTTAATCGGCCCTTTCAGGGAAAATATAAATCATATAAGAAGAGGAGGGATGGGGATTGAATATTTATATGACGTCCGGCACGCCCGAGTTCATGGAAAAGCTCCGTGAAAAGCATGCGAAGGAAAACATGTTCATCATGCACGGGCAAGGCAACACCATTTTACTGCATGAAACAGAAGGGAAATCGGTATTTCAGACACCCCGGCGTTTCGAAGTGATCGGGGCATCGGGTGAGTTGAAAGAGAACGGCTATTTCGCCCTTAATAATATTAATGTAATGGATGAAGGCCGACCCGTATTTGAACATCATTATAAAACACAACAAAATGCAGTAGACGGGGAACCCGGTTTTCTCGCGTTCCGCTTGCTGCGTCCGCTTGACTCGGATACGTATGTCATTCTAACCGAGTGGTCGGAAGCAAGATTTTATGACCTTTGGAAAGATTCCAAATCATACGAACGAGTGCATGAAATCGACCGGGCCCGGATCGGAACGGATCGTCCGCATATTTTCACGAGTGCGCCCTACACCGCCACCTATATGGCAAAAATGAAAGACGAGGAAGCGTGACCTGACAAGGGTTGCGCTTTTTCACTCATTGCTGCGCCTCGGCCGGGTTGCTATACTTAGGCAAAGAACATTTTTTGAGGGGGGTCATCGCATGAGAGAGAGACTGTTTGAAAACCTGGACCAGGCTTATGACGACATGGTCGCAATGCGCCGCTACTTACATATGCATCCTGAGCTATCATTCCAAGAAGAGAAAACGGCCCGTTACATCCATGACTTCTATGCCGATCTAGGAGTGGAAGTGAAGACGGGTGTCGGCGGCAATGGCGTTGTCGCCCGGGTGAAGGGCGGGAAACCTGGAAAAGTCGTCGCTTTGCGCGCCGACTTTGACGCGTTGCCGATTCAGGATGAAAAGGATGTCCCATACAAATCGACCGTTCCCGGAGTTATGCATGCGTGCGGGCACGACGGGCACACGGCGGCTTTGCTCCAGCTGGCAAAAGCGATCCATGGCATTCGGGAATGCCTGGCCGGGGAGTATGTGTTCATTCACCAACATGCTGAAGAGTACGCCCCGGGCGGCGCCAAGTCGATGATTGAAGCAGGCTGCCTCGATGGCGTCGATGTCATCTTCGGCACCCATCTCTGGTCCTTGATTCCCCTTGGTACGATCGAATACGTGATTGGACCCGCGATGGCAGCGGCAGATCGTTTCGAAATCACCGTCCAAGGTGCGGGCGGCCATGGAGCGGCGCCTCACCAGACGAAAGATGCTATCGTCATCGGCTCCCAGCTCGTCATGAATTTGCAGCAGATCGTGTCCCGCCGTGTCAATCCGATCGAATCGGCGGTTGTGTCCATCGGGTCCTTCGTTGCTGAAAATGCCTTCAACATCATTGCGAATTCCGCTGCCATCCGCGGGACAGTGCGGACGTTCACCCCCGCCATCCGGGACCTTGTAGAGGAGGAAATCCAGCGAATCGTCGCCGGGACGGCTTTTTTGAACGATTGCACAATCACTTGCGATTACTTCCGTGGCTATCCGCCGGTCGTCAATCATCAGGCGGAGACGGAATTCCTGAAAACGGTCGCTGAAACCATCCCCGGCGTGGAACACGTCGTAAAGACCGATCCTTTCATGGCAGGGGAAGATTTTTCATACTATCTAGAAAAAGTGCCCGGCACCTTCTTTTTCACCGGAGCCCAGCCTGCAGACGTCTATCCCCACCATCATCCGAAATTCGACATCGATGAAAAAGCCATATTGCTAGCCGCCATGACACTTGGTGCAGCGGCGATCGACTACCAGAACGGTTGAGAACCGCCTTCCCCTCATTTCCGAATGAGAGGAAGGTTTTTTCATTTAACTATAAGTCAATTTAACTAAACATACGACTAGTTCTTATTATACACTTATTGGTTGATTTTATAATTTTCTGATTTATAATGGAATATAATGACTGATAAGGGAGTGTGGCTAGTTGATGTTTAAGGAACAGAGCGCGAATTACGTCGTTTCTTTCGACACCTTCGTGTTGCAACCCGTTAAAGACGGAAAAAAAGTAGGGACCCGCATCATTGAACGACACCGGGAAACAATCGTCCCGCGAAAACCGATTCATGTTGTCAGGAGCTCCTGCGATTATTACGGCGGTTCCTTGCAAAGTTCGACCGGTACTGCCAAACTGACGCTGGGCAGACATCATAAGACACCGATTATCATCGCTCATGATTACGGCAGACCTTATATCTTCCTGCCGACATTATCTCCACAAGCCGACCAGAACGTGTGGATTTCATACCATGCAATCGACTATTTCGAAGCCTGCGAATCAGGTACGAAAGTGCATCTGGAAAACGGTAGATTCGTCAAAGTGGATATCTCCGCCAACACGATGTACCGCCAGTATACATTTGCCGGATTCCTGGAAAAGGATTTTCTGAAGAGGCAGAAGCAACTGAGCCGGTCCTCGTTGTCCTACATTACCGATGGCTGATTTAGATGCCTGCCTTGACGAAGAAGCTATCCAGAAGCTCTTCCGTCCGATTGCGCAGCCGAACATTCAAATAACGCCGGCTATCCTCATAACCGCCATGGATGAATACATACTCCGTGAACGTATCATCCGTCTTGTTCCGTATGACCTTCATGCCGTGACGGCGCAAATAAGCCGTAGTCTCTTTCAACTCGGCACGGACCAGCTTCGCCGCTTCATCCACCCGTCTCACATACGGGCCTTTCAATTTGAAGGGCCCTTTTTCGAATGCCTGCCGGTCACGCTCCAGAATGATCAACACCATCGGCAAGTAGATCATATTTTCAAAATACGGCAATGCCTCCGCGGGAATTAAAGGCATCCCCCTCCCTCCTTCCCTTCGATAAGAACATTTGTTCTATTTTATTATATGCCCAATCCCATTAGAAATCAACCTTATACGTCAGGGATTATTTTCAATATTTATGTATGCGATGGAATTAGTATGGGAAAAAGGCAGGCGTTTTATGTATAGCGGGTGGCGGGGCGGATGCGCGGAACTGAGGATTCCGGGCGAGGAGCCGGGGCTTATGAGCGCGGTAGACTGACTTATGGGCGAGGAACCGAGGCTTATGAGCGCGGTAGACTGACTTTTGAGCGAGGAGCCGGGGCTTATGAGCGCGGATGACAGACTTTTGAGCGAGGAACCGGGGCTTATGGGCGCGGTAGACTGACTTATGGGCGAGAACCGGGACTTATGAGCGCGGATGACAGACTTATGGGCGAGGAACCGAGGCTTATGGGCGCGGTAGACAGACTTATGGGCGAGGAGCCGAGGCTTATGAGCGCGGTAGACAGACTTTTGGGCGTAGAGTCGTGAATTAGCGTCGACACCAGATACCTATGAGCGTCGACACCAGACCTATGAGCCCCCACTACCCATCGCCACCTAAGCAGGATTGCCTCTCCATGAAAGGGGCTGTCCAGAAAGTGGATTCTCCGGTTAAACACGCAAAAAGCAAGGGCTCTGGTCGCTTTCCGCGGGCCAGCCGACGAGCCTCCTCCGGCTTACAGCCGTGCGGGGTCTCGTCGGCCGGCTTTCCCGCAGGAGTCTCCCGGCGCCCTTGCTTTTTGCTAGTATCCAACTCTGTGCCTGGACTTTTCGGACAGCCCCTTCAGTTTCCTTTATTCTTCGCCCTCGTCGCCGACATAATAGACACCCGCGACTTTCCAGGCATCGCCTTCCTTCTTGAAGACGGTCACCTGACGTCCGGTCGGTTTTGTTTCGAGGCCGGTAGCCTGTTGTTTATAGACGGTCTGGATTTTCGAGAACACTTGGGCTTCTGTCTCGCTATATTTTACAATCGTGACATCCGACGCTTCCCGGGTCAAATCATATTCGTCGAACAACGTCTCCGTCAGTTGGCGTTCCTCCGCCAAATCATACTTCTCTTCGGATAATGTCGCCAAGTATCCGTCAATGTCCCGGTCGTTCAACGTCTTGATGTACACATCGAACACTTCAAGGATCCGCTCTTTTTCCTCTGGCGGAATGCCCGCCGCTTCCTCGATCGAATCACCGGACAAACTGAATCCCACTTTCCGGTCATCGACGCCATGGTCGACGGTTCCTTGGGAATTCATCGATTGCTCGCCGTCGTTGACCGAACCTTTCCCTTCCAACGAGTCTTCCTTTTTGCCGCAGGCTCCCAATATGAGAAGCAATGCCAACATGAGTAATCCTGTATTCCGTTTCATCATTTTTTCCTCCTACGCGCATAAAAGGGCCTGTCCTGCAGCGGAAGGCCCCCTTTTATTTATCTTTATTCACCAGAAGGCTCCCACCATGGTAAGTGGTGAGATGCATGTAGATTTATTTCCTGTTCAGCGGGTATCCGAACGCCGACATGACCAACACCAATATTGCGCTGCCCAAGCCTCCGGCGGATGTCACAGATTTTGAAAGGAGTTAAGTGGAATGTAGTGCGTGGACATCCTGAAAGTGCCTTAATTTCTACAATGTACGCAGAAATACGGCAATCGATTCGCAACGGCTGCACGACCTGCACCACGCAGGCCTCAAGCTCGATTCAAAATCCGGACGCAATTATGCCAAGGCATAATTGATCATTTCACTTCAACCCAACCGTTTTTAATTGCTGTGACGACAGCTTGCGTCCGGTCATTAACTGCCATCTTCTGCAAGATGCTGGAGACATGGTTTTTGACTGTCTTTTCGGAAATGAACAGCGTTTCACCAATTGTCCGGTTGCTTTGCCCATCCGTCAATAATTGGAGCACCTCACACTCCCGTTTCGTGAGCAAATGGAACGGACGGCGGATATCGTTTTGCTGGAATGATCCTTTATGTTCACGCTCGCTCAATCTGCGGAATTCCGTCACAAGATTATGCGTCACTTTCGGGTGAAGATACGAACCGCCCGCTGCCACGACTTTGATCGCTTGGACAATCGCATCAGCATCCATTTCTTTCAGCATATAGCCGAGCGCCCCTGTTTTCAGTGCGTGAGACACATAGGATTCGTCGTCATGGATAGAAAGCATGATCACTTTTGCGTCAGGAAATTCTTGAATCAAATTCTCCGTCGCGTCTACCCCGTTCATGCGTGGCATATTGATATCCATCAGCACGACATCCGGAAGGTATTGCCGATAAAGCTCCACCACTTCACTTCCATCATCTCCCTCGGCCACCACATTGAACGAGTCTTCGAAATCCAGGATGCGTTTCACTCCTTCCCGGAACAACTGATGGTCGTCAACAATTAAGATCTTTGTCATAATTCTTTCCTCCAATGCCTAGTAGTCAATCATGTCCATTCGTAGCGGAATGCGGAAAAGGATGGTTGTCCCTGTACCGGGATTGGAAATGACGTTCATTTCCCCCTTCAACAGGTCGATCCGCTCCCTCATCCCAATCAAGCCAAATGACTTATCTTTCACTTCTTTCTGTTCGAACCCTTTTCCATTATCTTTGATGATGATATTCATTATATCGTGAATCCACTCCGCTTTCACCCATATGTCCGTGCAATTTGCATGTTTTAATGCATTTGAGACGGACTCCTGGACAAGCCGAAAAACGGAAACTTCAAAATTCGAGTTAAATCGACGTTCCTGCCCCGTGCTTTGAAAGTGGATTGTCACACCTTTTTGATATTCTTCCACAGTGGTCAAATATTTTTTCAACGTCGGAATCAACCCCAGATCATCCAATGCCATCGGCCGGAGATCATAGATGATGCGGCGTACTTCATACAACGCGCTCCTCACCATCTCCTTGAGATCGGCGAGTTCGGCCAATGCCTTGTCAGGCCCTTTCTCCGTATACGTCTTTTCAATCAACCCCGACCGGATCATGACATTGGCCAACATTTGAGCGGGACCATCATGGATGTCCCGGGACAGCCGTTTCCGCTCCTCCTCTTGCGCTTGGATGATGCGAATGCCAAATTCCGATTTATGGCGTGCCGATTCGAGGGCTTCTCCCACATTTTTCAGATCAGTCGTCAAATAATTGACAACTGTTGTCACCTGGCTGACAAGCTGATCGGCCCGCTCGATCGTCTCCATCAGCCCGGCCAATCTGCGATCCAATTCATCGCGCCGCTGTCGCAGCTGCTTTTCTTCCATCTTATTGACCGAGAGGCGGACGAGCAAATCATTGGCAACTTCGTATGCTTGCCGCACTTCTTCTTCGGAATAATTCATGAAACTTTTCGATACGTCGGCAAGTCTCCTACGGGAATGGCGTGTCATATCTTCCAAATAATCGCCTTCCGTAATTACCCGGGAAATATCCTCTTTCACCATTTTCAGCTCATTTTGCATCTCTTCAAAGCTTTGCCGGCTCTGTTCACTTATAATGAATATATCATTTTTAGATTGATCCATTGTGCGAACCATGTTATTGAAAATGGCATCCAACGTCTGGATATCAAATGTAGTTTCCTTCAATTCGCTTCCTCCGCTTCTAGCCGAAACATCGCAATAGATGAGCAGTATCGCAAGAATGATGAACTTCCTAACACACATCACTCATTATATCATTATAGTCCCATTTGCATGTTAAAATTGTATTACAGATTTGCTGAATTAGGAAAGACAAACTCTGTAAATGAATCCCGGCCTTACCACAAACAGGAACGTACGGTCGTAACCAGTTCGCTTTTTCCTTCTGGAACGGCTACAATGGCCTTGTTCGTTCAGCTGAATAAACAATCCGTAATTGAAAACGGAGGCGGGATTTTCCTCTCGCTTTCAGAAAGCAAGAAATTCAGCTTGATCAGGTCGAAATTCAAGAAATATTGGAGGTATTGCCAATGCGAGAAGATTATTACACCATAAAGGGATATGGAGAAAGCGAATTGATTATTCAAAAGTCCAGATTCCTTACCTATATTAAACGGGCGGAGACGGAAGAGGAAGCTCTTGAGTTCATCCAGGAAATCAAAAAGCAGCACCATGCAGCCACCCATAATTGCTCAGCCTACCTGATCGGCGAACATGATCAGATTCAGAAGGCGAACGACGATGGAGAACCTTCCGGAACAGCGGGTGTCCCAATGCTCGAAGTGCTGAAAAAGCAAGGGCTGAAGGACACCGTTGTCGTTGTGACGCGTTATTTCGGCGGCATTAAGTTGGGGGGAGGCGGACTGATCCGCGCCTATGGACGTGCCACCTCAGTCGGGATTGACGCGGCCGGCGTCGTCCATCGCAGACTGCATGAACTCATGAAAGTGACGATCGATTACACTTGGCTCGGCAAAGTGGAAAATGAAGCCCGGCAATCCCCCTATCCGTTGAAGGACATCACCTATGCAGATGGTGTGGATCTCTTTCTCTACGTTCCAGTAGCCGAAGTGGAAGAGTTCACTGCATGGATGACGGAAATGACAAACGGGCAAGCCGGCATTTTGTCGGTTTCTAGCGAATTTCTGGAAACCGATCGCTGAAAGGGTATACGTTTAGCGGATAAAATAGTATAATGGGAAAGATTGTAGTTTACTAAGCAAGCGAAACTTCGCCATGCCGCCATTGCAGCATGCTGGCGATACCCCTTTATATGATAGGATTCCGGGCTTGTTGCCCTACGGAATCCAACCCGGAGGAACGCAAATGAAAAGAAGAGATTTCAAGAAACGACAGAAAAAATCGTCCAAAAAGCGCCTATTTCTCAAGGTCGGACTTCTTCTCACCCTTTCAGTTTTTTTCGTCGTAGCGGCATTCGCTGCCTCATTGCAGCAGAAGGCGGCGGACGCGGTGGATCGTGCGTACGAGGCGGTTCCGGACCGGTCGAAACCGGAAGCCCGGGAAGTAGCAGTGGAACCTGCGCATGACAATGTATCGATCCTATTGATCGGCGTCGATGACAGTGACATTCGATCGCAGGGGGACAGCAGCCGATCCGATGCCCTGCTCGTTGCGACTTTGAACCCAACCGAGAAATCCGTAAAATTGCTCAGCATTCCGCGTGATGCCTATGTCTACATTCCGGAAATCAGGAAGCAGGATAAAATTACGCATGCCCATGCGTACGGCGGCACGAAAGCGGCAATTGACACCGTCGAGGAAATGCTGGATATCCCGATTGACTACTACGTGAAAATGAACTTCAATGCGTTCATTGAAGTGGTGGACGCACTGGGCGGAATCGAAGTGGAAGTCCCTTACGACCGCCTGGAAAAGGATGAAAACGACAAAAATGCAATCCAACTCGTCAAAGGGATCCATCGCTTGGACGGGCGCCATGCCCTTGCCTTGGCAAGAACGCGTAAGCAAGATAGCGATTTGATGAGAGGGGAGCGTCAACAAATGATCATCCAAGCGATGATCAAAGAAGCCACTTCCGTCAAATCGATTACGAAATACGGTGATGTCATCGATGCGCTCGGCGACAATATGAAGACCGACATGACGTTCAAAGAAATGATGTCTTTCCTGGAATATGCGAAAGGCGGCATGCCTGACGTCCAAAATGTCAACATCGAAGGATACGACGATTGGACACCTTACGGCTATTATTTCAGACTTGACGAAAAAAGTTTGGAAGACGTGAAATTCCAATTGAAATCCCATCTCGAGTTGGATTCCGACACCTCCAAATTGACGGATAGCACCACCACTGTCATCGAATCCGCGAATCGCGCACCTGAAAACGAATATTGAAAAACCGGAGGCCTTCACGGGCACTCCGGTTTTTTTACGGCTTTATTCAACTAATTGGATACCCTTCTCTTAATAGGGGCTGCAACGAATAAAAAAGGGGCTGTCCAGAAAGTGGATTTTCCGGTTAAACACGCAAAAAGCAAGGGCTCTGGTCGCTTTCCGCGGGCCAGCCGACGAGCCTCCTCCGGCTTACAGCCGTGCGGGGTCTCGTCGGCCGGCTTTCCCGCAGGAGTCTCCCGGCGCCCTTGCTTTTTGCTAGTATCCAACTCTGTGCCTGGACTTTTCGGACAGCCCCTTTCATCTTCATTATTTCCCGATCATCCGAACGAGGTTCAAGAGCGGGCGATAATTCGAGCCGGCCAATCCGATGATTTCGACAAACAGTTCGATGATGATCAGCATGACGAGGATGAGCAGGATCGCGCCCCACACCGTCGCTTGCGAGAATAGGATTCCCGTTACACCGAAGAGGATGGCTAGTCCATAAATGATCAATACCGTCTGGCGGTGGGAGAACCCGATGCGCAGTAGACAGTGATGCAAATGCGATTTATCCGGAGCCGTAATCGCCTGCTTCATGCGGACCCGGCGGACGATAGCGAAGAATGTGTCCGAAATGGGAACGCCGAGCATGATGATCGGAATGACGAGCGATACGACCGCGATGTTTTTGAATCCCAGGAGTGCAAGAACTGAAATCATATATCCCAAGAACAACGAACCCGTATCCCCCATGAAAATTTTTGCGGGATGGAAATTGTAAAACAGGAATCCTAACGAACTTGCCGCCAAGATGGAGGCCGTAGCAATAACGAACATATCTCCCATGAGCACTGCCATCACTGTCATGGAGATGAGTGCGATCGTGGAAACACCCGCAGCCAATCCATCCAACCCATCAATCAGGTTAATGGCATTGGTGATTCCAATGATCCAAATGATCGTAATCGGGATGCTCAAATACCCGAAGTCCAACGGGCCGATGAACGGTAGATTAATGTACTCGATCTGCAATCCGCCCCACGTCACCACGACGATGGCAGCAGCCAATTGACCCGCCATTTTTGCTTTCGCCGTAATTTCGAGCATATCATCCAGAAAACCGGTGACAATGATGATCAAGGCACCAATGAGGATGCCGACTGCATGCTCGTCATCCGGACGTAAAATGAAATAACCGATCATGAATGCGCCGAATATCGCCAAACCGCCGATGCGCGGCATGATGGAAGCATGTACTTTCCGATAATTCGGCCGGTCGACCGCTCCGATTTTAAATGCGAATTTAATGACGAGTGGAGTAAGTATGATGGACGCTATGAAAGCAGCGGCCAATGCAACAAATAACATGTCCTTCCTCCCTGAATAAACGATAATTTATCAAATCAACAGTATTATAGCATGATTGGTTGCGGAAAGCACTCTCTGCTAGATTACTTTTCACGGTTGGTTCCTTAGTTCCTATCTTCCCCTTTCCCCGGCGAGCTAATCTGTTTTTTCGCCTTCCTTATATATACAGATTTCCTGTAAGAGTAGTCTTTTGACGTTCTGTTTGATAAAATAAGAACGTGTCCTTGTAAGCAGGACTAGAAAAAGGAGCGTTCATTCATGTTATCACTATTCAAACGTTCAAATCAGACGAGCGAAAGGCAATTGCGGAAATACCGTAAACTTGTCAACCAGATAAATAAATTGGAATCCACTTATGAAGCGATGTCGGATGACGAGCTGCGTACTATGACGGATAGATTCAGAGAAAAGTTGCTGGATGGAGCGACCGTTGCCAATATCACACCTGACGCATTCGCGGTTGTCCGGGAAGCGTCGAAGCGGGTGCTCGGCATGCGCCATTTCGATGTACAGCTCATCGGCGGCATGGTGCTGACCGAAGGGAATATTGCCGAGATGCCGACAGGGGAAGGAAAGACGCTTGTCGCTTCCTTGCCTTCCTATGTGCGGGCGCTTGAAGGCAAAGGCGTCCATGTCATCACGGTGAATGATTACTTGGCGAAGCGGGACTATGAGCAGATCGGACAGATTCATCGCTTCCTCGGATTGACGGTCGGCCTCAATGTGCCGATGATGCAAGGCCCGGCAAAGAAGGAAGCCTATGATGCCGACATTACATACGGTGTCGGTACCGAATTCGGTTTTGATTACTTGCGGGACAATATGACGCAGCATATTTCACAAAAAGTGCAGCGCCCTTATCATTTCGCGATCATCGACGAAGTGGACAGCGTCCTTGTCGACGAGGCGAAAACACCGTTGATCGTCGCGGGCAAGATGCAGGCAGACGCCGATCTCCATAACATCGCGGCACGTCTTGCGAAACGGTTCAAACAAGGTGTCGATTTTGATTTCGAAGATGAAACGAAAGCGACATCTTTGACGGATACCGGAATCGAGAAGGTCGAAAAAGCATTCGGTGTGGACAACCTCTATGATTTGGAGCACCAGACTCTCTACCATTACATGATTCAAGCTGTCCGTGCCCATGTCATCTTCAAACGGGATGTCGACTATATCGTAAAAGACGACAAAATCGAGTTGGTCGATATGTTCACGGGGCGCATCATGGAAGGCCGCACCCTTTCAGATGGCTTGCATCAGGCGATCGAAGCGAAGGAAGGCTTGCCGATCACGGAGGAAAACAAGGCGCAGGCCCAAATTACGATCCAGAACTATTTCCGCATGTACCCGCAGCTGAGCGGCATGACCGGAACGGCGAAGACACAGGAGAAGGAATTCCGCGAAGTGTATGGCATGGAGGTCATCCAAATCCCGACAAACCGTCCACGCCAACGGATCGATTCCCCGGATAAAGTCTATGAAACAATCGATCAGAAATACAGAGCAGTGGCGAAAGAAGTGGCGGAGCGCCATAAGACAGGACAACCTGTCTTGGTCGGGACCACTTCCATCCTGCAGTCGGAAAAAGTCGTCGAGTATTTGGATGAATATAAATTGTCCTACCATCTGCTGAACGCGAAAAGTGTGGAGCAGGAAGTCGATTTGATTTCCCAAGCGGGTCAGCTCGGCCATATTACGGTTGCGACGAATATGGCGGGACGCGGGACGGATATCGTGCTCGGTGAAGGGGTCGAGGAAGTCGGCGGACTCTTCGTCCTCGGAACGGAAAAGCATGAAAGCCGACGCATCGACAACCAGCTGCGCGGACGTTCCGGAAGACAGGGGGACCACGGGGAAAGCCAGTTTTTCCTTTCCCTCGAAGATGATATGTTCAAACGGTTCGCGAAAGACGATTTGGAGAAGTTCATGAAGAAAGTGGAGACGGATGCAGACGGCCTCGTCCAGAACGCGGATGTCCATGAACTGACAGAGCGGACGCAACGCATCGTCGAAGGCGCCCACTTCTCCATGCGGGAGTACAACTTGAAACTCGATGACGTCATCAATGATCAGCGGGAAGTCATCTATTCGTTGCGTGACAAAGTATTGACGCGGGAAGACATTCTCGGCCAATTGAAGACGATGCTCCATGAAGCTGTGGAGTTCGTCGTGTACGACAGCTGTCCGGAAAATGAGTCCCCGGATAGCTGGGATCTGCAACGGATCGAGCGAACGATGAATGCCATGCTGCTGGAACAAGTGTCCATTCCGCCTACAGTCGAGCGGGTGGCCGATATTATGAAACTGTACAAGGAACCGATCGACAATTTGCTCGCCTTCATCGATTCATTTGCCGAGCATGAGCAAATCTTGCAGTTCATTCCGCAAGTAATGCTATCCCATATTGATACGACATGGGTGAAACATTTGGAAGTGATGACTCGTCTGAAGGAAGGGATCGGACTCCGTTCATATGGCCAGGAAGATCCGATGCGAATTTATCAGCGGGAAGGGCTCCAGCTTTTCGCCAAGCATTACCAGAAATTGCGTCGGAACATCGCATCCGAGGTGATCGGGTTCATGAAACAGATTAATGAACAAATGGAGGCACAACAACAATGAAACTATTCTCCTTTTTTAAGAAAGTGGAAAAAACAGGATCCGATAGCACCATCGGATCCGAAGAAATCGTAGAGGGCGTCCAGTCTTCGACGAGCACCGACGAAGTGGAAACTCCGCTTTCCCTTCATCCGTCATGGACCATTCCGCAAGAGCAAGAGTACGTCTTCCGCTTCTTGTCGAATGAACTGGAACCGCTCAAACCGAACCAGATTTCGCTATCAGGGATCGACATCGACGTCGAACCGGCGAATGGCAGCTGGCTCGTCAAAGCGTTCTTCCGTTCCTCGCTCGATCAGCAGATTTCCGTCGGATCAGTCGAATTGCTTTTGCTCGACGCAGAAGGAAAAACCGTTGCTTCCGATGAGTTCGATTTGAAAGAGTTAGGCGACATCCCGCCACGGAGCGCACGGCCATGGGTATTCGTCTTTACAAAAGAGAACATTTTTGCTGAAGAACCGCCGGCAGAAAATTGGAAGCTCGCTTTCAACGTCCAGTCGATGGTGCCTCACAAATTGGAACTCGAACCGACTTGGGAAGAGGGCTTGTCTACTGAGCAGAAAGAAGCCTTATCAAAAGTGGTGGAGGGCCTGCCGAAATTAAAGCCGCGTGAAGTGAACATCAGCGGATTCCAAGTGAAACAGCAAGACGACGGCAGCATCGCAGCTTCCGTCTTCATCCGCAACGGCCACTCCAAGCAAATCAACATCGAAAAGCTGCCACTCGAGCTCATCGATGCAACGGGCGATCAAGTTGCTCGCGGCTCATTCGAGCTGGCTCCGCTATCGGTCAAAGCGAACACATCGAAACCATGGACTTTCATCTATCCGAAGGAAATGGTCCAAAAAGAAGAACCCGATTTCTCCCGCTGGACCGTCCGCGTCCCGCAATAAAAGATCAGATTGAAAGAGGCTGCCGAAGCAGCCTCTTTTTTTGTTGGGGAGGATAGGACTCGTATCCCCTGCTGCTTGCAAACTGGCACACCTTCGGACGGAACTCGCACACCCCGGCGACGAACTCATATACCCCCGGAGATTTCTGACACACCCAGGCGAAACTCGCACACCTTCGGACGGAACTCGCACACCCCGGCGACGAACTCATATACCCCCGGAGATTTCTGACACACCCAGGCGAAACTCGCACACCTTCGGGCGGAACTCGCACACCCTGGCGACGAACTCATGCACCCCGGGAGATTTCTGACACACCCTGGCGAAACTGACACACCTTCGGACGGAACTCGCACACCCTGGTGACGAACTCATATACCCCGGGAGATTTCTGACACACCTTGGTGAAACTCGCACACCCTCGGACGGAACTCGCACACCCTGGCGCTGAACTCATATACCCCAGAAGAATTCTGGCACACCCAGGCGGAACTCGCACACCCTGGCGACGAACTCATGCACCCCGGGAGATTTCTGACACACCCTGGCGAAACTCGCACACCTTCCGACGGAACTCGCACACCCTGGTGACGAACTCATATACCCCGGGAGATTTCTGACACACCTTGGCGAAACTCGCACACCTTCCGACGGAACTCGCACACCCTGGTGACGAACTCATGCACCCCGGGAGAACTCTGACAAACCCAGGCGCTGAACTCATTCACCCCGTTAGATTTCTCACACACCCGCTCCTTTACTTCTCCTTTGCAGCAGTTCCCTGATTGCTCGCCCTCCCCCAGTCCTTATTTGCACTTCTAACCTCTTTCCTTGCACCCCCTACTAGTTTCCTTGCACTCCCTACTAGTTTCCTTGCATTCGATGCCGATTTGCTTACACCCTCCTTGCCTTTCTTTGCAAATCAAGCAGCGAAGGGCTTGATTCGCCTTAACTTCTGCGAACTTTGCAGAAATTAAGGCACCTGAAATGGACTGCATTAAAAACAGTGCCTGGCGTCTGGCCGAAAAGGCATTCGGCTGGAAAATTATTATCAATCCAGAATTTCTCAGCTTTCTAAACAATGAAAAAGCGCAGAGTGTCGGTTATTCGACATTCTGCGCTATATGTATTCATTATTTTGTTGCAGAGGCTACGGAGTTGACGCCCGAGATGCGTTTTGCCCCAATGTAACGGCTGCCCCAATAATAAGGATCGTCCAATTGGTCGACACGCGTACCACGGGAAGTGGATGCGTGTGCAAATTTGCCATCTCCTATGTAGATCCCTACGTGAGAAACCCCTTTACCCGATGTATTGAAGAATACGAGATCTCCTGTTTCCAGATCGGCTTTTTTCACCGCGGTTCCGGATGCGTACATGCCGGAAGATGTGCGTGCCAGGTCGATTCCATTTTGTTTGAATACGTACGATACGTAGCCGGAGCAGTCGAATCCGCTCGTTGTCGTCCCGCCGTATACGTATTTGATGCCGGTTAGGCTAGTTGCCGTTTTTGAAATCGCTTCCGATTTGGAAGTCGACGCTTCAGCTTGTCCAGTGAATGGTGCGACGAATAATAGTAATGCCATTACAAAGATTGTAATCGTTTTTTTCATTGTAAATGTAAGTTTCATGTGTTCCCCCATTGGCTTAATTTATATGTAAAAAACCATCTGCAACAACCTTACCATGTTTCAGAACGACTCAATATTACATTTATGTAACAAAGCCGTTACGAATAAATCGATTGTCTCATTTATTTGAAATATTGTAATAGAAATTGAGGTTTGCGCCCGTCGAATAAAGGGAATATAAGAGGAATGCTAAAATAGAATGGAGGCTATGTGCGTGAAAAATGAAGGTCATTTTCCAGGCCGCCTGAAAAAACCAGTTCATGCAGAGAATCAGTCGACCGAGGAAACGCCGCCGAGTTTTGGGATAAAGCAATCCGACTCCGTCCCCACTTCCCGGAACAGGGAATTGAAGCGGGATGATCATCTCCCGCCGGCAGCCGGTGAATATGAACGATACCGTCCCAATGAGGAGCCCGCTTCCCCATCCACTCGCGCCCCATTGAGCATCGTCGAGAATGGGCGGGATCCGGACGAAACGGACACCAACTCCCCAACGTCCCCGAACTTGGAACAGAAGTGATTCCTGCCGCCAACCACTGTATCTTTGACCACACGACAATCGCTGGATCCTAATCCATAAAAACGCGAAAAGACTGCCTCCACCGGGAAGCAGTCTTTTCATATGCTTACAATTCCAGATCCGTTATGACAATGAAATCTTCATGCTTCAATAAGTTCGTGATCGGCCATTCCAGCGTCACTTCGCCTTCCACCAATTTGGTGATGGCATCCCGCTTTTTCTCGCCGAAAGCAAGCAAGATCAGTTTTTTCGCCCGCATGATCGACGTGATGCCCATCGTCAAGGCCGTTTCCGGAATTTTTTCGTCATTCTCGAAATATTGGCTGTTGACGCCCAATGTCGATTCCGTCAATTGTGCCACATGCGTGACCGACTCGAACGGCGTACCTGGCTCATTGAATGCGATATGGCCGTTCTCCCCGACACCCAGCAACTGGATGTCAAGCGGATGTTTCACCAGCAGATCCTCGTATGCCTGGCATTCCGCGTCCAAGTCTTCTGCCATTCCGTCCGGTATGTTCGTCTCTTTGAATTTCTTTTTATTGAATAAATGAGCTTTCATAAAATATGCATAACTATTCGGGCTATCAGCTGCGATTCCGACATACTCATCCAAATTGAATGAAGTTACGTTGCTGAAGTCCAAATCGGAATCCGTCCACATTTTATAGACGGGGATCATGGTGCTTCCTGTCGCCAGCCCAAGCACGTTCAGTCGGCCGTTCTCCAGTTCTTCCCTGACGATTTCAAATACACGCTCCGCCCCCTGTTCGGGGTTTTCCACTTTAATCAGCTGCATGTTTTCCATTCTCTCCAACCTACTTCCACTTAGGATTTCACCACATTGCTAATTGTAATTTCCATAAACAGTATGGTCAACAATTTTTCTTTTAATTTTTTAATTAATTCCCTTGGCACTAGTGTTCTTTATCCCGAATTGCTTGCTTCCAAACATTTCAGTCCAGCAAATCATTTTGTCAAAACGATGAAGAGCGAGTGAACGAATTGTGAAGTTCACACTGTTTGAATGAAACCTAGGGAATCCCCTAATTCCCTAATCGTCCCAGAGGATTATGATGATAGTAAGAAACCGAACACTTAACGAAACGGAGGGTACACAATGGGCAAACGAAAACCGACACCGCCACATTCCGATCGAGGTCCATCTGAAATCAGTTTGAAAGGGACTTTCATCGCGGTCATGTTGCTTGGTGTTTTCATCCTACTATCTTGGTTCGCTTCTTACGCACTCTTTTTATCTAGATAATATATGTCAGGAGGGTACTCTATGCATCTGCATAAATATGAAAAAGTATGGCTTGCATTCGGAATGGGCTCCCTTGCCCTATTCCTCCTTATTATCGGGTTTGCTGCATTTTGGAAAGGAACCCACCCGCAAAGTCATATTGAAACGATCGATCCGAACAACGTCGAAGCCCACGAAGAATTCAAACCTGAAAATTTGGGGCTCCGGGAAGTGGCGGATGGAAAATATAAAGTGAATATCGTCGCATCGGCTTTCAACTACGATATGGGAAGGGATGCAGAAGACAATGCGGTCCGGAAGATCCGGGTGCCCAAAGGCTCAACGGTCCTCTTCCAAATCACTACGAAGGACGTCGTCCACGGCTTCCAGGTTGCAGGGACGAATGTCAATATGATGGTTGAACCGGGCCATATCAGCCGCTTCGAGGCGGTTATGAAAAAGAACGGCGAATTTACAATCGTATGTAATGAATACTGCGGCATCGGGCATCATCAGATGTTCGGTACAGTGGAGGTGTATGAATGATGGTAGCCAACCAATTGCCACTCTCTAAAAAACAATCGCGATTATACATGTCCTTCATGTATGTCACCTATATTTCCCTTCTGGTCGGCGGCTTGATGGGTCTCTTGCAGACCTTGGTGCGATCAGGAAGGTTCACACTGCCTTTCAATATCGATTATTATACGATCTTGACAGTGCACGGCGTCATTCTCGGACTTGTCTTGACTACGTTTTTCATCATCGGATTCCAATTCTCCTTAATGGGGAAAACGGTCGGTATTTCAGATAAACAGATGAAAGTCGCCTGGATTTCCTTCTGGACGATGCTCGTCGGGACCGTTATGGCTGCCATCACGATTCTGGTCGGCGAGGCGTCCGTCTTGTATACGTTCTACGCTCCGTTGCGGGCACACCCCGCGTTCTATTTCGGTCTTGCGCTGGTCATCGTCGGAAGCTGGGTTGCGGCGTTCGTCAACTTCCGCCAGCTGTATGTTTGGAAGAAGGCGCATAAAGGGCAGAAATCACCGCTTCTTGCCTTCATGGTGACGATCAATATGTTAATGTGGTTCATCGCGTCATTGGGAGTCGCTTCCTCGGTGTTGATCCAATTCATCCCTTGGTCGCTCGGATATGCGGAGACGATCAATGTCCTAATGAGCCGTACGTTGTTCTGGTATTTCGGCCACCCGCTCGTCTATTTCTGGCTGTTGCCGGCTTACATGGCATGGTATGCGATCATTCCGAAAATTATCGGCGGAAAATTATTCAGTGATTCTCTCGCTAGATTGTCATTCATCTTATTATTGATGTTCTCCATTCCGGTCGGTTTCCACCACCAGCTCACCGAGCCCGGCATCGACCCGACATGGAAATTCATCCAAGTTGTGCTGACATTCATGGTTGTCATTCCGACATTGATGACGGCTTTCTCGATTTTTGCCACATTTGAAACGACTGGACGGAAAAAAGGGTATACGAGCCTGTTCGGCTGGTTCAAGAAACTGCCGTGGAAAGATGTCCGTTTCCTTGCGCCATTCATCGGGATGGTCGCTTTCATTCCGGGCGGGGCCGGCGGGATCATCAACGCTTCCCACCAGATGAACGCGCTTATCCATAATACGATCTGGGTCACCGGTCACTTCCATTTGACCGTAGCCACTACGGTCATCCTGACGTTCTTCGGTATCTCGTACTGGCTGATCCCGCATTTGACAGGCAGACGATTGACTCCGAAACTCAACAAACTGGGCATCATCCAGTCCATCATCTGGACAATCGGGATGACGATCATGTCGACGTCCATGCACATCCAAGGCTTGCTTGGCGGGCCGCGCCGTTCCAACTACTCTGAATATGCGGGCGGCGAGCAGGTGCAGACATGGATCAGCTACCAGCTTTCCCAAGCCATCGGCGGAACAATCTTGTTCATCGGCATCATCTTGATGGTGTATATCTTCATTCAACTTGCCTTCTTTGCGCCACGCGGTGTGGAGGAATATCCGATTGCCGAGGAGGAGGAAGATGCGGATCCGACTCCGAAAGTGCTCGAGAATTGGTATCTCTGGATCGGTGTCACCATTGCGCTCATCCTGTTCGCGTACACAATTCCGGTCTTCGACATCCTGAAACACTCTCCTCCGGGCTCGTCACCATTCGACTGGCCAATCGGAAGATAAGGTATGACAAAACCCTCCCAGGGGCATCCGCTCCTGGGAGGGTTTTTCGTGCAGGCGGAAGTTCGTTGCACCCGAATGCCGGTTGCTTGCACTCACCTGATGTTTCATTGCATTCATTCGACCGTTGCTTGCGCTCGGCATCCACTTGCTTGCACTCGCCGGAACTTTACTTGCAAACCGGGACTTCCCGACTCACTTTCGCACTTCATTGCAACGATTGGGTTTCATTGGCCACCCGTTCAACAGCCTCAGCGACGTTTTGGTGGACTTGCGGGTCGAGCGGATGAGGAACCAGATCCCCCGGTTTCGTCGTCTCGACGATGGCCAAGGCGGCTGCGATAAGCATCGGATAGGTGATCGCCTTTGCCTGCGCGTTCAGGGCACCGCGGAAAATGCCTGGGAAGCCAAGGACATTATTCACTTGGCGACCGTCCGCCGCAAAAGCCGCCCCCGCCTCAAGTGCTACTTCCGGTTTGATTTCCGCATTCGGATTGGACAACGCCAAGATGATCTGCCCTTTCTGCACCATTTCAGGTCGAATCAACCCCGCAACGCCTGTCGTCGCTATGACAATATCGCAAGTTTCCATCAGCTCTTCCAGCGAACCGAGGACGTTGCCGCCGTAATGCTTCATCCGTTCGAGCGCCGCCTCATTGCGGTCGACCCCATGCATTTCCCGGACACCATATTCCATAAGCATCCGGCTAATGGCCAGCCCCGCCGCGCCCAAGCCGACTTGTCCGACAACGGAACCGCTGAGCTCCACACCCGTTTGGTTACAGGCGGACAAGACAGAAGCGAGTGTCACAACTGCCGTGCCATGCTGGTCGTCATGCATGACAGGAATCGGGAGTTCCGCTTTCAGCCGCTCTTCGATCTCGAAACAATGGGGCGATCCGATATCTTCCAATAAAATCCCGCCAAACCCTTTATGGATATGCTTCACTGTCTTGACCACTTCGTCCGGATCGCTCGTATCGAGCAGAATCGGGATGCCGCTGATACCCGCGAACTGGTCGAACAGGACAGCCTTCCCTTCCATCACAGGCATTCCCGCAACCGGACCGATATTGCCGAGACCTAGAATGGCGGTGCCGTCCGTCACGATGGCGACAGAGTTCGAGATACCCGTGAAATAATCGGCTTGGGATGGATCGTTTTTTATCACTTCGCAAACATTGGCGACGCCAGGGGTGTACACTCTCCGCAAATCGCCGAGTGACCGGATTTCCATCCGGCCTTTCATCTGGATTTTGCCCCCTTCATGCGCTTGCAGCACATCGTCCGTCACGGCGAGCACATGAATGCCGTCGCCGATTGCATTGATTGCATCGACGATCTGTTTCAAATTCTCTTCATCTTCGCATTGGATGGAAATGTCCCGCAAGGTGGAAAGGGTGCCGACTTTGATTGTCTGGATGTCGCCGATATCGCCTTTCCATTGCGCGATTGCCGTGGCCACTTTTGCTAAATTGCCGGGGATGGAAGGAGTTTCGATAATCAGGTTTCGCATAAACTGACTCAGTTCCATATCTCTGCCTCCTCGTTTCGCATTCGTTGTCCCACCATTGTACACACGGAAAAAAAGGGTGACAAGAAATCGTACCACTACGATACGTCATGTACCCTCAAACATCATTTTCTATTCATTTTGATCTACGGTTGCATCTTGCACGGGAAGTTTTCCACCCGTGTCTTCCAAAAGTTTATCGATTTCGTCGGCGGGGAGCGGTCTGCTGAAATAATAGCCCTGGATCTTCGTGCAGCCCAACTGCTTTAAACGGATCCATTGCTCCTCGGTTTCCACCCCTTCCGCAATAACGGAAAGTCCGAGCATCTTAGCTAATCGGATGATTGTTTGGACAATGGCAGAACTTTTCGGATCAATTGTCAAATCCACGATGAATTGGCGGTCGATTTTAATTTCTTGGACCGAAAAATGTTGTAAATAAATAAATGCGGAATATCCTGTTCCGAAATCATCGATGGAAATGTCAAATCCGAGGTCGACCAATTGCTTGATTCTCTGCTTGACGGCTACTTGGTCTTGCAATGCGACGTTCTCTGTAATCTCCAGTTTCAGCCGATTCATTTCAATTCCCGATTCATTGGCACACTTGATCAGATAATCAGGAAGAGTATGATGCAGAAAATGGCGCGGTGACAAATTGATGGATACTTTCAAATGGCCCCGGCCTTCATCTTCCCATCTACGCAGTTGGGTGAACGCTTCTTTAATGACCCATTCCCCGATCGGCAAGATCAACCCGGTCGATTCGGCAAGGTCGATAAAGTCCCCCGGATAGATCAACCCCCGTTCCGGATGCTTCCAACGGATGAGCGCTTCAAACCCTTTCAACTCCCCCGTTTCCCCATCGACTTGCGGTTGGTAGAAGAGACGGAATTCGTTAAGATCCAGACCTTTTCGAAGGTTGATTTCCGATAGCATCATTTCCTTCATGGTCGTATGCATGCCCGGCTTATAGACCCGGCCCGCTTTACGAGTCTTGTTCTTCCTTCCCGATTGCAATGCGACATGGGCCGTCTGCAGCCCCTCTTTCGCGGTCTGTACATGTTCCGGATAATAGGAGACTCCATAACTGAAGGTCAAGTAGACTTCATGACCTCCGATGTGCATCGGCCTCCTGATTTCATCCGCCAATCGATCCATGAACAAGGTGGCTGTTTCGGCAGCATACCCATGGGGAATAAAAACAATGAAATGGTCGAATCCGATGCGTGCGGTGATGGCAGGAGCCGGGAATAAGGACCGCAAGCGCCTCGCCGTTTCCTTCAAAACTTCGTCTCCCCCATCATGGCCTAGGACTCCCTGGATTTCTGTAAATTGATCAAGGATCAGGTAGAGGAAGACGCCTTGTCCATGAGGCGATAGGTTCGGCAGCAACTCTTCCACATTTCTAAGGAAGGCATGCTGATTGTCAAGGCTGGTTAGCGGGTCGGTGTAGGCCAGCGTATGTATATGCTCCTCTATTTCAATCCGGTAGATCCGGTCGAAAATAAAAGCGACCATGTCTGCCAAAGCTGAAATAATCACTTGATCAAAAACTGACCATTCCCGCTTTTCGGTCGTTTCACAACATAAGACACCGCCAATCCCCCTGCTTAGAATGATAGGAGCATCCAACATGGATTGAGTAGCCGGATCATAGTACCCTTTTTGATACAATTCCTTTGTAGCCGGATCGGTTGTCACATCTTTCACCATTAGCGTCCGGCCCTGTTGAACCGCCTCGAAATATGTAGGCACATCTTGTTGGGATAGGCATTTTCCGGAAGATTGTTCTTGACGCGTGGCATCGTAGAAATTCCGCGCAGTCAGGATGGTCCTCTTTTCATTGAACAGCCTGATTCCGACTCGCTCACATGCCATCACTTCGGCAATCTGCTGACAAATCTCTTCCAGCGTGTGCTTGATCGACTCCCGGGTGAGCTTCAGCTGTTTGGCATGAGAATAGAGCAATTGCTGCTGGTGACGAATTTTTTCCAGCGTCGTATTGATTGTTTCAATTGAACGTTCCATTAGATCAGCACCTCCCTTTTCAGCCTGTTCAATTCTATTATATCGGCATTTTTTTAGCATATTTTAGTGATTCTATCGGCCACTAATTCAATTAATGGATTGGGAGTTAGTGTTTTTAATTCGTGAAATGTTAGGTGCTCTATAACAAATTCCGTTTTTTCCTAAACAGGACACGTCGATTATTTACTATTTCCCCTGTTCCACATTCCTCTAGCCAATCTTCAAAACACCGATAGCGCGGAACGAGCCGTTTTGCACATTGTTCATGAAACTAGCGGGCCCTGACTTCCTGTTTCACTCATGTGAATCTCTTCGAAGAATAAGCCTTTCTCCCATGATTTTCTCTCTGCCTAGGAGAAATTGTCGAAATTTATCGTTTCACAGAGAATACCATAATTGATACGAAATATCTATACGTTTTTTCAAACATTCACAATACAATTGACCTACTCGGATTGGATTAGGTTTCATAGACGTTTTTACTTTATAGATTTATAATGAACCTATTGCTGAACGTCTATTTTTTAAGGAGCTGTGACTACTTTGTCTTTTCAGAAAAACTTTATAATCGGCTTGATGCTTTTCGCCTTGTTTCTTGGAGCCGGTAATATTATATTTCCACCATTGCTCGGCCAAATGGCAGGGGATGAATTATTTATTGCCATGATCGGCTTTCTCATCACCGGGGTTGGCCTGCCCCTCTTGGCAGTCCTGTCCATCGCTAACGCGGGCGGCGGATTGCAGACCATTGCAGGACGTGTCCATCCCCTTTTCGGTATCATTTTCACGATGATTGTCTACATGGCGATCGGCCCGTTCTTCGGTATCCCCCGGACAGCCACCGTCTCATTCGAAATTGGAGTCGTACCCTTTTTGCCGGAAACGGTTGTTTCCTCCAATTGGCCGCTCGTCATTTTCACCGTCATCTTTTTCCTGATTACAGTGGCGCTTGCACTGAACCCGGCTAAGCTTGTCGACCGGATCGGTAAATGGTTGACACCTGTTCTTTTTATCGTGATCGGGGCGTTAGCTGTCAAAAGCATCATCTCACCGATCGGGGACATCGGACAACCGCAGGGTGATTTCGTAAACCAACCCTTTTTCCGGAGCTTCGTGGAAGGTTATTTGACGATGGATGTCATCGCCGCCTTAGTTTTCGGAATTGTCGTGATTAACGCACTAAAAGCGGAAGGTGTGACGGAGAGGCGTCCCGTCCTGAAGGCCATGGTTATCGCGGGCAGTATCGCAGCGGCCGGATTGGCATTCGTCTATATTTCTCTCGGTTATATCGGGGCGACGAGTGTGGAAGCCTTCGGGGTTCAACGTAACGGAGGCGCTGTGCTGGCTCTTGCTTCCAATGTGTTATACGGGCAGTACGGTTCCATTATTCTTGCCGTTACGATTATTTTCGCGTGTCTGACTACGTCCATCGGTCTCGTCTCCGCATGTGCACAGTATTTCAAGGAACTTTTTCCTAGCACGTCTTACAAGCTTTTCGTGTTGATCTTTGCGGGTTTCAGTACGGTAATCGCCAATGTCGGTTTGACGCAGCTCATTTCTTTTTCCATTCCAGTGCTGCTCATGATCTACCCACTGGCAATTGTCTTGATGCTCCTGTCGTTTATTGACAAATCCTTCAACAGACAGCCGATTGTCTACGTACTTGCTTTGCTGGCAACGGCAGTCGTCAGTATCTTCGATGGACTCCGGGGAGCGGACATTGATGTCAAGCCGGTCACCTCCATACTTTCCCACCTCCCGTTATACGAGCAGCAGATCGGATGGCTCGTGCCTGCCATCATTGGTGCACTGATCGGTGTCTTGATTGGAAAATTGACGAAACAGAAACATACCATTTGAAAAATGAAATCGAAAAAGCTGCCGTAGGATGATACCGCGGCAGCTTTTTCGTCATGTAATGATTTCGAGATGCGTCGTATTTATTATATTTATAAAACTGTAACACAAATGTAACCCTATGTAACATTGTAGTATTTCTTGTAAACTATTAAAATAGAAGAAAAGGGTTTGTCGTTTGAAAGGGGAATTGAGATGAAAAAGAAGGCTTTTTCGGTATTGGCTTCCGTCTCGCTGGCGACCTTGATCGCTGCGGGAAGCGCGCAGGCTTCAACGGATACCCATGTCGTCAAACCGGGGGATACGCTTTGGAAAATCGCATCGCAGCATAAATTGACCGTGGATGAATTGAAAAGCATGAATAACCTGGCCTCGGATTCTATTAAGATCGATCAAAAGCTGGTCGTTTCACCGAAACAGGCAACTACCAAGAAACCGGCGGCAGCGAAGCAGACCAATTCAGTAGGACAAGCCATAAGCAAAGATAAAACCGCGACGTCGTCCATCAATTCGTGGACGAAAGCGCCTGCGAAACCGGCAAGCCCGCAAGTGAACGATTCAAAACCGCCTGCTCAACAAGCCCCGGCGGCACCATCGAATGGCGTCTTAGCCGCGGCAGTCGACGTCTCCATGCCGCTCCTCGGCACACCGTATGTATGGGCGGGCGCGACGGAAGAGGGCTTCGATTGCAGCGGGTTCATTTATTATGTCTTCAATCAAGCCGGACTTGCCCTTCCCCGCCTTGACACGATCGGCATGTTCAACCAATCGACGGCAGTCGAGCAACCGGTTCCCGGGGACCTAGTCTTCTTCGAAAATACCTACCGGGAAGGCATCTCCCACGCTGGAATCTATTTGGGAGACGGAAAGTTCATCCACGCCGGAACGAAGCAAGTGGAAATTTCCTCCGTCGATTATCCCTATTGGCAGGAAAAACTTGTCGGCTATAAGCGATTCAATCAAATCAAATAGCGAAGACAAACTTTTCCGAAATAGTAAAATACCGCTCGGCGACAACAGCCGGGCGGTGTTTTTTTGCATTTTCATGACAGGTTTTCCTATTTTGGAAGCTCTCCAGTGCTATTGTGACCTCAGAGATTCAAACAACCGTTCATACGCAATTCATAATAGTCCAGGAGTTGTATAGGTGACGGTCACCTCTTCAACCGCTGGGCGGATGCACCCTTGTCACTAAGCCGTTTGTACGGTACACTTGGTACAGGAACTTGTAAGAAATACCTTATTCCGGAGATGAATGGAATGTTGAAAGACGATCGTTATATAAATTACAATGCAGCCGGTTTCCGCCAAGATTTGATTGCGGGGGTCACTGTAGGTATCGTGGCCATTCCGCTTGGGATGGCTTTTGCAATTGCCTCGGGAGTGAAGCCGGAGTACGGACTTTACACTACCGTCATTGCCGGTCTCCTGGTCGCTTTGTTCGGGGGTTCCCGGTTTCAGATTGCAGGGCCTACCGGCGCATTCATCCCCATCCTGCTCGGAGTCGTGCTCCAATACGGCTATGAAGACCTTCTTATCGCCGGGTTGCTGGCCGGCGTCTTTCTCGTCATCATGAGTTTTCTCGGTATCAGTAATTTAATTCATTTCGTTCCGAAGTCGGTCACGATCGGATTTACATCCGGGATTGCCATCATCATTTTCACCGGTCAGATCGGAAATTTCCTTGGGCTGACCGGACTGGAACAGAAGGAATTTTTCCATGAAAATATGATTGGTCTATTCCGAAACCTGCATATGATCAATTGGTTCAGTGTCCTGACCGCGCTCATCGGCTTATCGGTCATTCTCGTGTTGCCGCGGATTGCACCGAAAGTTCCGCTGCTGCTCGTTGCGCTGCTCGTCCCGACGCTCCTTTCGATCTTTTTATTTCCAGGAAAGGTAGAAACAATCGGGACCGCCTTTGGAGGGATTCCCAAAACGCTTCCCAGCTTTTCATTCCCGGACATCACTTTGTCCAAACTGGTCAATCTTTGGCAGCCTGCCCTCGTTATCGCGGCGTTGGGCGCCATCGAGTCCCTGTTATCCGGTGTTGTTGCGGATGGCATGAAACCGGAAGTGCCGAAACATAATTCCAAGCGGGAACTGTTCGGCCAAGGAATCGCCAATATCGTTACACCGCTGTTCGGCGGGATTCCAGCCACTGGAGCGATTGCACGGACGGCGACGAATATCCGGTCCGGGGCCGTCAGCCCGGTTTCGGGTGTGACACAAAGCCTTTTCGTTCTCGCTTTCCTGTTGCTTTTCGCACCGTACGCTTCCTATATCCCGCTCGCCGCGATGGCACCGATTCTCATGTATGTCGCCTGGAATATGAGCGCCCGCCAAGCGTTCGTCCATATCCTGTCTATTCGCTCGAGCGATTCGATCGTTTTAGTGACGACATTCCTGCTGACGATCTTTGTCAACTTGACCATCGCTGTACAAGTCGGGATTCTCCTGGCAGCTATGTCTTTCTTGCGTAAAATGAGCGGCAAACTAAGCATTAAAGAAGGCAAACCATCCGAAGTGGAATTGGTGAAATTCGGAGGCGGCAATCCGGAAGCCATCCAAAAATATATTATCGACGGACCTATATTTTTCGGCACCGCCAAAGTGTTCGAAGACCAGCTCCCTGCTCTGTTACAAACGAAGGCGAAGCGGATGATCCTCGATCTGGAGCACCTATCCGTCATTGATGCAACCGGCGAAGCCGCCCTTTCCGCATTGCTCGATGATGCCAAAAAAGCTGGCATCCAGATTATCGTCAAACGGCTCCCGAAAGAGAAGATCCCGATTTTCAAAAAAAGCGGCCTTTACGATAAAGTCGGGGAAGGGAACTTCTTTATGTGAAGGGAGAGAGAGGAATGGTAGGTGCCTATGTTCCCATACTAAAGCAGGTCCACCCCTTCCCGGATGGACCTGCTTTTCATTTCACGATCGCAGCTTTTCGAGGGGCTTCTTCAAGCGGCCGCTTTTTTGAATGAACCAAACAAGGACGATGATCGCCATTCCGTCGTAATCCGGTCCGTTCTTTTACTTCAGCCGAATAATGTCGTCAGCACCGTATCATAGGCCCCCAATGTCCGGTCGATTTCCTTGTCGCCGTGAACGGTCGCCATGCTGTAGCGGTTCAGCGGTTTCGTGTAAATGCCGTGCGCCAATAAATGATAGTCGACTTCTTTTCGTACCTTGAAATTGGCCGCTGCTTGCAAATCTCGATAATTCAAGATGCTATTTTGTTCCGTGACGACGAGGTTGAAAATGGACCCTTCCCCGACCGGCAAAGCCCCCACCCCTTTGGCGGCAAATAAATCAGTGATCCCTCTTTTCAGACGATCCGTGTTCCGTAAAACGGCTGCCATCTCCTGCTCCAGCAACTCGATTGTCGCAAGGCCCGCCGCCAGGATTGTCGGATGCCCGTTGTATGTACCACTATGGAAAAGGACATCCTGGGCGCGGGATTTCTTGCTTTGGCTGCTGTCAAATACATCCGATGCCGCGGACGGAGCGCTGATTTCCATGACCTCTTTCTTTCCCCCGACCATTCCGATCGGAAAGCCGCCTCCGACCACTTTGCCAAGCGTCGTCAGATCCGGCCGGATACCATACAGTTCCTGGGCTCCTCCCAGCCCTATGCGGAAACCGGTTTTCACCTCGTCGAAAATGAGCAGCATCCCTAACTCGGCAGTCAACTTGCGGAGATTCCCGACAAACGACTGCTCCGCAGGAATGAACCCGCTTTGAATCGGTTCCATGATGACAGCTGCAATCTCACTTTGGCGCTTGGTCAAGATTTCCTTCGTTTCGTCCCATTGATTGAAGGGCAGAACGACGGTATGCTCGGCGTGGTGCGAATGAATGCCCTTGGATTCCGGCACGGCGGTCGGATTGCTTAGGGGACCGGCAAGATCTAAGGGCGGATTGACACTGAGCAGCATCTGATCATAGCCGCCATGGTAATGCCCCTCGAACTTGGCGATCTTCGGCTTCCCCGTGTACGCATGGGCCAGCCGGGTGGCGAGCAACGTCGCTTCCGTCCCGGAATTCGTGTAGCGCACCTTTTCCACGCTTGGATAGAGCTGCCGGATCTTCTCTCCCATCGTTAGTTCCAATTCATGCGGCGTTCCGAATAAATACGTGCCATCCCGCGCCAATTGGGCTTGGATCGCTTCGGTAATCTTCGGATGTCCATGCCCTGTAATCGAGGCACCATAGGACAGCAGATAATCGATGTATTCATTGCCATCAACATCCGTCAAATACGCGCCCGCCCCGGATTTCATCACAATGGGATACGGTTCGAAAAATTTAATATTCGCAGTCACGCCCCCTGGCATCACTTGTCTCGCCCTCCGGGATATTGCGTAAGAAGTCGGCGTCTTCTTCTTGAATGCTTCCATTCCCGAAACATTCTTCATCTGCATCGGCAGCCCCACCTATCCCAATTTGTAAGTACCTATCCCATTTATATGAAAGGTGGTGGGCGATTATCACTCTGCGGAGGGCGGGGCGGTGGGCGTTGAGAGGTGGAGTGGTAGCGTTTCGAGGTTTGAGAGGAATGTTGTGCTGTTCTTTGGAAACGTTTAGAAATGGAAGTCGAACGTTTCGAGGCTCGGGGATAATGTTGAGAGGCGGTTGAAGCGTTGATAGGTTTGTAGGAAACGTTTTGAGGTTGAAGAAATATGTTTCGTAGTTGGCGGACATCGTTGGGAGGTTCGAGATATATGTTTCGAACGATAGAACGTTTCGAGGTTGGAGGAAAACATTTCGAGGTAGGCGGACAATGTGGAGAAGTTCCCTGGAAGTATTGAAAGGTCGGACTTAAATGTTTCGAAGTTCAGCCAAAACGTTGAGAGGTGGCGAAAACGTTGAGAGGTTGAGCCATAATGTTTTGAAGTTGGAGAAATGCGTTTCGAAGTTGGGCTGTTTCGCTGGGTGGTTTCGGATAATCGTTTCGGACTGGAAAACGTTTCGGACTGGAAAACGTTGAAAGGTTGAAGAAGTTCATTTCAAAATCGGGAGAAAACAACAAAAAGTTCAAAGAGATAATGTTTCAAATCTCTTTTCAATCAAAATAAAACCCCGCCCTCCAGCACAAGTGCCAAAGAATGGGGTCCCCCAAAAAATCACAGTTTCCATTTCCATCTCGCATACGCTGCCAGCATGAGGAAGTTGATGGCGGCGCTGATGACGGTGCCGTAGGCGATGGCCGTTGCGCCATGCGAGTCGATCATCAGATAGATGACGGCGAGGTTGATGCCGAACACGCTGATCAGGCTGAAGATGACGGGGGTCATCGAGTTGCCTTTCGCATAATAAAACCGGGTGACATACGTCGTGGCGGCCAGGAAGAACATGGACCAGTTGAAAGCTTGGAACACCGGTGTCGTCGCCATGATTTCCTCGTATCCGAATTCCCCACGGCCATAGACAAGTGAAATGATCGGCTCGGCGAAGAAATAGGCGATCAAGGTCGCAGGCACAAACAGCGCAACCATGTAAAGCAGCCCCTTTTTATAGAGAGCCCGCACCGTTTTGTCATCCCCCTCCCCTTCCTTCTTGCTGAGGAGCGGATAGACGACCGTCGTCACAGCGGTCATCATGATCGCTTGCGGGAACGCGCTCAGCTTGGAGGCGTAGTTGACGACAGAGATGGCTCCCCCTTCGAGCGTCGCTGCTGCAATCCGGTAAATGACGTTGTAAAATTGCAGCGAGGCGCCGCCGAATAGGATTGGCAAAGCGATGACCCATAGTCGCTTGATATCGTCGGACATTTCAAATGATGGCTTCAATGAATAGAATTGCGCTTTCCGCAGTCCCGCGTAGAGGAAGATTCCCATGAGCAATGCGGAGACTAGCGCACCGATTCCATAAGCTTGGACGCCGAACGTACCCGTCAAGGCGACGGCAATGCCGACAAAAGCGGCATTGTAGAGGAGGATCGCCATGCTCGACAAGTTGAACTTGCCGTTGATGTTGAATATCCCACTCATCCACGTCGATAGCACGAGGACGATGGTGGAAGGCATCATCCAAAGGTATAGTTCCCGAGTCAACGTGAATTCCTCTTCATTCAAATCTTTAAAAAATGTATTCAGCACCGGGTCTGTCAACAAAAGTAAAACGACTGTAATTCCGACGGCTGCAAGGAGAACTGTTCCGAAAGCCTTCCGGACGTATTCCCCTTTATCGGATTTAGACGAATGATAGACAGAGATGAAGGCCGTTGTCAGAGCCCCTCCTACCACTAAATAGATGAAATTCGGGATGGTATACGCCGTGAAAATAGCGTTCGCAGGATCTGTTGTTCCATACTCATCCGCGATGGCCACTTCACGGAGAAAGCCGAAGAGCCGCGCTATAATATTGATGACCGCGACGGCCCCGATGATTTTCATGAATTTATTCACGGGTCCCATCCTTCCCGACAGCTTCATAAATCGAAAATAAATTATGTAAGATCCTGTCATATGAATGCAGTTCGACGGTTTCTTTCATCTTGTTTTCATCGATATGTGCCGAACTGTGGTCCAATGCTTTCCGCAAGCCATCCGCTAACGAATCCGGCTGCTTCGGCTGCACGAGAATCCCGGCTTGATTTGCCAATAGATAAGAAAGGCCTCCGACATCCGTTCCGACTACTGTCGTCCCGGCAGCCATCGCTTCCAGTGCGACCAGGCCGAACCCTTCATGATGCGACGGCAATGCGAGCACATCGGCGGCGGCCATCCATCTTGCCAATACGGACTGACTCAGCGGGCCCTTGAACTGGACATCTTTAATCGATTGAGTTTCAATGAATTGCCGTAACTCGGCTGTAAAGTTTTCATCCTTCTGTGAACCGGCAATGAACAGCACGGTATTCGGAAATTCCGGTTTTATCTTTCCGAACGCCTCGGCGAGTTCCAGCAATCCTTTCGCCCTGATGACGTTGCCGACGAACAGGATGATGCGCTTGTCCTTCGGGAATCCAAGCGTCTCCTTCGCCTCCGGTTTCAGAATCGGCTTGAATACGTCCGTATCAACGCCCATGCTAATCAGATGGACGCGGTTCTCCGGAACGCCGAACTTGCCGATGACATCTGTCCGTAATTTTTCCCCGACGACAATGACAGCTTCTGCTTGTTGCAGAATCGATTTCGTCATTTTGGCGATGCGTGCACTTCTTGCGGCCATCTTATCGATATCCCCGCCGTGCACCGTGACGACAAAGGGCAAGCCGAGCCACTTCTTTCCGATCAATGAAAGGAGCCCTGTCGGAAAGGCATAATGGGCATGCGTCATAGAAAGCTTCTTTTTATGCTTCAGCAAATAGGCCAGCGAGCGGAAAAACCAACCGGCGTACTTTTGCAACGTTTTGAATTTCCCTTTCCCTGGCTCCTCGATGGCAACGACGGCGACATCGAGTCCCGCTGATTTCAGCAGAGCGACCTGGTTTTTGACGAAAATGCCGTACGTCGGATGGTCGGACGACGGGTACATATTGCTGAATACTACAATTTTCTGCATAATTCATTCATCCCATCTTTTTTGAGCTGCCAATAGATTGGCATTACACATTGCATCATTTTAACATATTTCCGGACGGAACGCTTTTCCGGTAGAATCTAGCAACTTCGTATTTTCATAACCGTCTTTCCTTCGGCACTCTTCTCCACCTTTTATACTCTTTTTCCATCAGTAAAAAACGCCACCTACAAGGCTTTTGGCACCCTGTCGATGGCGATATTATAATGTTCTCAATTCTAGCATAGTTCCTTGTAATGGTTTTGTAATGTAACTGTAACCGACTTGACCGTATTGCTATGCTAATATGTTCTCAGATAAAGCACATCGCAAGTATATGTGCGAAAGGGGAATTTGAGAACCGTATGAAACGATTGTTGTTTTTTGTCATGGCAAGTTTGATCATCTCATCGTCGCTACCATCGATGGCTTCCGCAAATTCTACGACTTCGCTCGTAAGTACTGCGAAATCCTATATAGGCGTGCCTTATTCTTATGGAGGGACAACCACTTCCGGTTTCGACTGCTCAGGGTTTATCCAATATGTATTCAAAAAAGAAGGCAAATCGCTGCCCCGCACTACTGGGCAACAGTATAATATGGGAAAAGCTGTTGCGAAAAGTGCTTTGCAAACTGGTGATCTCGTATTCTTCAATACGAGCGGCCGCGGCGTATCACATGTCGGCATCTACATCGGAGCGAACAACTTCATCCACGCTTCCACTAGTAAAGGGGTCATGATTTCATCCATTCACGATCCTTACTATTGGGGCAAGCGCTATATCGGTGCTCGCCGAGTGACGGACCTCACTCCGGAAAAAGTAGTAGCAGCTGCCGATACAGTGAAAAAAGTAAAATATGCAACTCGTGCTGAAATTGCTGAAACGATTGTCAAAGAAGTCGGATTACCTATCCCCGATGGACAAGATGTATTCTCAGATGTTCCAGCTGATCACCCACAAGCCGACGCAATCAGAGCTGTGGCGGAAGCTGGTATTTTTTCGGGCAACAACGGGGAATTCAATCCGGACGGTCTCTTGACTCGAGCACAAATGGCAAAAGTCCTTGTCGAAACATTCGACATGGCAGGTACATCCGATGCCAACTTCAAAGATGTGCCAAGCGACCACTGGGCAACGGAGTATATCAATACTCTCGCCCACAACAATGTCACTTCAGGTTATGGCGATGGCAATTACGGCCTGAATGACAATGTAACGGCTGCGCAACTCCAAAAGTTCATGAAAAAAATTGAAGCACAATGACCCAAAACTGGATGTTCCGCTTACCACGGGCATCCGGTTTTTTATATTCCACGCCTCTCCGATAGAAGTTCAGAAGTCTAAGGAATGCAAGAGTGGCGCCATTCTCTATCATTCTACAAAAGAATGCAAAATGGTCACATGTTATTATAGAAATAGAACGATATTATTGGTAAACTGAACCTAGAACTCTAGTAGAAACCTAGAAGAAACAAGGGAGGACAAAATGAGAATTTTTAAGTGGGCAGCAGTGTCCCTGATGCTCTTCACTCTGTTATCCATCGTCCCGGGCCAATCATCCGCACAATTCAAATTTTCGGATATCAATGCCAAAGATGAAGCTTTTGAAGAGGTCCATTACATAGCAGATCTCGGCATTATCAATAAGGTTGCGAAGTTCAACCCAAGCGATAACCTGACACGCGCACAAGCCGCCAAAATGCTGGTCATCGCTTCGAAAAAGCAAAACATCCCGACTCCGGCTATCCAATTCAAAGATTTAAAGCCGGGTACGGAACAGTATGAGTATGCGAGCCGCGCCGTCTCACTCGGTTATTTCAAAGTCGGTTCGGACAACCGTTTCAAGCCGAACGAAAAATTGAAACGCGACGAAATGGGCTACGCCTTGGCTGTCGCCTTTAACTTGAACCAACCGATCACACTTGACCATCCGATGGTGTTGACCGATATGGCCAGTCATCCATATGCAGAACGCATCAACGGTCTGTATTACGGCGGTGTCACGCAAGGGGACGCTGGGAAATTCTTGCCGAATCATTACTTGACACGGAAGCAATTTGCCCTGTTTGTCGCTCGCGGACTCAATGATAAGTATAAATTACCCGTTAAACAGCCAGAGCAAACCTCCAGAACCTATTTTGTCAAAGTCGATACAAAAGGCGACACGTTGAATGTACGGAACCAACCTTCCGTTAACGGAGCCATTCTAGGCAGCCTTCAAGACGGAGCTGTCGTAGAGGTGGTAGGGCAATCCGGCGACTGGCTGCTCGTCCTTCTCGAACAAGGCGAAGGATACGTTAATGGAAGATACACCATTGAACTAGGCACAACCAAGCCGCCGACTGCACCGGAGAACAACGATGTGGCGGAAGATCCGAAGCCAACTGAGCCGGTTAAACCCGAGCCTCCTGCAGTCACTGGCAAACTGATCGGTAAAGCGACTGTGAATAATCTGAACGTCCGGGCAGCTGCCAGTGGTACAGCAAAAGCGGTAGGAAAACTGAACCGCGGCCAAAAGGTTGAAGTCATTTCCATTGATGGATACTGGGCGAAAATCAAGTTCAATTCCGAAACGGCTTATGTCCATAAATCTTATCTGAAACTGATCAACACATCCGGCAATCCACTGAAAGATCGGATCATCGTCATTGACGCAGGCCACGGAGCACATGACCCGGGCGCGTCCAAAAATGGATTAACCGAAAAGGCTGTCAACCTGAAAGTTGCGAAACTGGTCGAAAGCAAGCTGAAAAAAGCGGGAGCCAACGTGTTGATGACACGCTCGACGGACAAGTTCCTATCACTTGAAGAGCGTACACAATTTGCGAAAAAACATTATGCCGAAGCTTTCGTCTCCATCCATGTCAACTCGGCAGGATCGAGTTCGGCGAAAGGAACCGAAGTCTACTTCGACTCCTCCGTCAATGAAAACTCGGCCGAAAGTAAACTGCTCGCCACTGCGATTAAAAACAATATCGTAAAACGGGCCAATATGTCTGACCGCGGCGTGAAAGACCAACGCTTCTACGTCATCCGAAACAACAACGTCGCTGCAGTTTTAGTCGAGCTGGGCTTCATCTCCAACTCACAAGACTTCAACAAGCTAGCAAGCGATGAGTATATTGAAATCTTCGCAGAATCCATCTATCAAGGACTTGTCCAATACTATTCTGCTGAATGATTCATAGAACCGGGAAGAATGCCTGTCATTCTTTCCGGTTTTTTGTATGTGATGGGGGGCGGTTGGGCGGTTGGATGGATTGGTTTCGAGGGGGGGATGAAACATTGTTAGGTTTCTCAAAAACATTTAGAAGTTGGGTGGCAATGTTGGGAGGTGGCAAAGACGTTTGGAGGTGGGATGGATTGGTTGCAAGGTTTTATTGAAACATTGTGAGGTTTCCCAAGAACGTTTAGAAGTTCGGTGAAAATGTTGGGGGGTTCCGAACGTTTCGAAGTTGGATCGGATTGTTGAGAGGTCTATTGGCTATGTTGAGAGGATGGATTGAAACGTTACGAGGTGGCCGGCGAACGTTGGAGAGTTTGGTAAAAGTATTGAGAGGTGGCAAAAACGTTTTGAGGTAGGAGTGAAATGTTAGGAGATTCTACTGAAACTTTTTGAAATGGAGTCAATCGTTCATTTCCCGCTTTACAAGTTTCATTCTTCTCCGCAAAAAACAGCCTCCCAATACCGGGAAGGCTGATTTTCGACTTATGCTGTGACGGATACTTCTTTCTTAAATCGTGCGACGGCTTTTTCGATATTCGCCTCGACTCCAAGTTCCATCAAGGTTTCTCCAATTTTCTCGATCGCTTGTCCAAGCATGGCTTCAGTCGTGTTGCCCATATGGCCGATGCGGAATGCTTTGCCGCCTAGATGGGCGAGTGCTCCGGCGACGATGACCCCTTTTTTCGCGAGGGCTGCCCGGAAGGCTGCGTCGTCTACCCCTTCCGGATACAGGATGCAGCTCAATGTCGAAGCAGCCGCTTCTTCATCGGCCAACGCGGCCATGTCGTACTCAGATAACGCGGCACGGACCGCTTTTCCGAAGGCGGTATGCCGGATGACCCTCTTTTCCATCCCCTCTTCCAAAACTAGACGCATCCCTTCATCGTATGCGTAAATCAAGTTCACTG